>WFYJ01000098.1 GCA_015490175.1 Saprospiraceae bacterium | reverse complement strand
CACCTGCAGCACGTCGTCCTGCGCGCGCGACACCAGCCCGAGGTCGCCCTGATGGTTGCGCAGCGTCACGTCGAAGGTGAGCTCCTTGCCGAAGCGGTTGACTTTGATGCGCACCTTGTCGCCCGGGCGATGGCGCGCGATGAGTTCCTGCAGCTCGGGCGACGACTTCACTTCCTGATCGTTGACGGCCACGATGACGTCGCCGGGCTTGATACCGGCATCGCCGGCAGCACTGTTTTCGAGCAGGCTGTCCACGTAAGCGCCCGTCGTCACGGCCAGGTCTTTCTCTTTGGCGAAGTTGCCGTCCACCGAGCGGATCATGACGCCCAGCACGCCGCGCTGCACCACGCCGTACTCGATCAGGTCGGCCACCACCTTCTTGACGATGTTGGCCGGCACGGCGAAACCATAGCCGGCATAGGCGCCCGTGGGGCTGGCAATGGCCGAGTTGATGCCGATGAGGTTGCCGGCCAGATCGACGAGGGCGCCGCCGCTGTTGCCCGGGTTGATGGCGGCATCGGTCTGGATGAAGCTCTCCACGGCGAACTGGTCGCGCAGGATGTTGATGTTGCGCGCCTTGGCGCTGACGATGCCCGCCGTCACTGTTGAGGTCAGCCCGAAGGGGTTACCCACGGCCAGCACCCACTCGCCCACGCGCACCTTGTCGCTGTCGCCAAACGGCAGGGCGGGCAGGTCGTCGGCCTTGATACGGATCACGGCAATGTCGGTGCTGGGGTCGGTGCCCACGACGGTGGCCTTGAAGGTGCGGTTGTCGTGCAGCGTCACCTCGATGTCGTCGGCTTCGGCCACCACGTGGTTGTTGGTGACGATGTAGCCGTCTTCACTGATGATGACGCCCGAGCCGGTGCCCACGCGCACCTGTGGCCCCTTCTGCCCGCGCGGCCGCTCGAAGCGGAAGAACGGCCCAAAGGGACTGTCGCCATGTGGATCGCCGAAAAACTCGCGGAACGGGTCGAAGAATTCGGGCATGCGCGCCATGGGATCTTCATCGGCGCGGAAGGTGATCGTCGATTTGATGTGTACCACGGCGTTCACCACCTTTTCTGCCGTACCCGTAAAGTCGAGCGGCACCAGCTCGCCGTTTTCATCGGCAGCGTACATCACTCCTTTGGCGGGCGTGCCGTCTACGTGTTCGATGCGTACGACTTGCTCGTCCTTGTCGAGCAGCAGCTCATAGGCTCCGATGGTCAGGGCGGTCACGCCAAATGCCACCAGCGCCGTCATCCACAATTGCTTGTTCATGATTTCCTCCTTTTTTGTTTGCGCAAAAACACCTTGATTACATCATCGCGTGGTGCCGCAATGGTAATGCCACCGCTCCAATCAACTGCCAGAATGACAAGGGTTTAACTCGAGTTTTGCATTTGTAAAAAATATGCAAAGGGCATGCTGCGACTCTGTGCTTCCGCAAAATGACAGACCGACACCGGAACACATGGTCCGATGCCGGTCTGACAGGCGGTGGCACAGCAAGGCGCCCCTCCTGCGGGGAATCACGTTCCCTGCCGATGCTGCTCAGCCCAACGCCTGAATACCGCTTCGATTTCTTCGGTGTGCGCTTCCCAGTCATCGTCGATGCCGGAAATGGCCAGGATCTCGTCGAACAGTCGGTCCTGGCGCTCCCACTGCTCGAGGGCCAGGTGGTAGGGCAAATGGCTGAAGGTGACCATCGAGTAGATGGGGATGAACTGGTCGGGGAAGCGCTCGTGGAGGTATTTTTCGATTTGCTTGCGCAAAAGGAAGCGCGGGTCGGCCACGCGGTCGCGCATCTCGACGAAGTTGCGCAGGGCCAGGTCGGCGATGGCGTGGCCGTCGCGGATGCGGGTGGCATTGAACTGCCCGATGACGGTCTGCCAGTCGTCGCCATGGGTATCGAGCAGGTCGTCGAGGATTGAGCAATCTTCGAAACCGGCGTTCATGCCCTGCCCGTAGAAGGGCACGATGGCGTGGGCCGCATCGCCGATGAGCAGCACGCGGTGGCGGTAGTGCCAAGGGCTGCAGCGGATGGTGACGAGCGTGCCGGTGGGGTTGTCGAAAAACGCTTCGGTGAGGGCCGGCAGGTGCGGCACGGCATCGGGGAAATACCTGTCGAAGAAGATGCGCACATCTCGCTCGTGCTGCAGTTGGGCAAACGACACCTCGCCCTCGAAGGGCAAGAAGAGCGTGCAGGTGAAACTGCCGTCGCGGTTGGGCAGGGCGATGAGCATGAACTGGTGGCGCGGCCAGATGTGGAGGGCATTGGGTTCGAGGCGGTGCGTGCCGTCGGCAGCCGGTGGCATGGTGAGCTCCTTGTATCCGTGTGCCAGATACTCCTGGCAGTAGTTGAAGCGCGGCGTTTTCATGAGCGTGCCGCGCACGGCCGAGAAGGCGCCATCGGCGCCGAAGACGAGCGGCGCTTCGTGGCGCTGCCGCGCGCCTTGGCGCTCGGTGATCAGGGCATTCTGCTCCAGATCGAGGCCGATCGTCTTTTCGCGAAAGTGGAAACGGACGCGTTCGTGCTGTTCGGCCGCATCGATGAGGGCCAGGTTGAGTCCGCCCCGCGACACCGACCAGATGGCCTGGCCCTCGAGGCCGTAGGGCTGAAAGGCCAGGCTGCCGTCTTCGTGGTGGATCATGCGGCCATACATGGGGATGGCCATTGCTTCGATCTGCTGCCGGATGCCGGCCTTCTCAAGGGCGCGCCAGCCGCGGTCGCTCAGCGCCAGGTTGATACTGCGCCCGCCGATGAAGCCACGCTTGCGGCCGTCGTCGCGGCGTTCGTACACGTCCACTTCATAGCCCCGACGTGCCAGCAGCAAGGCCCACAGGCTGCCCACCAAGCCGGCACCCGAGATGATGGCTTTTTTCGTTTTGCTCATAGGTTGGTACTCGAAATGTGTGAATTCCGGTTTTGATGGTCAAATCGGTGCCATCGGCCCACCCGCACGCTGTCACTCTGTCGCTCCCTCACTCCTCACTCTTCTCCTCAATATCCGTCGTCAAAAATTCCCGAACAGGCAGACGCACTGCCGTCAGACGCACTGCCGTGCGTCACTACCTCAATCGCTCCCTCACTCCTCTCTCCTCACTCCTCTCTCCTCCGCTTCCGCGCAAAATGCGAAATTTGCGAGCGCATTGCCCTGCGCGGCGGCATTTGCCGAAAGGCAAAAGTGCTGTGACGGACAACAGGCGCCCCATAAAAATCCGGCCCTATGCACGAGAGCGAAATAAAGACATTTACAGCAAATAGCCCGGAAGAACTGGCGGCATTGGCCCCTACGTTGCTCGAGTTGGCCGGCACGCGCCGCAAATGGGTGTTCCAGGGCGACCTGGGCGCGGGCAAGACGACACTCATCCAGGCCCTGTGTCGCGCGCTCGGCGTGGCCGACGCGGTGACCAGCCCAACCTTTGCTCTCGTGAACGAGTACGTGCGCACCACGCCTGAAGGCCAGCACGAGCCGATACACCATCTCGACCTGTACCGCATCCGCACGCTCGAGGAAGCACTGGCGCTCGACCTCGAAGACATGTTGTTCGATCCGTATTACCTGTTCATCGAATGGCCCGAGCTGGTCGAGTCGCTGTTGCCCGACGACGTGGTGGCCGTGCGCATCGAGCACAGCGAGGGTTCCGGCCGGAAAATCCTATTTTTGTAAGCGAAGAAGAGGGCATGCTGCCCGATGGCAGGGCCCTGGCAGGTCGAAACGGTCCGGCGTGGCCGTATCGTTTTTTGTGCCTGCCACATAGGGGTTTGGGAAACCCGTCGGCGAAGGTGAATTGATAGTCAACAATTTGCATCAAGCCTTTGCTTCCGCAAACACCATTGTCCATCGTCAGAGCGTCCTGAATTGAATTGCGCCAGGCATTATTGAAGCACGGTCATATGAGTGAACCCGAAAAGAAGAAGATACCCATCCCTCCACATCTCACCGAGGGGCTGTATCAGCCCCAGGCCGAAACACTGGAAATACCGGTCAAGGCCAGCAAGCTGTTCATCGGCATTCCACATGAGACCACGCTGCAGGAAAAGCGGGTGGCTCTGGTGCCGGCCTCGGTAGCCACGCTGGTGGGCCACGGTCATCGCGTGCTGGTGGAGACCGGTGCCGGCAAAAAGGCCAACTACACCGACCACAACTTCTCGGAGGCGGGCGCGGAAATCGCCTACGAGCGCGAGCAGGTGTTCCAGGCCAACGTCGTGCTGAAGGTCGCACCGCCCACCATCGAAGAGATAGAGCTGATGCAGCCCGGCCAGGTCATCATCTCGCCCATACACATTCCCATCGTCACGCAGGAATGGATGGAAAAACTGCTCGAAAAGCGGGTCATCGCCCTGGCCATGGACTACATCAAGGACGAGAGCGGCGGCCTGCCCATCGTGCGCATCATGAGCGAAATTGCGGGCTACAGTGCCATGCTGACGGCAGCCGAGCTGCTGAGCAACACCCAGGGCGGGCGCGGCGTACTGCTGGGCAGCGTGTCGGGCGTGCCGCCGGCCAGGGTGGTCATCCTCGGTGCAGGCGTGGTGGCCGAATTTGCCACGCGCGTGGCGCTGGGCCTGGGCGCCGAAGTACGCATCTTCGACAACAACGTGTACAAGCTGATGCGCCTGCAGCGCCACGTGGGGCGCCAGCTCAACACCAGCACCTTCAACCCCCAACAGCTCGAAAAAGAACTGCTCACCGCCGACGTGGCCATCGGTGCGGTGCACTCCATGACGGGGCGCACTCCCATCATCGTGCCCGAAGAGATCGTGATGAACATGAAGCGAGGCTCGGTGATCATCGACGTGAGTATCGACCAGGGCGGCTGCTTCGAAACATCAGAAGTGACCAGCCACGACAAGCCCACCTTCATCAAGCACGGCGTGATCCACTACTGCGTGCCCAACATCCCCTCGCGGGTGGCGCGCACCGCCTCCATCGCCATCAGCAACATCCTGACGCCCATACTGCTCAAAGCCGGCAACTCGGGCAGCATCGAACAACTGCTCTACATCGACGGCGGCATGCGCCACGGCGTGTACGCCTTCAAGGGGCGCGTGACCAACGAGCACCTGGCCCGCCGCTTCGGCATGAACTTCACCGACCTCGACCTGCTGATGACGTCGAGTATTTGAAAAAGCGAACATTGAGCTTGCGGCAAAAAAGTCCGAAACGACCCTGAATGCGTCGCAGCTCGTTTCCGATAAGAACGGAACAGGCTCCGAGCCTTCGGGAGCAGGCTGTGACGCGCAAGGCGCGATACGGAAGCACTAACAACTTATCCACCAGACACATCGGAGCGAATCGTAGGGCCGTCACGGCTTTGCGCGAGGCAAATACCGATTCTGGCAGCAAGCTCAATGTGAAAAAACACACTCCATGACCCGACTGCTCTTCTTTGCCATCGTGCTGCTGGGCACTCCTTCCCTGCTCGCCGCCCAGGACAACGAAGCATTCCAGCGCAGGCTCGAAGCCTCGCGCAAGACCGAAGTGTGGGAGCCCGTGCCGCCCGTCGTCACGCCCGGCCTGTGGACGCTGCCCCCTTCCGATGCCATCGTGCTGTTCGACGGCTCGGGCCTCGACCAGTGGGAAAGCGTCGATGGCGGGCCGGCGCCCTGGCAGGTGACCGAAGGCGTGCTGGTCGTCAAGGCCGGCACGGGCGACATCCAGACGCGCATGGCCTTCGGCGACGTGCAGCTCCACATCGAATGGAAGACACCCGTGGACACGGCCGGCCGCGAAGGGCAGGCCCGCGGCAACAGCGGCGTGTTTCTCATGGGGCTGTACGAGGTGCAGGTGCTCGACTCATATCGCAACCGCACCTACTCGAACGGACAGGCCGGCGCCATCTACAAGCAGCACATCCCTCTGGTCAACGCCTGCCGCCCGCCGGGCGAGTGGCAATCGTACGACATCATCTTCACGGCGCCGCGCTTCGGTGCCGACGGCAGCGTGGAGCAGCCCGCCTTCTTCACGGTTTTCCACAACGGCGTGCTCATCCACAACCACGTCGAGGTGAAGGGTCCCACCGTCTGGATCGGCGAGCCGAAGTACGCACCCCATCCCGACAAGCTGCCGCTGCGCCTCCAAGACCACGGCAATCCCGTCGCCTACCGCAACATCTGGATCCGACCGCTGAGCGGAAATTGAGGTATGGTCAATCCTTGCGCCGCATGCGCACGTACTTGATCGTCTTGCCCGCTGCGAGGTGCATGTGCTCGTAGTAGGTCTTGAGCTCCAACTCGGGCGTGGGCAAGGGCCTGGCATAAATGTCGTCGTCGTGATATTCGAGGGCGAAGTGCGGGTTGTCGGCCAGCACCTCGAGGGTGAACGCGTAGAGCAGCGGCTCGTCGGTTTTCAGGTGCACCACGCCGCCCGCCGCCAGGATGCGGTGGTAGCGCTCCAGGAAGCGGGCCGAGGTGAGGCGGCGATTGGCCTTGCTCTTGCGCAGGAAAGGATCGGGGAACGTGATCCAGATCTCGGCCACCTCGCCCGGCGCGAAGAACCGGTCGATCAGCTCGATGCGCGTGCGCAGGAAAGCCGCATTGGTCAGCCCTTCCTGCAGCGCGATGCGCGCCCCTTTCCAGATGCGCGCGCCCTTGATGTCCACGCCGATGAAATTGCGATCGGGAAACATGCGGGCCAGCCCCACCGTGTACTCGCCGCGCCCGCAGGCCAGCTCGAGCGTGATGGGGTGGCTGTCGCCAAAATGGGCGTGCCAGCGCCCCCGCATCTCAACGGGTTGGCCTTGGCGAAAGAGCTGCGGCTCCTTCATGTCGAAGTTTTCGTACACGTGCGGAAAGGTGCGCAGCTCGGCAAATTTCTCCAGCTTGTTGCGTCGGGCCATGGGTCAGATTTTTTGGATCAACGGGTTGCGGAAATTCCGGGGCCGGATGGCACTGAACACATTTCACGGCTCGTGAATTTCTTCGAGAAAATCGCGCACCGCCTCCTGATAGCGGTCGAAAAACCACAGGTGGTGGTGCCCGCCTTCGGGCACGGGCACAAAGGTCGTCCCTTTTTTGGCGGAAGCCAGAAAGGCGCCGTGCGAAAAAGGCACCAGCTCGTCGGCCGTGCCGTGGACGATGAGCACAGGTGCCTGTACGGCAGGCAGGCGCGCCTCGTTGTCGAAGCGAAAGCGGAAGCGGAAAAGGGCCGGCGGCAGCTTCCACCACGAGCGGAACAGCTCGGGCATGCTGCGAAAGGGCGCCTCGAGCACCAGGCCACGCACCGGCCGCTCCCGGGCCACCCGGGTGGCAAAGGCCGTCCCCATCGAGCGGCCGAAGACCACGATGCGCTCGGGCGCGTAATGTGCCGCGGCCCGGTCGTACATGGCCAGTGCATCGTCGAGCAGGTCGGCCTCGCGGGCATGGCCGTGCAGCCTGCCGGTGCTGCGGCCATAGCCGCGATAGTCGAACAGCATCAGGTCGTAGCCCCAGCGCCGGAACTGCCAGTGCAGGTGGCCCCAGCGCCCCACGTGGCCTTTGTTGCCGTGAAAGTAGAGTATCAGGCCCCGGCTGCCCGGTGCCCGAAACCACAGGCCGTGCAGCCGCACGCCCTCGGGGCGGTCAAGCCACACCTCCTCGAAGGGCACCGCAAAGCGGAAGACATGGTTTGCCGGCAGGCGCGACGTGCGAAAGATGAAGCGCGACTGCCACGCCGTCGTGAAAATGTTGGCCAGCAGCCAGAGCGCTGCCACAACGAGGATGCCTGTGAGTATCTTTGCCGCCATAGTCGTAAAGGACTGCAAAGAAAAGAACTATTGACCACAGCCCTTGCGGGCAAAACCAACCCGCTCATGAAGCGCATCGCACTGACCTGTCTGACGGCCCTGCTGGCCGTCGCCGCAATGGAAGCCCAGGAGCTGCATTACGGCTTCCGCGCCGGCCTCAACTTCTCGCAACTCGACGGCCCCACGGAGACCGACGCCGACGGCAACGCCCTCGAGACGTGGGACCTCACCAGTGGCTTCAATGTAGGCGCGCTGTTCACCTTTCGCTTCGTCGATCGCTTTGGCGCCCGCGCCGGCCTGAGCTTCGAGCAGAAAGGCAGCCGCTACAAGTACGAGGGCCCGCACTACCGCCTGTTCACCACCGACAAGGGCAAGCAGGTCATCGCCCAGGGCGACGGCAAGTACAGCCTCGTCATCACTACCTCGTGGCTGAGCGTGCCCGTGCAGGGCTATGCGCGCCCCTTCGAGTGGCTCGAGCTGTCGGCGGGGGTCTATGCCAGCGTGCTGGCAGGAGCCACCGCCACGGGCGAATGGCAATTCAAGGGCAGCACCACGGCCGGCACGCCTGTCGATCTGGTCACCCCACTCGAGTTCAACTACCTGCGCGACGAGACGGGCGGCGGCGACTTTTCGGAAACGACCACCATCGAACTCAACGGCGAGCCCACCACGCTGCCGCGCGCACTGGGCGCCTACTACGAACTGCCGCGCGGCGACAGGCCCTGGTTCAACCGCCTCGACTACGGCCTGCAAGGCGGTCTGTCCTTTTTCCTCAACCAGGGCCTGTTCATCGGCCTGCAGTACCAGTACGGCCTGGCCGACCTGACCAACAACGCCTACGACTTCAGCCGCCGCAACCTCGACAACGGCCAGCGCATCCCCCGATCCGATACCGACCGCAACCTCTCGTGGCAGGCCTCGGTAGGTTTTTCGTTCTGAAGGGGCAGTTTCCGCATGAGCGGGTCGGGGCTCATTTTACGGCTCGTACAGCATTCCATACGCTTTCGCAAAATGCTGCCCGCCATACCATTCGGTGGCCAAGCGACGAGCGCCTGCCTGCCAGCGCACCCACTCGCGCGCGTCCAGCTCGTGGAAAAAAGTCAGGGCATCGAGCCATTGGTGCGGCTGGTCGAGTGGCAGGTCGAAGCCGGCATGACGGACGCGCAGATGGCGCCAGGGCGTGGCCTGACTGATGAGGAGGGGGCGCCCATGGGCCAGCGCCTCAAAGAGCGCATGCCCAAAGTTTTCGCCGAGCGTGGGCAGCACAAGCAAGTGATGGGCAGCCAGCAGCCCCGGCACCGCCTCATGCGGCACGGCGCCGGCCCATTCCACTTCGATGGCTGAGGGCAGGGCCGCGGCGGCGGCGCGACAGCGGCTCAGGTACCGGCCTGCCGTTGCCGGCCCGGCAACGGTGAGCCGGACGGGCAAGCGGCACCGGCCCAGCAAATCGAGCAGCCACAGCAGGTTTTTCTTCGGGTGTACCGCGCCGAGGCACAGCAGACGCAGCCCGCCCGTTTCAGCGGGTGCAGGTATGGCCGTCCAGGCGGCCGGCGGCGGCTCGGGGATCTGGGGTGCGATGCGCACTTGCCCTTGCGGAAAATGCCGCCGGATGTGGGCCGCTTCGCGCTCGTCCGAGGCGTGAAAGATCAGGTCGCGTCCGAGTCCCGTTTGCCGAAAGGCAAAAAGAAAAAGGCGCTTCTTGAGTCGTCGCACCGCCAACGCACCCGGGTCGAGCATGCCATGGGGCGAGAGCACCCAGCGCGCCGCAAAAAGGCGGGAGCGCAGCCTCAGCGACAGGACGTGGACAAACGGATCGTACAGGCCATGCACGTGTACGATGTCGGGGTGCCAGGTGCCGATCCAGCGGTGGCCCCGCCATGCCTCGGCGCGGCTGAGCCAGACGACGCGGCTGCATTTGCCGAAAGGCTGCCATGCATCGGGCCTGATGGCGGGCTGCGTGTCGGAGTGCCAGCGCGTGATCACCGAAATGTCGTAGTCCGCTTCGAGCTGCTCCACCATGCGGCGCACGCTCACGGTGATGCCGCCTCCGGCAAGGCCGGGCACGAACCAGGGTGTCAGTAGCAGCAGGCGCCAGCGCATGTCAGATGAGGTCTTTGCCGAAGCGCGCGCCTACCTCCTTGCGCACCGCCTTGATGGCCTGCTCTTCCGACTTGGGCCAGATGAGCAGCACGTCGCCCTCGTCCACGACGATGAAGTCGTCCAGGCCGCGCAGCACGGCTACCTTGCCCCGCGGTACGCGCACGAAAGCGTCGTGCACGTCTTGCACCAGGAGGCGGTCGCCCTGCAGCACATTGCCCGCCTCGTCCTTGTCGAGATGGGCGTGGAGGCTGGCCCAGGTGCCCAGGTCGCTCCAGCCGATGTCGGCGGGAATGGTGTAGATGTTGTCGGCCTTTTCCATGATGGCGTAATCGACCGAGATGTCGGGCGTGGTGGGATAGGCTTGGCGGATGAAGTCCGTTTCCTGGGGCGTGCCGTACACCTGACGGCCCGCCTCGAGGATGCGGTAGATGTCGGGGGCGTGAGTTGCAAACGCATCGAGCACGGTGGCGGCACGCCAGACGAAGATGCCCGCATTCCAGAGGTAGTCGCCGCTGGCCAGATAGGCTTTCGCCTGCTCGAGGGGCGGCTTTTCGGTAAAGCGCACCACTTTGTGCACGCCGTGCTGTGCCTCAGGCACGTACTGGATGTAGCCGTAGCCCGTGTCGGGGCGTACGGGCCGGATGCCCAGGGTGAGCAGGGCGTCGTGGCGCTCGGTGAAATCGAGCGCGCGCTGCAGCGCCTCGAGGAATGCCTGCTCCTTGAGGATGAGATGATCGGACGGCGCCACCACGAAGTTGGCGTCGGGATCGAGCTGATGGAGGTGGAAGGCCGTCCAGGCCACGCAGGGCGCCGTGTTATTGCGCGAGGGCTCGCCGAGGATCTGGTGGTCGCTCAGCTCGGGCAGCTCCTGCTGCACCAGCTCGCGGTACTGCTCGTTGGTCACGACGAGGATGCGGTCGGCCGGCACCATGCCGAGGAAGCGCTCGAAGGTGAGGCGCAGCAGCGACTTGCCGGTGCCGAGAATGTCGAGGAACTGTTTGGGGCGGCGTTCGCGGCTGGCCGGCCAGAAGCGGCTGCCCACACCGCCCGCCATGATGGCTACGTATCGGGACATGGGTTCGCGTTGGTTTTCGGGTTTGCAGCTCAGTGGCGCATGCGCTTGCGCATATCCTTTGGAAACAGGCTGGAGCGCGTGCGCGTGCGCGGATATTCGCCTTTCTTGTTGGGCTGCACATGCGCCTCCTCGTTGATGGGACAGCCCGTCTTGGGCGCGCAGGAAGGCCAGAGCAATGTGCTCATCAGGCCGAGCGAAAGGCACATCAGGAAGCGAAAAGTCTTTGCTTTCATGGACAGACGTTTGTGAATGATCGGGCCCCACCTGCAAGAGACCAAAGGTGACGATGTGGGCCCAAAGCTAAGGGATAACGACGGCTTGCCCCGTTTCGCCTGTGAGCGCCGAAGCCTTTTTGCAGTCCGGGGTCTTGCAAAAGCCGCCAAATGCCCGAAAATACTGGATTTTTGAGGGCAAAAGAGTTTGGGTTCTTGGTAATACTTGGGGGGCCACCTAATTTAGCGCCGTTCAAAAAACTCTTCATTTAAAATCTACCAGTATGAACAAAGGTGAAATTACCGCAATGGTAGCCGAAAAGGCAGGCCTCACCAAAGGACAGGCAGCCGCCGCCCTGGATGCCTTTATCGATTCGATCAAGGAGTGCCTGCAAAAGGGTGAGAAGGTTTCGCTCATCGGCTTTGGCACCTTCCAGGTTGTGGAGCGCGAAGCCCGCATGGGTCGCAATCCCAAAACCGGCGAACAGATCCAGATTCCCGCCAAGAAGCAGGTGAAGTTCAAGCCGGGCAAAGACCTCAGCGAGTCGGTAAATTCCTGATGCTAACCTGAAAAGACGTTTGCGGACGCCCTGCGCGTACCGCTTTGCCACAGGACAACCAGGCTACGCCCGGGTTGTCCTGTGCTGTTTGTGCACTACCCGTCTTGACCAATCAAAACCACATTCATGAAAACCAGCAAAGGATTCGGCACCCGTGCGGTGCACGCCGGCGTGCGCCCCGACCCCGCCACCGGCGCCGTCATGACGCCCATATATCAGACCTCGACCTACGCGCAAGAAGCCCCCGGCAAGCACAAGGGCTACGAGTATGCGCGCACGCAGAACCCCACGCGCCAGGCCCTCGAAGCGAGCGTGGCCGCCCTCGAAAACGGCACGCACGGCATCGCCTTCGGCAGTGGCATGGCCGCCATGGATGCCCTCGTGCGGCTGCTACAGCCCGGCGACGAAGTGCTGGCCTGCAACGACCTGTATGGCGGCTCGTACCGCCTGCTGACCCGGGTGTACGGCCCGCTCGGCATCCGCAGCCGCTTCGTCGACATGGCCGGCACGCCCGATATCGAGGCGCTCATCCGGCCCGAAACCCGAATGATCTGGATCGAGACGCCCACCAATCCGCTGCTGCGCATCACCGATATCGCGGCGGTGTGCCGCCTCGCCAGGCAGCACGGCATCCTCACCGTCGTGGACAACACCTTTGCCTCGCCCTACCTGCAGCAGCCGCTCGAGCTGGGCGCCGACCTGGTGACGCACTCGGCCACCAAATACCTGGGCGGCCATTCCGACACGGTGCTGGGCGTAGTGGCCACCCGAAGCGATGAGCTGGCCGAGCGAATCCGCTTCTTGCAAAACGCCGCCGGCGCCGTGCCCGGCCCGCACGACTGCTTCCTGGTGCTGCGCGGTATCAAGACGCTGCACCTGCGCATGGAGCGCGCCTGCAACAACGCCGCGCGCATCGCCCAATGGCTGGCCCACCACCCGCGCGTGGCCACCGTGCACTATCCCGGCCTCGACAGCCACCCCCAGCACGCCCTGGCCGCGCGCCAGATGCGACGCTTCGGCGCCATGGTGTCGTTCGACCTGGTGGACGACAACCTCGACGCGGCCATGCAGGTGCTGCAGCGCACCCGACTGTTCACGCTGGCCGAGTCGCTCGGCGGCGTGGAGTCGCTCATCGGCCATCCCGCCTCGATGACGCACGCCTCCATCCCGCGCCAGGAGCGCCTGCGTGCCGGCCTGACCGACACGCTCATCCGTCTGAGCGTAGGCGTCGAAGATGCCGACGACCTCATCGCCGACCTCGAGGCAGCGCTCGGGCATTGACGGGACAGGCAAAAACGACAAGACGATGGACGAGCTTTTTCGTCCATCGTCTTTTTTTTCAGCTGAAAGGCCGGCGGCTCAGCCCCACAGCGGCGCAGGGTACTTCCCTTCTTCGGTGAGCTGGCGAAAGGCCGCCTCCACCGTGGGCTTGTCTTCGCGGTAGGTGACGCCGTACCACTGGTCGTCGCTGGGCAACACGGCGATGCGTGCCTTGCCTTCCTTGACCAGCCGATTGGCCACCAGCGGAATGTAGAACTCGGCTTTGGGGTTGTCGGCATTGTCGCGTGCAAACTCGATGAACTGCTTGCGCAGCTCTTCGAAAATGGCCGGATGGAACCCCCAGTAGTTCATCGACACCAGTGCGTCGTCGGCTACGGGCACGTCGGTGCCGTCGTCGTCGGTGAAGTAGATGCGGCCGTCGGCTTCGCGGCGCACCTTGTGGCGCTCTACCACTTCGGTCAGGTAGTGGTCGGCATCCATCTGAGCCACGCCCCGCGACACCGAGCCGTGGTCAGAGATGGTTTTGGCGAGCACGTAGCCCACCATCGAGTAGTGGTCGGGTGCGGCCTGGCGAGTGAGGAAGTCCGCCATTTTGGCGAAAGCCGAAATGCCGTAGTAGTCGTCGGCATTGATGACGGCAAAAGGCTCGGCGATGACGTGTTCGGCTACGAGCACGGCATGGGCCGTCCCCCAAGGTTTCTGCCTTTCCGGCAAATGGTCCACACCCTCGATGGGCGTATTGACGGCCTGATAGGCGTAGGCTACCTCTATCTTTCCGGCCAGCTTGTCGTCGAAGCGCTCGCGGAAAGCCGGTTCCAGCTCCTCGCGGATGACGAACACCACCTTGCCGAAGCCGGCACGGATAGCATCGTAGATGGAATAGTCGATGATGGCCTCTCCATGCGGCCCCACCGCGTCAATCTGCTTGAGTCCCCCATAGCGGCTGCCCATGCCGGCGGCGAGAATGAGCAAAGTTGGTTTCATGGTTTCCTTTTTTCTGTGTGGTGGTTTTTTGTGGAAATATCAATTGCACAGCGAGCAGCCAAAACCTTTCCCACTACCCGCTTGCGCAAAAAAGCAAAATTCCTGACACACCCACCCATTTTGCAGGAAGCAATCTCAGGCGGGGACAGTCACTCTCTCTGGTTGGTGGTGTCCTTAAATAGATGATCGCGCATCCCGAAAAGGTGTTTAAAGTTCAGGGTTTAAAGTTTAAAGTTTTTCTTGTTGACTATCAGTTTTTTGTCAAATCCTCGGTTCTTCGGTTCCTCAGCCAGAAACCGCAGCCTGCAGCCGCAG
>WFYJ01000097.1 GCA_015490175.1 Saprospiraceae bacterium | reverse complement strand
CTGTGAGGAGAGAGGAGAGAGGAGTGAATGAGTGAATGAGTGAATGAGTGAAGGAGTGAAGGAGGGCGGGTGTGCTGATTATACTTCAAAGTGGTTTGGGAAATCCTGTCGCAATGGTTGAGGGTGTAGCGTTGAGGGTTTAGAGTTTAGAGTTTAAAGTTTAAAGTTTTTCTTGTTGATTATCATCTTTTTGTTAAATCCCCGATTCTTCGATTTCTCGATTCCTCGTCCATTGAAACCGCAGCCTTCGGCCGCAGAGGAACGCAGTTTGCGCGCAGCTTTTGATCAGGTTGAGGGTTGAGCGCGTAGGGTTGAGCGTTTACAACGCTGTGAAAATCAGTGTCTTCTCAGTGGTGCTCTGTGTAAGTGAAAATTTTTCGACTTTTTTCAGCAAGCCTCTTTGCTCAAATCCTCGATTCCTCGATTGCTCATCCATTGAAACTGCAGCCTGAAATCAGTTGATCGGGGACACTGCCCTCGATTCAAAGTGGTTTGGAAAAATTCAGTGGCGCAACACATGGGGCAAACCGGTCAAACCGGTGGAATCGGAACAATATCACTCCGTCATTCCGTCTCTCCATCACTCCTTCACTCCATCGCCTGCATTTCTGTGCTTTCGCCTTTCTTCCATTTGCCGAAAGGCAAAACCTCGTGCTTCAATAATCGAGCAGTTGCGCGATGGCGTCGGCCACCTTGTCGGCGTTGGGCAGCATGGTGCGTTCGAGCACCTCGTTGAGCGGGATGGCCGGCATGTTCTCGGCGCCGATGGTGCGCACGGGCGCATCCAGCCACTCGAAGCAGTGCTCCTGCACGCGTGCGGCGATGCTCTGGGCGAAGGTGTTGTGTACCGGCTCTTCGGTCAGCACCAGCACGCGGCCGTGTTTTCTGGCCAGGCTGTAGAGCATGTCTTCGTCGAGCGGGACGAGCGTGCGCAGGTCCATAACCTCTACGCGGCCGTCGAAGCGGCGGGTGGCGTTGAGCGCCCAGTGCACGCCCATGCCGTAGCTGACCACCAGCAGGCTCTCGCCGCGTTCCACTTTTTGCGCATTGGCGGCCAGGGCGATGCGTCCTTTGCCGAAAGGCAGGATGTAGTCCTTGTCGGGCATGATGGTGCGAGCGGCCTCGGTGCCGGGCACTTTCGACCAGTACAGGCCCTTGTGTTCGAAGATGACGCAGGGGTTGGGGTCGTGCCAGGCGGCTTTGAGCAGGCCTTTGAGGTCGGCACCGTTGCTCGGATAGGCGATCTTGAGGCCGCGGATGTTGGTCACTACCGACTCGACGCTGGACGAGTGGTAGGGGCCGCCGCTGCCATAGGCGCCGATAGGCACGCGCAGCACCATGCTGACGGGCCACTTGCCGTTGGACAGGTAGCACGAGCGGCTCACTTCCGTAAACAGTTGGTTGAGGCCCGGCCAGATGTAGTCGGCAAACTGCACTTCGACGATGGGCTTGAGGCCCACGGCGCTCATGCCCACCGTGCTGCCGATGATGAAGGCTTCCTGGATGGGAGTGTTGAACACGCGGTCGTCGCCGAATTTTTGCGCCAGCGTGGCGGCCTCGCGGAACACGCCGCCGAGGCGGCGCCCCACGTCCTGGCCATAGAGGAGCGCTTCTTCGTGCTCGGCCATGATTTCTTCGATGGCGAACAGTGCGCAGTCCACCATCACTTTTTCTTCACCGCCCTCGGGTGCGCGGGTGCCGCGCTCTTCGGTCACGGGCGTGGGGGCGAAGTCGTGGGTGAAGAGGTCTTCGGGGCGCGGGTCTTCGGCCTGGCGCGCCCGTTCGAAGTCGGCCTCCACCTCGCGACGAACCTCTTCTTCGATGGCCTTGATTTCCTTTGCAGAAATGCCGGCCTTGCGCAGGCGCTTCCGCAAAATGGGATAGGGGTCGCGCTTCTGGTGTGCTTCCAGGTCGTCGCGGTACCATTCCTTGCGCACGCCCGAGGTGTGGTGGTTGAGCAGCGGCACGTCGGCATGGACCAGGAAGGGGCGACGTTCCTCGCGGATGGTCTGGATGACGCGGGCCAGGGTCTCGTAGCAGGTAGCGAAATCGCTGCCGTCAATGCTGATGGCTTCGAGGCCCTTGAAGCCCTGCGCGTATTCGGCTGCGTTCATGACGCGCACCTCTTCCACGTGGGCGCTGATGTCCCAGCCATTGTCCTGCACCAGATAGAGGATGGGCAGTTTTTTCAGTACGGCCATTTGCAAGGCCTCGGCCACCTCGCCTTCGGTCATGGAGCCGTCGCCAAGCGAGCAGACGACGACGGGGGGCTCGTCTTCGGGCCAGTCGCTCATGCCGCGCTGCTCGCGGTACTGGATACCCATGGCCACGCCCGTGGTGGGAATCGCCTGCATGCCTGTGGCCGACGACTGGTGCGGGATTTTCGGCTTGTCGGCATCGCGCAGGCTCGGATGGCTGTAGTAGGTGCGTCCGCCGCTGAACGGGTCGTCGCGCTTGGCCATGAGCTGCAGCATCAGATCGTAGGGCGTCATTCCGATGGCCAACAGCATGGCGTCGTCGCGATAGTAGGGCGCCACCCAGTCCTGGGGCTTCAGTTGCATGCCGGCGGCAATCTGGATGGCCTCGTGTCCGCGCGAGGTGGCGTGCACGTACTTCGACACCAGTTTGAAGTGTGCTTCGTACAGTTCGGCCATCGTTTTGGCCGTACACATGAGCCGGAACGCACGTTTGAGCACATCCTTCGGCACAGCAACGGGCGTGGCAATCATTGGGGACATGGTTTTATTTGGAAGGTCTGAGGCCGAAAACAATTGCGGGGCGAATTTACGATTTTCAAACCACTTTACGAACACTCGTTCGGGTCGGCCAATCGGGCATGATGCACCTGCTCGTGCTGTCCTGGAGTGGTTGGGCGTTGAGTGTGCGGCGTTGAGTGTTTTGCGTACTGATTATCAGATATTTGTTCAAATCCTCGAATTCCCAATCAAAAATAGAGCGCACTGAAAAAAGTCCGTAACAACCCCGAGTTTCGGGGCAAGCAGTGACGACGTGACATCGTGACACGTATAACTATAGGTAACAAATTGGATTAAAATAAAAAACACATTGCGAATCGTTGCGTCCCCGACTTGTGTCGGGACAGGCTGTTGCGTCCCCGACTGGCGTCGGAGCCTGTCCCGGCCACCGGGAACAAGCTTCCGACGAGTCGGAACAAGTCGTTGCGTGAGATTTTGGGTTTTTTCAGGGGACTCAAAATATCCATCGTCAAAAATTTCCGAACAGGCAGAAGCACTGCCGTGCGTCTCTCCGTCGCTCCGTCACTTCGTCTCTCCATCACTCTCCACTCTTCACTCCTCACTCTTCACTCCTCACTCCTTGACTCGTCCTATCCGGCCCAGTTTTCGCGGTCGAGGCTGCGGAAGTGGATGGCTTCGGCCAGGTGTTCGATCTTGATGTCGGGGCTCTGGGCCAGGTCGGCGATGGTGCGCGCTACTTTGAGAATGCGATCGTAGGCACGTGCCGAGAGCTGGAGCTTTTCCATGGCGTTTTTGAGCAGGGTGTGTCCTGCCTGGCTGAGGCGACACACTTCGCGCACGAGGCGACCCGGCATCCGGGCATTGCTGTAGATGCCGGGCAGATCTTTGAAGCGTTCGGCCTGGATTTCGCGGGCACGCACCACGCGTTGCAAAATGTCGGCGCTGGTTTCGGCGGGGCGCGTCTGGCTGGCCAGCTCGTCGTAGCTGACGGGCGTCACTTCGACGTGCAGGTCTATGCGGTCGAGCAGGGGGCCCGAGATGCGGTTGAGGTAGCGTTGCACCTGTGCCGGCCCGCACACGCACTCTTTCTCGGGGTGGTTGTAATAGCCACAGGGGCAGGGGTTCATGGAGGCGATGAGCATGAAATTGGCGGGGTAATCGACCGAGATGCGGGCACGCGAGATGGTGACTTTGCGCTCTTCCATGGGCTGGCGCAGCACTTCGAGCACGGTGCGCTTGAACTCGGGCAGCTCGTCGAGGAAGAGCACGCCGTTGTGTGCCAGTGAGATTTCGCCGGGCATGGGGTTGGAGCCACCGCCTACGAGTGCCACGTCGCTGATGGTATGGTGTGGCGCGCGGAAGGGGCGCGTGGCCACCAGCGAGGCGTTGTCGGGCAACAGGCCGGCCACCGAATGGATCTTGGTCGTCTCGAGGGCTTCGTGCAGGGTGAGCGGAGGCAGGATGGTGGGCATGCGGCGCGCCAGCATCGTCTTGCCGGCGCCGGGCGGCCCGATGAGAATGACGTTGTGGCCGCCGGCAGCAGCGATCTCGAGCGCGCGCTTGATGTTTTCCTGGCCCTTGACGTCGGCAAAATCGACCTCGTAGCGGTTCTGGTTGGCGAAAAACTCTTCGCGCGTCTGCACCACGACGGGCTCGAGGGTGTCCTTGCCTTCGAGCACCTCGACGGCCTGCGTGAGGTTGTCCACGCCGTACACGGCCAGCTTGTTGACGATGGCGGCTTCGCGGGCATTTTGGCGCGGCACGATCAGGCCCTTGAAGCCTTCCTTGCGTGCCTGTATGGCGATGGGCAAGGCCCCTTTGATGGGGCGCAGCGAGCCGTCGAGCGACAGCTCGCCCATGAGCATGTAGCTGCCCAGCTCTTCGGCCACGATCTGGCCCGTGGCAGCGAGGATGCCCACGGCAATGGGCAGATCATACCACGATCCTTCCTTGCGGATGTCGGCCGGCGCCATGTTGACCACCAGTTTGCGGCGCGGCATCTGGAAGCCGACGTTCTTCAGTGCCGCCTCGATGCGCTGGAACCCTTCGCGTACGGCGCTGTCGGGCAGCCCTACGAGGTGGTAGAACTGACCTCCCTGCGGCACATTGCCACCCGCATTGACTTCAATGGTGATGGTCAGCGCATCGACGCCGTGGAGGGCGCTGGCGTAGGTCTTGACGAGCATGGGGGGATCGGTGTTTGTTCGTGCGTATTGGATTGGCCAAACAAGGTACGAACGTTTATACTCAACGCAATTCGGTTCGGGAATTTTTGATGATGGTCAATGGACGTTTTTCCGAGATGGAGAGAGGAGAGATGGAGTGAGGGAGTGACCGACCTCACAAACTGCGTCAGCGCTGCGTCTTCTGCGGCCGAAGGTTGCGGTTTCAATGGATGAGGAACCGAAGAATCGATGATTTGATAAAACACTGATAATAAACAATAAAAACTTTAAACTTTAAACTCTAAACCCTAAACCCTGAACCAATACAACAGGATTTCCCAAACCACTTTTTTGATGCGCGTATATGCAGAAGGTGGAAATGGGGGAAGGGGCAGTTTTTCGGTGTGCACCTGTACGAGCTTTCGCAAAAAACGAGGCCGGCTGCCTCGCAAGAGACAACCGGCCGTTTTCCGTATTTTTCACCAAAAACTGTTCCGAATCAGTTGCCTTCAACGGCCTTGTACAGCGTACCCGTCTTGGCAGCGGGCACGAACTCGGTGCGGCGGTTCTTGGCGCGCGCTTCTTCGGTTTTGCCTTCCATGGCAGGATCGTACTCGCCCTTCGAAACGGCAGCAACCTGAGCGGGGTTGACGCCTTGTTTGATGAGCATGCGTACCACGCGCATGGCGCGAGCGGTCGAAAGTTCCCAGTTGTCGCGCCAGGGGGCACCTTCCTTCATGGGCACGTCGTCGGTGTGCCCCTCGACGAGGATCTTGATGTCGGGGTTGTTCTTCAGCACCTCGGCGAGGTTCTTGATGGCCTCACGGCCTTCCTTGCTGATGCGGGTCGAGCCGCTGCGGTAGGTGAGCGGCGTAGCCGTTACGACCATGAGCTGGTCGCCACGTACGGCCACGTCGAAAGCGCCCGTAGCACCGATGGCGTCCTTGATGGTCTGGCGCAATTGAGCCAGTTCGGCTTCCTTGGCCTGGGCCATCTGCTGAGCTTCGGCGGCCGCTTTCTTCGAAGCCTCGAGCTCCGACTTGAGGTTGCTGATCTCGCCGTTGAGGCGCTGCTTTTCCGACTCGAGCTCCTCATTGAGGGCAGCCAGTTGGTCCTGCAGGCTCTTGACCTGCTCCTGGGTCGAAGCCAGCGACTGAGCAAGCTGGGTCTTCTCCTCCATCAGGGCATCGAACTTCTTCTTCGATACGCAGGAGGGCATGAGCACAACCAGAGCAAGGCCCAAAACAAGCGTGTTGAATATTCTTTGCATGTTTTGTGAAGTTTAAAGTTAACAATCGCGGTTGTTCGTTTTCGTCATCCTCAGAAGGTCCGTTCAGGGTCCTCCCTTTCCAAGCGCCAAAATTAAGTAATGGCGTGCGAAAAGCAGGCATGCGAGGTTTTATAGATATTTCGCTAAACTGTTGCCAGCCTCAACCTTGCGTGGGATGCCTTCATCAGGTCGAATGTTCGCTTTCGCGCAATTTTTTTCCAAAAACTTGCGTGCGGTACAATGAAAAAGCCCGACCTGCTTGAGAGGCCGGGCTTTTTGCGCCCCCACCAGGACTCGAACCTGGGACCTACGGATTAACAGTCCGCCGCTCTAACCAACTGAGCTATGGAGGCTTGTTGTGGTCAGCTTCTGACCGTGCTTTCTCAAAGAGCGGTGCAAATTTAGAGCGAGGTTTTTTAATGCGCAACCCCTTTTCGAAAAAATATTTCCGGAATTTGCATGCAACAGGCAAACAGGATACACCCGGGGGTGGCAAATGGTTTCACACTCAGGCGGCTGTGAGAATTCGCCATAATTGGGCAACTTTGCGCGCCTTTTGCGCGGCCGTGCCGCCGCACGAATCATTTTTCCCATACCGCAACAAACTTGAAAACCGGAATCATGAGTTTGCTTACCGTTGGCACCGTAGCTTTCGACGATATCCAGACGCCCTTTGGCCATGCCGAACGCGTGGTTGGGGGGGCAGCGACCTACATCGCGTTGGCAGCTTCGTACTTCACGCGCCCCGTTCAGCTCGTCTCAGTCATCGGCGACGATTTTCCCGAGGAAACGCTGGCGCAACTCCGCGCCCGGGGCGTGGACCTCGAAGGGTTGCAGGTGAAAGAGGGTGAAGAATCCTTTTTCTGGGCCGGCCGCTACAGCGAAAACATGAATCACCGCGACACGCTCGAGACCCGGCTCAACGTATTGGCCGACTTCGATCCGGTGCTGCCCGAGTCGTTCCGCCGTCCCGACTACGTCATGCTGGGCAACCTGACGCCGGCCGTGCAGATGCGCGTGCTCGACCAACTGGAAAAAAAGCCGCGCCTCGTAGCCATGGACACCATGAACTTCTGGATGGACACGGCCATGGACGAACTGCGCGAGGTCATCGCACGCGTGGATGTGCTCACCATCAACGACGAGGAAGCACGCCAGCTTTCGGGAGAACACTCGCTCGTCAAGGCCGCCCGCAAGATCCACGAGATGGGACCCGACCAGATCGTCATCAAGAAAGGCGAGCACGGGGCCCTGCTCTTCCAGCGCCACGACGATGCCTTGCACGGCAGTCACATCTTCTTCGCCCCGGCTCTGCCCCTGGCCGATGTGTTCGACCCCACGGGTGCGGGCGACACCTTCGCCGGTGGCTTCATGGGCTATCTGGCCTCGACGGGCGATCTGTCGTTCGAGAATCTCAAGCGCGCTGTCATTTATGGCTCGGCCATGGCGTCGTTCTGTGTGGAGAAGTTCAGCATCGACCGCCTGCTCGAACTGACACCCGAAGAGATCAGGGAACGCGTGCAGCGCTTCGTCCAGCTCGTCAACTTCGACGCCCGGCTCGAAGGGTAGCTGCAAAAAGCACCGGCATGGTTTCGCGACACAGCGTTTTCACGGAGAAAGTGGCACAGAATCGCGAAAACTGCGCTGGGCACTGCGTCGGTCTGCGCGTGGGAGCTTTCAATGGATGAGCAACAGAGGATTTGAGAAGGGTTGAGACCGCTACGCGCCCGTTGATTCCGACAGGTCGGATCCTGTCCCGGATACGGGAACAGGTGCCCGGCTACGCCGGCTTGTTGAGACGCTGGCTCCGCCAGCGATGTTGAGATGGCCTCTTCATGATGAATGAGGAATGAGGAACCGAGGATTTGATCCAAATAGTTATACGCGTCGCGTTGTTACGACGTCACGTTGTCACGACGTCACGCGTCACGACGTCACGTTGTCACGACGTCACGCGTTACGCGTCACGACGTCACTGCTTGCTCCCGGCAAGCCGGGACAGGCTCGAATTTTCGGGGCGTCACGGTCTTTTTTCAGCAGGCTCTACAGTGGTTTCCGTTCTCACCTTTCTCGAAGCCCGGAGCATAAAACCGAATCAACGACATGGATTACTTCAAGGAATCGCTCATTTTGCACAAGCGCCTCAAGGGCAAAATCCGCATCGTGCCCAAGATGGATGTGCGCACCACCGACGAGCTTTCGCTCGTCTATTCACCGGGCGTGGCGGCCCCCTGTCAGGAGATTGCGCGCGATCCCGACGCGGTATGGGACTACACCATCAAGAGCAACACGGTGGCCATCGTGAGCGACGGCTCGGCCGTGTTGGGCTTGGGCAACATCGGCGCCCATGCCGCCATCCCGGTCATGGAAGGCAAGGCCATGCTCTTCAAGCGGTTTGCCAATATCGATGCGTTTCCCATCTGCCTCGACACGCAGGACACGGAAAAGATCATCGAGACGATCCGGATGATTGCGCCCGTGTTTGGCGGCATCAACCTCGAAGACATCGCTTCGCCGCGCTGCTTCGAGATCGAGGAACGCCTGCAGGATCTGGGCATCCCCGTATTTCACGACGACCAGCACGGCACGGCCATCGTGACGCTGGCGGCTCTGATCAATGCCGCCAAAGTGGCCGGCAAATCGCTGGCCCGGTTGCGCGTCGTGATCAACGGTGCGGGTGCGGCCGGCATCGCCATCGCTCGGCTGTTGCGCTGCCAGGACATGGACACCGACCAGTGCATTCCCGTCAAAGAAGTGATCGTCTGCGACACCAGGGGCATTATCCATCGCGATCGCGATGACCTCAACGATGCCAAAAGGCGCCTGCTGGCCTTCACCAACCACAACAACCGCAAGGGCAGCCTGCGCGATGCCCTCAAGGATGCCGACGTCTTCATCGGCGTGAGTGTGGGCAACCTGCTTACGGCCGACGACATCCGCATCATGGCCGAGCGACCCATCATCTTTGCCATGGCCAATCCCATCCCCGAGATCATGCCCGACGAGGCCAAAAAAGGGGGCGCCGTCGTGGTGGGCACGGGGCGCAGCGACCTGCCCAACCAGGTGAACAACGTGCTGGGCTTCCCGGGCATCTTCCGGGGTGCGCTCGACGCGCGTGCGCGCCGCATCACGCCTTCGATGAAGCTGGCCGCCGCTTTCGCCATTGCCGACTGCGTCAAAGAACCGCGCCCCGACTACGTCATTCCCGCCACGCTCGAAGAGCAGGTGGAGTGGCGCGTGGCTCGGGCCGTAAAAGAGGCGGCTCTGAAAGATCCGAAAGCGCGGTAAGCAAAAGAGACGGTGAGGCGTTATCCAATCGATCCATTTGTGCCCTTGCCGTGTTTTTTGCTGCATTCGGGCTTTTTGAAAACCGTAATCAAAGGCGGCGCAGTGTTGGCTCCGTACCGGCTGCTCCGACCGTATCTTTGCCGCTTGTGAACAAGGACGTACTGAAATCGCTGATTGACCGGTTTGACCGGCACCCCAAATTGGAACCAATCCGTCGGGCGTTGTCCGGCAAGGGGCGTGCACGTCTGTACCTGAAAGGCCTGCGGGGCGCACAGGATGCCTTCCTGCTGGCGGCGCTGGCGCGCAGCGAACGACGCACTTTCGTGCTGATCGCTGCCGACAAGGAAGAAGCCGCCTACCTGCAAAACGATCTGGCGGCGTTGCTTCCTGACTGGCCCGTCCATTTCCTTCCCGACAGCTTCAAGCGGCCGCGCTATTTTGCCGAAGTGGTGGCGCATCAGGTGCAGGAACGCACCGAGGTGATCAATCAACTGACGCACGCGCCGCAGCGCAGCCATCTCATCGTCACCTACCCCGAGGCGCTGCTCGAGCAGGTGGTGCGCCCCGATGCCATCGAGCAGACGCGCATCGTGGTGCGCAAGGGCGAGCGCCTCGATCTGGATTTTCTCGTGGAGGTGCTGAACGAGTATGGCTTTTCGCGGGAAGACTTCGTGTACGAGCCGGGCCAGTACAGCATTCGCGGCGGCATCGTGGATCTGTTCTCATTCGGCAACGACTACCCCTACCGCATCGAGCTGTTCGACGACGAGGTGGAAAGCATCCGCTCTTTCGACCCGATGAGCCAGTTGTCGGTGCGTCCGCTTGAGTCGGTGCATATCATTCCCAACGTGCAGACGCGTTTTGGCGAAAGCCAGAAAGCCGCGCTGACCGACATTTTGCCGGAAGGCACGCTCGTCTGGATCAAGGATGCGCAGATGCTGCGCGACCGGCTGGTGCAGACGGCCGACGAGCTGGCCGCCTTTGCCGCCGATATGGGCAAGCTGCCTGAGGAGGAGCAGGTGCCCCTGGTGCGCGATGGTGCTTTTGCCGACACCGAGATGCTGATCGCAGGGCTCGAACGCTGTCATCTGGCCCTGGCCGGCGGCCGTCCCGGGGGCAAGGGGTGGCAGGAGGTGGCTTTTGCGGCCAAACCGCAGCCCAGTTTCAACAAAAACTTCTCGCTGCTGATCGACCATTTGCGCAAGCAGCAAAAAAGCGGATTCGAAACTTTCCTCTTTGCCGAAAACCCGCGCCAGCTCGACCGCCTCGAAGCCATCTTCCACGATCTCGACGCGCAGGTACAGTGGCAGCCCGTGCCGGTGGGCATCCATGCCGGCTTCGTGGACGAAGACCTGCGCGTGGCCTGCTATACCGACCACCAGATCTTTCAACGGTTTCACCGCTACAAGCTCAGGAAAGGATTCACGAAAGACAAGGCGCTCAACCTCAAGCTGCTGCGCGAGCTCAAGCCGGGCGACTACGTCGTGCACATCGACCACGGCGTGGGGCGCTTTTCGGGTTTGCAGAAGCTGGAGGTGAACGGGCACGTGCAGGAGTGCGTCCGCATCTTCTACGCCAACGACGACGTGCTCTACGTGGGCATCAACTCGTTGCACAAGCTGTCGAAGTACAGCGGCGCCGAGGGGCACAAGCCGCGCCTCAACAAGCTGGGCTCCGATGCCTGGCAAAACCTCAAGCGCCGCACCAAGAAGAAGGTAAAGGACATCGCCGCCGAGCTGATCAAGCTGTATGCCCGGCGCAAGGCTTCGGAAGGGCACGCCTTCCCGCCCGACGACTATCTGCAGCACGAGCTCGAAGCGTCGTTCATTTACGAAGACACGCCCGACCAGCTCAAGGCCACCCGGGAGGTCAAGGAAGACATGATGAAGCCGTACCCCATGGACCGCCTCGTGTGCGGCGACGTGGGCTTCGGCAAGACGGAGGTGGCCATACGCGCCGCCTTCAAGGCCGTGTCGGACGGCAAGCAGGTGGCTGTGCTGGTGCCTACCACCATTCTTGCGCTGCAGCACTACAAGACATTTGCCGAAAGGCTCAGGGAATTCGACCTGCGCATCGACTACCTGAACCGCTTCAAGACGGCGGCACAGAAGCGCGAGATCTACCGGAAGCTGGCTGCCGGCGAGCTGGACATCATCATCGGCACGCACGCCTTGCTCAACAAGCAGGTGCGCTTCAAGGACCTGGGCCTGCTGGTCATCGACGAGGAGCAGAAGTTTGGTGTGGCGGCCAAGGAAAAGCTGCGCCAGCTCAAGGTGAACGTGGACACGCTCACGCTGACGGCCACGCCCATCCCGCGCACGCTCCAGTTTTCGCTCATGGCAGCGCGCGACCTGAGCATCATCCGCACGCCGCCACCCAACCGCCAGCCCATACATACCGAGATACGGGTGTTCCACGAGGCGCTCATCAAGGAAGCCATCTACTACGAGGTGCAGCGGGGCGGTCAGGTCTTCTTCGTGCACAATCGCGTCAAGACGCTTCCGCAAATGGTCGAGCTGGTGGGGCGTCTCTGCCCCGACGTGGACGTGGCCATGGCCCACGGCCAAATGGACAGCAAGACGCTCGAAAAGACGCTGGTGGATTTCATCGAGCGGCGCTACGACGTGCTGGTGTGCACCAACATCATCGAGACGGGCCTCGACATCCCCAATGCCAACACCATGCTCATTCACAACGCCCACCAGTTCGGCCTGAGCGACCTGCACCAGTTGCGCGGCCGCATCGGGCGCAGCAACAAAAAGGCTTTCTGTTACCTGCTGTGCCCGCCCATGTCGGTGCTGACGCCCGAGGCGCGCAAGCGTCTGCGCACCATCGAGGAGTTCAGCGAGCTGGGCAGCGGCTTCGAGATCGCCATGCGCGACCTGGACATCCGCGGCGCGGGCAACCTGCTGGGCGCCGAGCAGAGCGGCTTCATCAACGAGGTGGGCTACGAGACCTTCCAGCGCATCCTCGACGAAGCCATCCAGGAGCTCAAGGAGGAAGAATTCCGCGAGCTGTTTGCCGAAGAGCAGGCCAAAAAACAGGAATTCGTGCGCGAGGTGCAAATCGAGACCGACACCGAGATGCACATCCCCGACGAGTACGTGGCCAACGTGCAGGAGCGCCTCTTGCTGTATCAGGAGCTGGACCGCCTCGAAGACGAGGAGCAGCTACAGGCTTTCGCCCAAAAGCTGCGCGACCGCTTCGGCCGCCTGCCCGCGCAGGTGGAGGAGCTGTTCGACGGTCTGCGTCTGCGGTGGACGTGCCGCCGCATGGGCATCGAGCGCGTCGTCATCAAGGGCGGCAAGATGGTGGCCTTCTTCATCTCCAATCCGCAGTCGCCCTTCTACGACAGTGCGCTGTTTGCAGCCCTGTTCCGCCACATTGGCGCCGAAGGGCACCGCATCGGCTTCACGATGAAAAAGACGGCACGCCACCTCATGCTCGTGCGCAACGACGTGCAGAGCCTCACCCATGCCCGCAAGCTCTTGCATACGCTGTACGAAGGGGCTACGGCCGAAGCAAGCGGTGTGCATTGAGTGGCGAGGGAGTGAAGCGTGATGGAGTGGGGCGTGATGGAGGTTGAGACGCACGGCAGTGCGTCTGACTCAACGCCTAACCTCTGGTCAAAAACTGCGTCTTCTGCGTCTGAAAGCTGCGGTTTTTGGCTGAGGAACCGAAGAACCGAGGATTCGAACAAATGACTTATATCCGCACAAAACTCTGAACCCTCAACCCTCAACTTTTCCCCATTGCCCATAAATGCGGATTTTGCGGAAGCACAAACAACCGGCACCATGACCCTGCTCGATCGCCTCATTGCAGCTTTGCGCCGGCAGCCCGAATGGGTACAGCCCGACGGCACCCTCAACAAGTGGCTCGTGATCGGCAAGGCGCAGGAGGGCGATGCCCGCCTCGTCGAGCTGCTGTGGCAGGATGAAGTGCTGCGCCGCCATTTCTTCCGCCAGGCAGGGCCGGCCGTCGTTTTTCGCGGCGAGCGGCTGGCGCACTTGCTGGAGCAACATGCGTTCCTGCCGCACAGCTACACCCGCTTCCGCAATCGCATCGGCCTTTCGGCAAATGGCACCCCGCTGAAGCTGCAGGGCGCCGTGGTGCTTGAATGGCCCTACAAGGACTGCGTGCTCGAAGGCGGCCAGAGCCGTGCCGAGCAGCAACGTGAAGAGGTGTTCTTCAACGAGGTGCTGGCCCGCGACGAGATCACGCAACTGCTCGAACCCAAGGTGCTCACACGCGCCCAGCGCCATGACGCCGCGGGCAGCCGTCCGCTCGACACCTTTCGGCGCGATGCCGACCTGAACCGGCGGCGCGGCCTGCCGGCCCGCACCATCACCGACAATTTGTTCATCCGCGGCAACAACCTGATGGCCCTGGCCTCGCTGCTGCCCCGGTTTTCCGGAAGGATAAAGCTCATCTACATCGACCCGCCCTACAACACCGGCAACGACACCTTCCGCTACAACGACCGCTTCAAGCGCAGCACCTGGCTCACCTTCATGAAAAACCGACTCGAGCTGGCGCGCCGCCTGCTCCACGACGAAGGGGCCATCTTCGTGCAGTGCGACGATCGCGAGCAGGCCTATCTGAAGGTGCTCATGGACGAGCTCTTCGGCGAAGCAAACTACCGCGAAACCATCGTGGTGAAGACCAGTACGCCCAGCGGCGTCAATGCCATCAACGTGCGGCGCGGCGAGCGCCTGTTCAAGCTCAAGGAATACCTGCTCTTCTACTCGAAGACGCCGGCCTTCCGCTTCCATCCGATCCTCGTGCGCGCCCCTTACAATCCCAACTACCGCTACGAAGTGCGTCGTGAGGGCGGCCGCTGGGTGGTCGAAGACCTGCGCGCGCGCTTCCCCGAACCCGAAGCGCTGGCCCGCTATGCGCTGGCCCACTACGAGCACATCTACTCGCTGGAGCGCAACAACAAGAAAGCCGGCGAGCGCATGAAGGCGGCCCTGGCCGAGAGCCGCACCTGCGACGAGGTGGTCGAGTTCACCAACAGCAAGGGAGAGGTGGTGTTGCTGTATCGCGGCGGCGTGTTCATCCCGTTGCGCAAGCGCATTGTCCGGGAGGGCGATGAGGTCGCGTTCGGCACGCTCATTGCCGACCTGTGGGACGACGAGATCTTCCAATCGAACCGCCATGAGGGCGGCGTCAGTCTGCCTGGCGGCAAAAAGCCCGAAAAGCTGCTGCGGCGCATCCTCGAGTTGACGACCCGCCCGGGCGACATCGTGCTCGACTACCACCTCGGCTCGGGCACTACCGCCGCCGTGGCCCACAAGATGGGTCGCCAGTACATCGGCATCGAGCAGCTCGACTACGGCGACAACGACCCCATCGTGCGTCTGCGCCACGTCATCGAGGGAGACCCCACCGGTATCTCGAAGGCCGTCGGCTGGCAGGGCGGGGGCGGCTTCGTCAGCCTCGAGCTCAAAAAGCACAACCAGCTCTTCCTCGACCGCATCGCTGCCGCAAAAAACGCTGCCGAGTTGCTGGCTGTCTGGAACGACATGAAGGCGCACAGCCTGTTGCACTACAGCCTCGAGCTGCAACGCTTCGAAGCGGCACGCGACGAATTCACGGCCCTGCCCCTCCACGAACAGAAGCAACTGTTGGCCGACATGCTCGACCGCAACCACCTCTACGTCCCGCTCTCTGCCCTCGACGACCGGGATTTTGCCGTGAGCGATGAGGACAGAAAGATCACGAAGGATTTTTATGGCGCGACTGTTTGGGAAGGGGAGAATGAGTGAGGAGAGAGGAGTGACAGAGTGATGGAGGGGCCATTCGCCCTGTCATCCGCCTCGATGTCGCCGCCGGGCGGCGTCTCAACCATCAGGTGGTGTCCTGAAATAGATGATCGCGCATCCCGAAAATGGGCCGGCTGCAGAAAGGTGTTGCGTGTAGGGTTTAAAGTTTAGGGTTTAAAGTTTAAAGTTTTTCTTGCTGACTATCAGTTTTTTGTCAAATCCTCGGTTCTTCGGTTCCTCGATTCCTCATCCATTGAAACCGCAGCCTTCGGCCGCAGAAAACGCAGCTTGCGCGCAGTTTTTGACCTGTTGTTGAGGGTTGAGCGTGTAGGGTTGAGGGTTTACAACTCTGTGAAAATCAGTGCGTGCTCAGTGGTACTCTGTGTAACTGGATGATTTTCAGTCTTTTTCAGAAGGCTCTTGAATCAAATGCTCGATTACTCAGCCAAAAACCGCAGCTTTCAGTCGCAGAAGACGCCGCACTGACGCAGTTTGCGCAGTTGGTCACTCTCTCACTCCATCTCTCTTCTCTCCTTCTCAAAAAATCGTCCATTGACCATTGTCAAAAATTCCCAAACCGAATTGCGTTGAGTATAACCGATTACTGATTCCACCGATTTGACCGGTTCCACCGATTGGGCAGTGGCCTCAGGGCCGTATTTTGCGAAAGCAGGAAAAAACGAACTACCCCACAGCGGTATGACCCACGAGCGCACCAGCATCCGTCCACCTGAAAGTACTTTTCCCGGTTCCGAGGCGGTGCTGCCCGCCTGGGTGGCGGCCAACCTTCGGTACCCGTTGCGGCCGTATCAGGAGGAGGCGTTGCGGCGGTTCGTGCGTTTCTGGCAGGCCGAAGGACCGTCGGTACTTGCCTCGCCCCACGTGCTGTTCCACATGGCTACGGGCAGTGGCAAGACGCTCGTCATGGCGGCGCTGGTGTTGTGGCTGTATCGGCAGGGCTACCGGCGTTTTCTGTTTTTCGTGCACAGCACGCAGATCATCCGCAAGACGGAGGCCAACTTCCTCGATCCGGCTGCCGCCAAATACCTCTTTCGTGTGCCCGTGCGCATCGAAGGGCGCGCGGTACAACTGTTGCACGTGCGCACCTTCGACGAAGCCGATCCCGACCACATCAATCTGCACTTCACCACCATCCAGCAACTGCACCTCGACCTGGCCGAGGCGCGCGAGCACGCCCTGACCATGGAAACCCTGCAGCAGGAGCCGCTCGTGCTCATCGCCGACGAAGCGCACCACCTCAGCTCGGGCACCCGACGTGCCGACCTGAGCCGCAGTTGGGAAGAGACGGTGGTGCGGCTGCACCGCGCTCATCCCGCCAACGTCCTGCTCGAGTTCACGGCCACGCTCGACCTGGACCGTCCCGACATCCGCGACAAGTATGCCGGCCGCATCCTGTTCCAGTACGACCTGCGTCGTTTTCGCCACGACGGCTACTCGAAGGAGATCCGGCTCGTCCGCTCGCATTACGACGAGCGCGACCGCATCCTGCAGGCGCTGGTGTTGCACCTCTACCGGCAGGAGCTGGCAGCCCATTACGGGCTCAGCCTCAAGCCCGTCATCCTTTTCAAGGCGCGCCGCACCATCAAGGAGTCGGAGGCCAACAAAGCGCGCTTCCACGCCCTCATCGACGCCCTCGACGCGGCGCACATCCGGCACATTCGCCACACGGCACAGGTGCCCCTGGTGCAGCAGGCGTTCGCTTTCTTCGACCGCGTCGGCCTGGATGCCGCGGCCATCGCCCGCCGCCTGCGCTTCTGCTTCAAGCCCGAAAACTGCCTCAGCGCCAACAACGAAGCTGAAGCCGAGCGCAACCAGATGTTGCTCAACACCCTCGAAGACGACGACAACCCCATCCGCGCCGTCTTTGCCGTGCAAAAGCTGAACGAAGGCTGGGACGTGCTCAACCTCTTCGACATCGTGCGCCTCTACGACGGCGCGGACGGCACGGCCCGGCGCCCGGGCAAGACCACGCTCTCGGAAGCCCAGCTCATCGGTCGCGGTGCGCGCTACTGGCCTTTCCGCCTCCAGCCCCACGACGACCCCTGGCGCCGCAAGTTCGACGACCAGCCCGATCACGAGCTGCGCATCCTCGAGACGCTCTGCTACCACACCCGCGAAGACAACCGCTACATCGCCGAGCTGCGGCAGGCCCTCACCGACACCGGCCTTTGGGAAAAAAATCCGTCGCGTGCGCGCCCCACACATGAAAAGCGCCGCCAGCGCAGTGCCGCGCCCGCCAGACCGGTTTTTCCGCTTCCGCAAAAAACGGAGTACGTGCTGCCTTCCGGCGCGGGAAGTGCCAGCCTGGCCCTCGAAGAGGAAAGGGAAAGTACCGCCCCCACAGCCATGGCGAAAAGGGAGGTGAAAATCGGCGAGATGCCACTGCACGTGGTGCGTTATGCGCTTTCCGCTTCGCCCGCATTCCGCTTCGACCGGCTGAAGCGGCGCTTCCCCGAGCTGCGCGCGACCAGCGAGTTCATCCGGTCGGAGCGCTACCTCGGCGCCCAGCCCATCGTCTTTGTCGGCCATCCCGACCGACTGGCCCACCTCACCGCCGCCGACTACCTCGCGGCATTGCGGCGCTGGCTGCCGCTGGCAGAGGCAGCGCTGGAGGCCGCTGCACCACTGCAGGAAAGGAAAAGGTGAACCTGCGCAATCCTATCGCCCCGCCTCTTCCTCAGCTTTGAGGCGCTCGGCATTCTCGGCCATCTGCAGCGCTTCGATGATCTCGTCGAGCTGGCCTTCGAGCACCTTGTCGAGGCTGTAAAGGGTGAGGTTGATGCGGTGGTCGGTGACGCGGTTTTGTGGGAAGTTGTAGGTGCGGATCTTGTCGGAACGATCGCCGGTGCCCACGAGCGACTTGCGCCGGGCGGCCAGCTCCGACTGATGCCGGGCCACCTGCATCTCGTGCAGCTTCTGGTAGAGGCGCTGCATGGCGATCTCTCGGTTGCGTATCTGCGAGCGGCCGTCCTGGCTTTCCGCCACCACGCCTGTCGGCAAATGGGTGATGCGCACCGCCGACTCGGTTTTGTTGACGTGCTGTCCGCCTGCCCCGCTCGAGCGGAAGGTGTCGATCTTCAGGTCGGCCGGATTGATGTGCACGTCCGACATCTCGCGCCTGGGCATCACGGCCACCGTAGCCGCCGAGGTGTGGATGCGCCCCTGCGACTCGGTCCTGGGCACGCGCTGCACCCGATGCGCCCCCGACTCGAACTTGAGCTTGCCGTACACGTCCTCGCCGCGCACCTCGAGCACCACCTTGTTGTAGCCGCCCACGGCGCCCTCGTTGGCGTACAGCTCTTCCCACTGCCAGCCCTGCCGGTCGAAGTAGCGCGTGTACATGCGGTACAGGTCGCCGGCGAAGAGCGCCGCCTCGTCGCCGCCCGTGCCGGCCCGTATCTCGAAAATCACGTCCTTCTCGTCGTCGGGATCTTTCGGGATGAGCATCAGGCGCAATTGCTCGGCCATTGCCTCGAGGCGCGGTTCCAGCTCTTCCACCTCGGCACGGGCCATCTCGCGCATCTCGGCGTCTTCGTCGCGCACCAAGGCGCGCGCCTCCGCGAGCCGGCTTTCCAGCTCGCGGTAGCGATCCCACGCCTCGACCAGCTCCTTGAGCTTGTTGTATTCCTTGCCGAGCCGCGCGTACCGTTCCTGATCGGCAATCACGGCCGGATCGGCCAGTTGCTCCTCCAGCACCAGAAACTTCTGGCGGATCGCCTCGAACTTTTCCGAAAAGTCTTTCATGCGTTGCAGGTTTTGCCCGCGCAAAGGTCGCAAGTTTTGCCCTCGATTGGCAGCGCGGGTGCTGATGCTGTTCGGTTCAAAAGGTTGGGAAAAACAGCAGTGCCCCCGAATAGAGGATTTGCATTCGCAAGGCTGAGTGTGTAGGATTGAGGGTTTTTGATCCTGACTATCAGTAGATTGGTGAAATTTGCGGTTCTTGGGTTTCTCCAATTTTCATTCATTGCAACCGCAGCCTTCGGCCGCAGAATCCGCAGTTTGAACGCAGTTTTTACTTGTCGTTGAGGGTTTAGAGTGTAGGGTTGAGGGTTTAGAGTTTAAAGTTTTTCTTGTTGATTATCAGTTTTTTGTCAAATCCTCGACTCCTCGGTTCCTCGATTGCTCAATCAAAAATGTCCATCGTCTATCGTCCATCGTCCATTGACCATCGGCTGCCACTCGCTGGGCAAAAAGACTCATTTGTACCAATCTGATTGGTAAATGCTTTTGCAAAAAAACTGGTTTTTAGCTCATTATGTGTGCATGACAAGCTCGTCTCCTCTCGAATGGTTCGAATGCCGGCGCAAGCTGAAAGCCGGATGCCGGCAATCGGTCGCGGCCAACCTCATTTTCAAACCTCCAAAATCATATCGAGATGAAGATGCGAACCCTCTCTGCACGTGCGCAATGCCTTTCCTGCGTGCTGTCGCTGCTGATCTGGAGTGTGGTGCCCCCTGTGTCCGGCAGGGCCTCGGTCCTTCTTTCCGCGGAGCTGCAAAAGCTCTCGGCCATTCCTCTTGCCGGGCCGGCATTGTCTTCGTGCGATTTCGGGCGGGATTTGCCGCTGTCGGAATCGCCGCTGCTGGCGGGAAACGGCATCCACAAAACAGGCGATTTCAATGGCGATGGAAAGGATGAATTCATCGTGACGAGTAATTGGGGCATAGGGATCCTGCAATGGACAGGCAATTCGCTGCGCTCCATCATGATGGCCCCCAACGACACCTGGTTTGGCGCCTGGCGGTGGGACACCCGGAAAAACGCGATCAAAGCCCGGGGCGACTTCAACGGCGACGGCAAGGCCGACATCCTTGTGATCAGCGACTGGGGCATCGGCATCCTCACCTTCCACGGCGGCAAACTTGTCAGCCTGGTGGCCAAACCCAACGGCACGCGTTTCGGCACGTGGAACTGGAACTCGGCTGAAGACCGCATTCACGCCACGGGCGACTTCAACGGCGATGGCAGGGCAGACATCGTGGTGAGCAGTCCGTGGGGTATCGGGATACTCACGCTCCGTGGCGGCAGCCTGACCACCCTGGTGGCCCAACCCGGCGGCACCCGCATCGGGGCGTGGAACTGGAATTCGGCCAGAGACCGCATTCACGGTACGGGCGACTTCAACGGCGACGGCAAGGCCGACCTCCTTGTGAGCAGCCCGTGGGGCATTGGTATCCTCACCTTCCGCAGCGGCGCCCTCACTACCCTGGTAGCCCAACCCAGCGGCACGCGTTTCGGGGCGTGGAACTGGAACGTGCGTCAGGACCGCATACGGGGCGTAGGCGACTTCAACGGCGACGGCATGACGGATCTGGTGGTGACGAGTCCGTGGGGTATCGGCATCCTGACCTTCCGCGGCGGTACGCTTGCCAGTCTGGTAGCCAAACCCAACGGCACCCGCTTCGGCGGATGGGTGTGGCAGTCGTAGTGCCCCCGCGGAAAAGTGCCGGCACGTGAGACCAACCAACGGCAGGCCCGTCACCAGGCACACCATGGGCCGCTGATCGAAGCGTTGGGCAAGTGGGTGCGTCTGAAAGGCTGGGACGCCTTGCCCGTAACACCATTGAGTCGGGCGCAGTACCATGCGCAAAGTGAAGCAGTTCGGGATGCCCGCCATCCCGAACTGCTCACTCTTTATTGCGAGTTGATGCCGCTGGTTTCCCCCAACCTGTTCGTTCCCGCTTGTACCTCGAACCGCAGAAGCGCCGAACTCAAAAAGTCTTCACTACCCACCGGTCGGCCTGAAATGGAAGCAGGTTACGCGGCCCGAATCCCCAGAGCCTGCCGCACCTGTCGCTGGGTGCAAAAGTGCGAGATGGGGTTGGGCGGGGGCTTACATTGTGAAAAAAGTTCCATCTCATTGAGAAAAAATTGTGGTCTTCGTATATTAGCCTCAGTATGTCAGTGATTGTTGCATTATGCTGCGGTTTATGTGTATTTATTTTATTGTCAGTAGATTAGTGATCTTGTTTTCGGAATTTTTTGAGTAGAGCGGTAGTTTTTGAGCAATCAAATGGATAAGATTTGATGTACGCTCAGATATTGTTCAACGGTCTGGTGGCGGGCCTGCTGCTTGCTTTAGTGGCAGTGGGCTTTAATTTGATATTCAATACTACCAAGGTTTTTCACCTGGCTCATGGAGCTATGTTTGTAGTTGGTCCCTATGCCCTTTTACAATTTATTGATATTACCTCGGGTATTGGGCTTTGGGCATGGGGTGGAAGTGTTTTACTTGTAGTGTTTTTAGCCATGCTTATTGAACGGGTTGTATATCAGCCTTTGGCTCGTAAAAGATCTGGGCAAGCAATTTCGCTGATCAGCTCTATAGGAGTATATCTTTTTATTGTAAATCTTATCTCGTTAGTGTATGGAAACGAAACGAAATATGTAGATCTCCCCCTTGGTGGCAGTTTTTCCCTGTTAGGAATCACAATCATCCCTGTTCAATTGATGCAGCTTGCCATTGCCCTCCTCTTAATAATAGGAGTGTTTATCCTCATGAGGACGAAATGGTTTTTGAAAGTCAGAGCCATAACAAGTAACGACACGATAGCTTCGGTATTGGGGATAAATACCGAGAAAATCAGGCTTCATACAATGGTACTTGGAAGCATAATGGCAGGAATTGCGGGGTGCCTCCAACTGTTTGACATCGGTATTGATCCGCATAGAGGAATGAGTATTACATTGGGTGCAGTTGCAGCAGTGATCATTGGCGGGCAAACTTCGGTGAAAGGAACCATTGCTGCCTCTTTGGTCATTGCTTTCCTGCAGACGTTTACGGAATGGTACATTTCTGCACATTGGAAAGAAGGGATTACCTTCCTTTTATTGATAGCTGTAATCCTTTGGCGTACAGAAGGCATTGTTTCGTTTAATATCCGTTTGGAAGAAAGATGAATTACTTTCTGCATATATTGATTGTGTGTGAAATATACATAATTCTTGCCCTCGCAATGAATCTTTTGGCAGGATATTCCGGTCTGTTGTCCCTTGCTCAGGCAGCCTACTACGGTATTGGAGCCTATGTTTCAGCGTTGCTTCTGACTCAGGCAGGCCTCTCTTTCTCCCTCTCGCTTTTGGGAGCAATATGCTTCAACCTCATAATAAGCTTTCCGATAATCTGGTTTGCCAGCAGTCTCCGAGATCTCTATTTTGCAATAGCTACACTTGCTTGGCAAATAATTGTTTCTGCGATTCTATATAATTGGCAGGCAGTGACCAACGGGCCATTTGGTATCATGGGTATTCCCAAGCCCGGGTTTGGTGGCTTTGTGTTCGATTCCCTCCCTTCCTTTGCCTCTTTTTCCAGCCTTGTTACTTTGTCGGTGTTGCTGTTCTTTATAGGGTTGCATCGTACCCCTCTTTCCCGTTGTTTTTTGGGTGTACGCGACGACCAGCTTGCAATGATGAGTTTTGGGAAAAAACCCAGTTATTTTAAAAGCTGGGCAATACTTATTTCAAGTGGGGTTTCTGCTATTGCAGGGGGGCTTTTTGCCGTTTACTTCAGTTATATCGATCCCTCATCTTTTACACTTGATGAGTCCATTCTCATCATTTGCATGGTTCTTGTTGGTGGGCTGGGTGCTATTAGAGGATCAGTAGCTGGGGCACTTTTTTATGTTTTGCTCCCAGAGGTGCTGCGCTTTATTCATATTCCTGACTCAATTGCTGCTAATGTACGCATGATGATTTACGCTGTACTGCTCATTCTTGTAGTAATGTATCGTCCTTATGGTTTTTTTGGTAAATATACTTTTGAATGATTTTGAAGGTATTGAATGTCGGAAAGAGTTTCAATGGCTTAATTGTGCTGGAAGACGTATCGTTTGAGCTTGAGACCGGTACTATTACAAGTTTGTTTGGTGAAAATGGATCTGGAAAAACGACTCTGTTTCACATCATTTCTGGCTTCTTGCCACCTTCCCGAGGAAAGATATATTTCAAAGGGGAATCGATTTATGATAAACCTGCTACTGAAATTGACAAATTGGGTATTGGACGAACATGGCAATTTCCACGTGTGTTTAAAAATTTATCCGTTTTGGACAACCTATTATTGGCATCCAAGAAACATCCAGGTGAGCACGTTTTAAACTATTTGGTAAACCCGTTCAAAATTTGGCAAGAGGAGAAAAAGCGAAAGGAAAAAGCTGTAAGGATCTCTTATGATGTTGGACTTTCTGATAAACTTGAGGAGGCCGCTGGCCGTCTGTCATTTGGACAGCAAAAATTGCTTTCGATAGGTATGCTCCTTATCAACGAAGCAGAACTTTTGCTGTTGGATGAGCCTTTTGCCGGGTTAAATGTCATAATGGTAGATGCAATATCAAAGCTGCTCTTGCAGTTGAAGGAAGAAGGCAAGACTATCTTGATGATAGAACACGATCGGAAAAAAGCAAAAGCTATTAGTGACAAAGTTTTGTACCTCACAAAAGGTATAATTCGAGAAGATGTTGGTGTAGCATGAAAAGCAGAGAAGTTATACTGCAAGTAAAAAACCTGACAGTCGGCTATCCAGGTAAAGTGGTACTACGGAACGTTAATTTTTCTGTTGAAAAAGGAGAGATCATGGGAGTAGTCGGTCAGAATGGCAGTGGCAAATCGACTTTGTTAAAGGGAATGTATGGTCTGCTTCCAAAAAGGAGTGGGCAGGTTTATGTGAATGGGCATCTGTTGAATGACAAGCCACCACATGAGCTCGTGGGACAAGGCATTTCCTATTATGCCCAAGGCGGGTTAATTATGCCAGCACTTACTGTAAAGGAACATCTGGAACTGGCTGTCATTTTATCAAACAGAGATTCCTTTAACGATTCGCTCTTTGAAGAAGTCTTGGAGATTTTTCCGAGTTTCAAAAACAAAATAAAAAAAATAGCGGGTAGCTTAAGCGGAGGAGAAAGGCAAATGCTTTCGATGGCTATTATGCTCATACAAAACAATAGATTATGGCTGTTGGATGAACCCACTGCGGGGTTGTCGCCTCAAATGGTGGATTTCACAGTATCATTTTTAAAAAGGATGAATGAAGAAAAAAATATTGCCATGTTGATAGTGGAACATAATATGTCTGTGATTCGCACGCTGGCATCCAAATTGGTGGTTGTCCAATATGGAACACTGACTTCGGCATGAACAACGATAAATATACCAATAGAAAAAATACTGAATCACTTTTTTTTAAACAAATAAAATCAGGAAGGATGAAACATGTGGATTTTATCGTCTATTTGTTCTTTTCAGCATGGTTTGTTTTTCTATCTTCAAGCTGCGATGAGGCAGGGCAACCCAATAATAAGGACGCAATAAAAATTGGAGCTACTCTTGATTTTACAGGCCCCAATGCAGTCTATGGAGAGCAAGTTAGACAGGGTATAGAACTCGCATTGGATGAGATCAACAATAGCGGAGGAGTAAACCGGAGGCCATTGATTGTAAAATACCAAGATTCGAAAAGCAATCCAAAAGAAGCTGTAGCCAATGCGCAGAGGTTTATTTCAATCGAGAATATCAAAATTCTGATTGGTGAAATTTCAAGCAATGCCACGGCTGCGATGATTCCAGTGGTTGAGCAAAATGATGCTTTTTTGTTTGCTCCAGCCTCTTCAAGTCCTTCGTTGACGAATATCAGTAAAAACTTTGCGCGTAATTGGCCTTCAGATGTAGCGGAGGCAGGGGCTGCTGCGAATTACGCACTGAATCAATTGCATGCGCGGAATGCCGCAATTATCTATGTAAACAGTGATTATGGCATCGGGCTTAAGAACAAGTTCAGTGAAATTTTTACAAAAAACGAAGGAGAGATAGTGGTTGCCGAAAAGTATGGAGAAGGTGAAACAGATTTTAAAACTATTCTTTTGAAAATCAAAAATTTACAACCAGATGTTATCTATCTCGCAGGAAATCCAAAAGAAATGGGGCGATGTATAAAGCAACTGCGGGAAATCGGGATTACTGCAAAAGTGATTTCGAACACTGGATTCTTACAAGAAGATTGTCTGAATGTTGCAGGTGCTGCAGCAGAAGGTGTAATCATACCTACTCCTTCTTATAATCCTGGAGAAGATTCAGATAACGACACAATGGCTTCATTTTACAGAAATTTTAAGGCCAGATATGGTAAAGAACCCACCATGGTAAATGCCAACGCTTATGATGCTATCTATCTGATTAAAGAGGCCATAGAGCACAATAATGGTGTTGTGGATCCGCTTCAAATAGCCAAATATATTCGAAACAGAAAGAATTTTCAAGGTGCTGCCGGTGTGGTTAGTTTCACCGAGGGAGACGTGGAGGTTGATATAAAATTCAAAACAATCAAAAACGGGAATCTGACAGATTTATGATAGAGCCCCCTGAAAAAAAAACCAAAATCTCGCGCAAAACCTGTTCCGACTTGTCGGAAAGCTTGTTCCCGGTAAACCGGGACAGGCTCCGACGCCAGTCGGGAACGCAAAAGCCTGTTTCCGGCGAGCCGGAAGACGCAACGATTCGCAATGTATTTTTTATCTTATACCTCCGGCGATTGGGGTTGCATGATATGCTGTTCCGGAGTTTTCAAGCAAAAACAAAACAAACATCAAGCGCCGCCCCGAGGGGCGGTGCTTGTCTCAACAGGCGCCGGTCGTGCGGCCAAGCCACGACCGGCGGTCTCAACGTGGGGCCACGGCCCCGCTCAACTGTGTCACTGCCTGTCGCCGTGACCGCTGCCATGCAAAATACTTCTGCACGCAACTTCATTCGCCGGTGATGTAAATCAGTGTGTTATCTATAG
>WFYJ01000096.1 GCA_015490175.1 Saprospiraceae bacterium | reverse complement strand
GAGTGAAGGAGCGACTGAGCGAAGGAGTGAGCGAGCGCACGAAATTGCACAGTGGTGCCAACGCTCAACGCTACACGCTCAACCCTCAACTTCCACAACCGGTTTTCCCAAACCACTTCATTTCGAGTATCGGTATAGCTGCACAGTTTCTTTTTTTCTTTTACTTTTCCAAAATTTTCTCACCAAGAAAAACAAACTCATACCTACACTACCTCATTTGACTCCATTCGGCTAATTTTGCGCAGCATGAACCGGCAAAAACCCGTCTTTTCCGTCATCACGGTGGTTTATAACAGCGCTGCGCTGTTGGATCGCACCATTCAAAGCATAGCCGCGCAGACGTGGAGTGGGGTAGAGTACATCGTCGTGGCCGGCGGCTCTACCGATGGCACCCTGGACGTAATCGAAAAATGGCAACCGCACATCAGCAAATGGATCTCCGAGCCCGATCGGGGCCTTTACGACGCCATGAACAAAGGGCTGCACCTGGCCACCGGTGATTACGTGTGGTACGTCAATGCAGGAGATGAAATTTTCGCGCCCGAGACGCTCCAGCACCTGGCCGCTCTGGCCGGTCCCAAAACAGATGTCCTTTACGGCGAAGTCATGCTGGTGGACGAGCAGCGCCAACCCCTTGGCACGCGCAGCCGGCGCACCACACAGAAGTTGCCGCTACATCTCGACTGGCGCGATCTGCGCTTCGGCATGGTCGTTTGCCATCAGGGATTCATTGCCCGCCGCGCCATTTGCCCCGAGTACCGGCTCGACAACCTCGCCGCCGATATCGACTGGGTGATCAAGGTGCTGAAAGCCAGCAGGCACAACCAGTTCGTACCGGAAATTCTGGCCAATTACCTCATTGGCGGTCTGTCCAAACAGCGCCACCTGCAGTCGCTGATGGACCGCTACAGGGTGCTGCAGGAGCATTTCGGCACCATCCCCAACTTGCTGCACCACGGTTGGATCGCCTTGCGCGGCATGTGGCATGGATTGAGCGGGTAGGGGCTATTCTTAGATGAGCGCACTGAAAAAAGTCCGTAACAACGTGACGCGTGACACGTGACGCGTATACATTATAGATAACATTTTGATTTAAAATAAAAAACACATTGCGAATCGTTGCGTCCCCGACTTTGGTCGGGACAAGCTGTTGCGGCGTTGCGTGAGATTTTGGGTTTTTTCAGGGGCCTCTTAGATGGAGTGATGGAGTGATGGAGAGAGGAGAGAGGAGTGACCCGGAACGTTGCGTGTAGAGTTTAAAGCTTAAAGTTTTTCTTGTTGACTATCAGTTTTTTGTCAAATACTCGGTTCTTCGGTTCCTCGGTTGCTCAATCAAAAATGCTAATTTTGTCTTGCCTGTTCCAATATTCACCAAATAAAATTCACGCTCATGGCAAGACAGATTGACCAACTGCTGGAAAAGTATGGCGAGAGCCATCAGAACCCGACCAACAAACTCATTCACTGGCTGTGTATCCCGGCCATCATGTTCAGTTTGTTCGGATTGCTGTACGCCATTCCGTTTCCCGTCGAGCGGGGCTTGTTTGCCAACTGGGCCGCCGTGCTGCTGGCCGGAGCGCTGATTTACTATCTGCGCCTGTCCGTGCCCATGTTCTTCGGGTTCGTCCTGATCGGCGGGCTGTTGCTGTGGGGCAATCACGCATTGTACGAGTCGCTGGGCAGCGATCCGGCAGCCCTTGTCCGGGTGTCGCTCGCCATTTTCGTGATTGCCTGGATCGTTCAGTTCATCGGCCACAAGATCGAAGGCAAGAAGCCGTCCTTCCTCGAAGACGTCCAGTTCCTGCTGATCGGACCCGCCTGGTTGCTGCATTTCATTTTCAAAAAAGTGGGCATCAGTTATTGATCGCCAGACCATGACAATGGACGATGGACAATGGTCAATGGACCATCGTCCATCGTCGTTTTGAAAAACCTTATTTAACATAATATAAATTATGGAACAAAAGGGGCTGGAATTTCGCGGGCGCGTACATTTGCCGTCCAAAACCCGTCGTTGATATGAGAATCGTCTTCATGGGCACGCCCGAGTTTGCCGTGCCATCGCTCGGGGCCTTGCTGGATGCCGGCCACGAAATCGTTGGCGTGGTCACGGCCACGGACAAATTCGGTGGTCGCGGAAAAAAGCAACTGCTGCAGTCGCCGGTCAAGAAATTTGCCCTTGAGCGCGGGTTGCCCGTGCTTCAGCCTCGAAATCTGAAGGATCCGGCATTCGTCGCACAGCTCGAGGCGCTGAAACCCGAGCTGGCCGTGGTCGTTGCCTTCCGCATGCTGCCGGAAGTCGTGTGGAGCCTGCCGCCCCGGGGAACCATCAATCTGCACGCATCTCTGTTGCCGAAATACCGCGGCGCGGCGCCCATCAACTGGGCCATCATCAATGGCGAAAAAGTCACGGGGCTGACCACGTTTTTCATTCAGAAAGAAATCGATACGGGCGACATCATCCTGCAGCGCGAAATGGCTATCGGCCCGGAGGAGACGGCCGGCGAACTGCACGACCGCATGATGGTGGCCGGCGCTGAATTGGTCGTGGATACGGTAAAACTCATTGAATCAGGAAATTATGAATTAAAAAAGCAGGATGACTCTCAAGCAACTCCCGCACCCAAGATTTTTCACGAAACCTGCGCGATCGACTGGGACCAACCGGTGGACCGGGTGTACGACTTCATTCGCGGGTTGAGCCCCTACCCTGCCGCCTGGACCACTTTCCAGGGCAAGCAGCTCGATATTTACCGTTGTAAAAAGGAAAAGGCAGCACACGAGCTGAAACCGGGCACCTGGCAAACGGACGGCAAGCAATGGCTGCGTTTTGCTGCCCGGGATGGCTTCATTTATCCCACCGAGGTCAAACTTTCGGGCAAGCGAAAAATGGCCGTTGAGGAGTGGCTTCGCGGCCTGCGTCTGGAAGAGCTGCAAGGACGCGGATGAGTTCGTTTGCCGATTCGCGGATTTTGCATTTCTTGCGGCCCGCCTTGCCAAATGGAAACCGACATGAAAAAGAAAATCCTCGTAGCCGGCGCCGGGCGATCGGCCACGGCTGCCATTCGTTACCTGCTCGATGTGGCGCAGCAAAAGGGCTGGGAAGTCATCGTGGCCGATGCCAACCTGGCGCTTGCCCGCAAAAAAGTGGCCGATGCACCTGCCGGCCGGGCCGAGCAGTTCGACATCACCAATCCGGAAGCACGCGCCCGCCTCGTCGGTGAAGCCGACGTGGTCGTTTCGCTGCTGCCGCCTCACCTGCATCTGCTCATCGCCAGAGAGTGCCTGAAGCAGGGCAAGCACCTCGTGACGGCCAGCTACGTGTCCACCGAGATGTATGCGCTTTCCGAGGAGGTGCGGCTGGCCAATCTCGTGTTCATGAACGAGATCGGCCTCGACCCCGGCATCGATCACATGTCGGCGGTGCGCAAGATTCACCAAATCAAGGCTCGGGGCGGCAAGCTGACTGCCTTCAGAAGCTATACGGGCGGCCTGGTGGCACCCGAATGTGCCGACAACCCGTGGCGATACAAGTTCACCTGGAATCCCCGCAACGTCGTGCTTGCCGGCAAAGGGACCGCCCAGTTTCTCGAGGACGGGCGCTACCGGTATGTGCCCTATCACCGGCTCTTCCGGCATACGCGAAAGATCGAAGTGGAAGGCCTGGGCCCGTTCGAGGTGTACCCCAACCGCGATTCGCTGCTCTACCGCCAGGCCTACGGGCTCGAAGACATTCCCAACCTGTTCCGGGGCACGATACGGTATCCTGGTTTTTGCGAAAGCTGGCATGCGCTCGTCACCCTGGGCCTCACCGACGATTCCTACCCCATTCTCGAATCCGATCGGCTCACCTGGCGCCAATTGATGGATGGCTACGTCTCTTCCCTGATGGAAGGCGACAGCACCGAAGAAAAGGTGGCGCGCCTGCTCGGCACTTCGATTGACAGCCCGCTCATGGACCGGCTGCGGTGGCTGGGCCTCTTCGAGCCGAAGCCCATCACGCGGGCGCAGGCCACACCAGCCCGCTTGCTCGAAGACCTGTTGTTGGAAAAATGGGCATTACAACCCGAGGACAGGGATATGGTCGTCATGCAACACGAGTTCGAATACGTGCGCGACAGCAAGCGCTGGCTCGAAAAATCGACGCTCGTGATGAAAGGCCGCAATGCCGAAGACACGGCCATGACGCGCCTCGTCGGTCTGCCGCTCGCCATCTTCACGCGCCTTTTGCTCGAGGGCAAAATCAGCCAGGCAGGTGTGCAGATTCCGATCCGGCCCGAAGTCTACGAGCCCGTTCTCGGTGAGCTGGAAGCGATGGGAGTGAAGTTTGTCGAAGAAAAGCACCCCTTGCCATAAGCCCGTCTTTTGCGGTATCTTGTGCGCCCTTTTCTCCAATGGAGACGCATTTTGCCGAAAGGCATTCACCCAATCACGGGCGCGCATGGAACGCAAGCAGAAAGCCATAGAATGGATCCGCTACGACGATCCCGATGAAGTGCCGCCGCCCTGGCGCCACTTGCTCGAAGAGGCCGGCCGCGGATGGAACAAAGCATGGGCGCCCTACTCTCAATTCCTCGTGGGCGCCGCCGTCTTGCTCGACAACGGCATCGTACTCAGCGCAGGCAATCAGGAGAATGCAGCCTATCCCATGTGCTTGTGTGCGGAGCGCACCGTGCTGGCTACAGCAGCATCGCAGTATCCCGGCACGGCTGTCCGGGCCTTGGCCATCCGCGTGAAGAACCTGCGCAAGAAGCTCACCGAACCTGCCACTCCCTGCGGAGCGTGTCGCCAGGTGCTCTACGAGACCGAACTGCGCCAGGATGGCAAGCCCATCACGCTGATCCTGCAGGGCGAAGAAGGCCCCGTGGTCGTCATCGAAGGCATTGCCCACCTGTTGCCATTCGGTTTTGACCATTCGGCCCTGTAGGTAGAGCCCGTCGGGCTACCCTACCTGGCCCGCGCCGAGCCGTCCAGACAGGCGTTCGAGGTCTTCCGGTGTGTCTATGCCAATCGTTTCTTTTTCCGTGATGAGCACGCCGATGCGGTAGTCGTGAGCCAGCCAGCGCAGTTGTTCGAGCGATTCGGCGGTTTCGAGCTTGCCTTTCGGCAAACGGGCTACTTCCTGTAACACTTTTGCCTGAAAGGCATAGGTGCCGATGTGCTTGTAGTATGCCGAAACCTGAAGCCACTCCCCCGGCACCACGCCCCGTGCAAAGGGAATCGCTGCCCGGCTGAAGTAAAGGGCCTGGTGGCTTTCGCCAAAAACCACCTTGACGACGTTTGGATCTTTCAGCTCTTCGATGCGGCGTATCCGGCAAGCCAGTGTGCCGATGGGCCACTGGCCGCGCTGCATGAAATCCGCCAATTGCCGCACGGCATCGGGCTCGATGAACGGCTCATCGCCCTGTACGTTGATAATCAAACCGTCATTGATTCCCAGAAGGTCGGCCGCTTCGGCCACGCGGTCGGTGCCGGAAACGTGGTCGGCCCGTGTACGGACCACTTCTGCGCCCCACTGCCGGCAGGCCGCTTCGATGCGGTCGTCGTCGGTAGCAACGACGACGCGGTCCAGCCCGGCAGCAGCGACGCGTTCCCAGGTGGCCACCACCATGGGGCGGCCGCCGATCGTGGCAAGCGGTTTGCCGGGAAAGCGCGTGGAGGCGTAGCGGGCAGGGATGATGGCGGTGGTTTTCATAACTTTGAACCCAATTTGAAGCAGTATGCGTATCGTGTGGTGTTTGTGGTGCTGTTTGCTGGGGTATTTGCCTTTGAAAGCCACAGGCGACAGCCTGCACTATCTGAGCCCGAAAGACACCCTCCAGTTGGTGGTGGATGAGTGGCAGCAAAAGTACGTCATTCACTACCTCGAGAAAGGCCAGACGCTCTATTCGCTTGCCCGTTTCTATGGCCTTCGCCTCACCGAACTGCTCACATGGAATCCTGAGTGGCGCACCGACGTGCTGCCACAAGGCGCCGCCATACGCATTCCGCTGCCCGACGAGGCGCTGGTTTGCTATCGGCCCCCCTCTTTTGCCGACTCGGCCCATGTGCCTGTCTACTACCGCATTCGCAAGCACGACACCTTTTACGGCCTGTCGAAGCGACTGTTCCACATGGATGCCGACACCATACTGGCACGCAACCCATTTCTGAACGACGGACTCAAGCCCGGGCAACTCATCCACGTGGGTTGGCTGTCGATCCACGGCATTCCCGACAGCTTGCGTCGCCGGCGCAGGCATCCGCTCTGGCAGGAAAGCTACGAGCTGCGCGATCGCTTTTTGGCGGAAGCCATGAGCCGTCCGGTATCGACACAGAAAGGAGCCGCCTACTGGAACAGGGATTCCGACAACTTTCGCTCGCTGTTTGCCCTGCACGATGCGGCGCCCCGGGGCTCCATCATCGCCATCACCAATCCGATGACCCGCCGACAGGTATTCGTCAAGGTGATCGGCAAAGTGCCCGAAAGCCCTTTTTTCGACAACGTCATTGTCGTGGTCTCGCCGGCAGTCGCCAAAATGCTGGGAGCCATCGACCCCCGATTTTTCGTAGAAGTAGAATTTTTCAAATAAAACCTGACCGAACGAAACCTATGGATTACAGAAAAAACGTGTTGGAAACCATTGGCCATACCCCGCTCATCAAGCTCAATAAAGTGGTGGCCGACATCCCTGCCCTCGTGCTGGCCAAGGTGGAAACCTTCAACCCCGGCCACAGCATCAAAGACCGCATGGCGCTGAAGATGATCGAGGACGCCGAAGCGCGCGGCGACATCCGGCCGGGTGGTACCATCATCGAATGCACCTCGGGCAATACGGGCATGGGGCTGGCGCTGGCCGCCGCGGTGAAGGGATACCGCTGCATCTTCACCACCAACGACAAGCAGTCCAAGGAGAAGATCGATGCGCTCAAGGCCCTCGGTGCCGAAGTCATCGTCTGCCCGACCAACGTGGCACCCGACGATCCGCGATCGTACTATTCCGTAGCCGAGCGGCTGTCGAAGGAAATCCCGAACTCGTTCTGGTGCAACCAGTACGACAACCCTTCCAACGCGCAGGCCCACTACGAAAGCACCGGCCCCGAAATCTGGGCACAGACCGACGGCAAGATCACGCACCTGGTGGTGGGCGTGGGTACGGGCGGCACCATTTCGGGTACGGGGCGCTACCTCAAAGAGAAAAACCCGAACATCAAGATCTGGGGTATCGACACCTACGGTTCGGTTTTCAAGAAGTACCACGAAACGGGCGTGTTCGACCCCAATGAGATCTATCCCTACATCACCGAAGGAATCGGCGAAGACATCCTGCCGAAGAACGTGGACTTCAGCATCATTGACCACTTCGAGAAAGTCACCGACCGCGACGGAGCCATCATGGCGCGGCGCATGGCGCGCGAAGAGGGGCTGTTCATGGGCTACTCGGCCGGATCGGCCGTGGCCGGCTTGTTGCAGATGAAAGACCGGCTCGGCCCCGACGATGTCGTGGTGGTCATCTTCCACGACCATGGCAGCCGCTACGTCAACAAGATTTACAACGACGACTGGATGCGCGAGCGCGGCTTCCTCGATCGCGAGCTGACCGTCCGCGACGTGCTGGCCCACAAGGCTGAACGCGCCTTCTGGTCGGTCCGACCGGAAGAACCCGTGAGCAAGGCCTTCCACCTGATGAAGGAGCGCGACCTGAGCCAGCTTCCCGTGCTGAGCGGCAGCGGCGAGGTGGTGGGTTCGATCCTCGAAAACAAGCTGCTGGCTTATCTGCTTGAAAACCCTGTCGAAAATGGCGACAGGCCGGTAAGCGAAATGATGGATGCGCCATTTCCCGTGGTCAATGACGACCTGCCCGTGCGCGCGCTCAAGCGTTACCTGACGAAGGACAACTGCGCGATTCTCGTAAAAGACAAAGCCGGACAGATGCACATCATCACCCAGTACGACATCCTGCACTCGCTCGATTTGTAAAAAAAAAGGGGCCGACGCGTTTCGTTGGCCCCTACCCTTCTGGCATCATTTCGACCCGGCTACCTGGGTCCATGCTCGTCCTTCGAGCAAACTGTCGAGATACTTTTCGAAATCCTTGAGCGCGCGTGGTGCGCCGTGCTTTTCCTTCACTTCTTTCATCATGTCGCCCACGCGCACCGTGATCGTCGTGGTGGGCAGGTCCGTGACAATGGTACCGTCGTCTGGATATTCCGGCGAAAAATCCCAGAAGCCCACCTCGTGTATTTTTTGCCGCAGGGCATCCACTTCCTCCTTGCTCATACGAGCCCGATAGGTACCGATTCGTTCCACGTTCATCTTGCCCACGTACTCGATGGCGCCATCGGTGTAGAAGCGTACCTCGTACACCGGGCATCGGCCATAGCAGGGCGATCGCCGCATGGCCACCATGACGTAAGCATCCTCTGCGTGTCCCATTGCAGTGGGTTCGTCGGTAGTTTGCTGATGCTTTTTGCAGGTTCCGGCCATCAGCGTACCGGCAAGCACAAACAGAAAGGCAAGGCGCATAATTCAGGTTTTTCAAAAGTCCGTAACATCGTGACGCGTGAAACAATGGGTGGTGTCCTAAAATAGATGATCGCGCATCCCGAAAATGGCCCGGCTGCAGAAAGGTGTTGCGTGTAGGGTTTAGAGTTTAGAGTTTAAACACACGTTTCGCTTAAATTTAGAGTAAATTCGGGGGTTGATCTAAATGTCTGATTATGAGTAAACAGTTGGCTGTAATCAATGAACGTGTCGATGATATTCCCTTGCTGTTGAAGCTTATGGATCAGATGGGGATACCCATGCAACTGG
>WFYJ01000095.1 GCA_015490175.1 Saprospiraceae bacterium | reverse complement strand
CTGCGGCTGCAGGCTGCGGTTTCTGGCTGAGGAACCGAAGAACCGAGGATTTGACAAAAAACTGATAGTCAACAAGAAAAACTTTAAACTTTAAACCCTGAACTTTAAACACCTTTTCGGGATGCGCGATCATCTATTTAAGGACACCACCCTCTGGTGGAACAGGTGCAAGATCCCGAAGCGGTTGTCGAGGCACTTTTTGATCGGGGGCAGCTTGATTCCTGGCAGCGGGCTGTGTTGCTGCAGTATCTGCAGGAGGTGCGTACAGCAAAAGATCTGGATGAGTTGAACGCCATCTCCCTGGATTTTGAAAAGGAAGTTCTGTGCAGCGAGGCGAGCCAGGCCACACAGGAGCCCCTGCTGGTCTTTGCCGCGGTCTTGCGGCATTCGGCTGCCTTTTGGGATGCATGGGGCGGTACGGCTGCCTCCTCGTCGGATCCGAGCCTGACGGAAATGCGGGGGCGTTGCGAGTTTTGGGACCGGGCTTGCCTGGCATTATTTGATGCCACCGGTACCCTGGCAGGACTTCCGGCCGGTATAGTCGGAGGTGTGCTGGCGGGCGCTACCGTTTCCACCATTGCCTATTGCTGTCAGTGGTGTGGCGAATGCGGTGGCGACTGCCCGGGGGTGGATCCGGATGATTGTTAAATCGGTCAAGTTGCTTACCCGTGCAGGACGACAGGCTGTTATTGCATTGTCGTCCTGCACTTTTGTTCACCAAAACCTGTGGGTCATGATTCGAAAAATCACCTGTGCGGTTGTTTTCGCCCTGATGCTGGCAAGCACCTCGCTTGAGGCGCAGTGGGAAGCCGCTGTTGACCTGGGCATGGCGGCGGGCTGGAATGTCCAACAGCAGGTGTTGAGTTATGCGCCGCCCCAGCAGCAACTGTCCTTTTTCCCGGCCCTGCACTTGCGCCGTCGTATTGGCGATCGGCAGATGCTCGACCTGTCGGCAGGCGTGCTGTCGCGCACGCGATATTTCCTCGACAACACGCAGAACCGCGACGTGCGCCAGGTGGAGGGTATTATCAGCACGCGCTCGCAGTGGAACCGCATCTGGCAGCAGGACAGCGGATTGCGGGTGTTGTGGGGTACCGGTCTGTATGCCGAGTGGGTGCGGCAGCGCTACTTTCAGTATCGGCCGGGCGAACCGCCCCTCGGAGGCATTTATGCCGAATTGGAAAACCTTCCCTACGTGCGTGCCGGGATAGGTGCCGAGTTCGAGTTGTCGGCACCCGTTGGCAGCGGCACGCGTGGCGCCCTGTTCGTGCGTACCGATGCCGACTTGCTCGTGACGGACGACCGGCCGCGCGAGAACCGCTACGTGACCCTTTCTTTCGGCCTGCGCGCCGCCTTCGGTTGGGGCGGCCGGTAATGCGCTGCGCTGCTGCCGGCGGGCGCTGTATCAGGTGCCGAGGTGCAGCATTTCCGATCCGCTGAAGTCCGGGTCGGGATGGAGCGTACACAGCAAAAATCCGGCGCCGAGCTGTCGGCACCGCGTTTCGATCAGCGCCCGCGCGGCCCTGGCTGCGGCGCCGTCGAGGTGCGAGAAGGGCTCGTCGAGCAGCAGCAGGCGGAATTTGCCCGAAAGGGCGCGCAGAATGGCCACGCGCTGCTGCTGGCCCCAGGAGAGGGTAGCGGCCGGCTGGTCGAGCACGTGTGCGATGCCGAGCTGGTCGGCCATGTGTTGCAGCGCCGACCAGGGCAAGTCGCTGCCCAAGGCCCACTTCAGGGCGATGTTTTCCCTGGCCGTCATTTGCGGAAGCAGACGTAAATCCTGAAAGACCATGCCGAGCGTGCGTTCGCGCAGCGCGGCCCATGCGTCGGGCGTCAGCGTGCGGATGTCGGTGTCGTCGAAGCGCACACAACCCGAGTAGTCGTCGCGCAGGCCGAAGAGGATGTGTAGCAGGGTGCTCTTGCCCTTGCCGGAAGGGGCTACCAGTTGGTACCGCCGATCGCAGGCGAGCACGCAGTCCGTTGCATACACCTCACTGGCCTGTCCGTGGGCAAGGGCCTGCTCGAGGGGCGCCGGCACCACGCGTTCGAGCGCGATCTGGCGGCAGGGCGTTCGCTCGGGCGACGGCGCGCGGGTTTCAGATGGATTCTTCGTCCTCATCCGTGCTTTCGGTTTCGTCCTGTTTTTTTCGGTAGGCAGCCTCGATCCATTCCACCAGTTGACGCAGGCTGTTCTTGCGCCTTTCGGCAAATGTGGTGCGGCTCTCGAGCACGCCATCGTCGCCAAACAGCGTCCATACCTCCATGGGCGGCAGCTCATCGTCTTCGTCGAAGGCCGCAAGGTCGAGCATCATGCCAAAGGGATGGTCGAGCAGGGTCTTGCGCAATTGGCGCGGAAGATCTGCGGTGGTGCCTGCCTTCAGGGCCTCGTGCAGGGGACCGCGCGGGCTGAGCCACAGGATGTCGTCGTCGAGCTGCAGGATGGCCAGGGGCTTGCCGCTGCGAATGAACAGCCCTCCCAGGTCGAGCGCTTTCATGGCCCACGAGTGATCGTCGATGGGGTCGAGTGCCGCGCGTGCTTCGGCGGCCTGCAGCATGGCGTGCATTTTTTGCGAGTCCTTGATGTGGATGCCGATCAGCATGCCCTCATCGGGCTCCTCGTATCTGGCGATCAGCAGCTCGCCGCCAAAAATTTCCTGCGCCTCTTCGATGGTCAGATTGGCCGACTGCAGGGCAAATTTTACGAAGTTGCGCGTGGAGGGGTGCTCGGTCAGCCACTGATCGGCGCCGATGAGGTCGAAGGCCAGCGAGAGCGCCATCGAGATGCGGCCTTCCGGCAAATGGCGTGCAAGATCGAATGCGGGCTCGTCCTTGAACAGACGCCCCAACAGGTCTTTGTGCAGCTCGTCTTTCAGCTCGAAGACCATCTGCCCGAGGGCTTCGCCTTCCTCGAAATCCCACCATCCGTGCACGGTGTTTCCCTCCAGCGCATCGGGCGGAATGCCGGCTATCGTGGCGCTGGCACGCAGGGCCGGATTCTTGCCGGCAAAATCGAGCGAAGCCCACATGGTGCCGTCGTGGCCGGCGCGCAGTGCCTTGCGGGCTTCCGGTACCGATGCGAGCGACTGCTCCCTGTCCATGCGGACAAGGGCGGCGAGGTCTGCTTCGAGCGTGGTGGGCCAGCCATCCTTGCTGCGCCCGCCGATCCAGGCCACCCGGTCATCCCAGGCAAAGAACAGCGCATTCGACCCGAACGAGTCTTCTTTTTGCGGCACACCCAGCACGTAGCCCTCCTGCTCCGTCACCGCCAGAAATGGCGACACGGCTTTTGCAAACGCATCGGCATCGGCCAGCGGCACTACCATCGCGATCCACACCACTTCCGGATCTTCCGGACGCAACCGGACGAACAGACCGCTGCGCCGACCCAGGTCGATGCCTGCTTTTTCGGGATCTTCGAAGAGGGGGCGGAAGTAAGGATCCACGCGTTCCACCTCGTTCAGAAAGGCCTGGTAAAACGCCATCTGGCGCATCTGCTCGAAGTCGGCCTTTTTCATCAGTGAAGGCAGGTCGAAGGTGAAGGCCAGCGAGGCATCGGCAGGCATGTAGGACAGTACGTCGGCCTTGCCGGTCAGGTCTTCCGAGCACGAGGCAAAGGCCAGCGCAAGAACGACTGCCAACAGAAAAAGCATTTGCTTCATGGTCTTTGTTTTTCAGGTGAAAAGCTTTTCCATCCGGAAGATCAACGCAGGGGTTGGGGGCGATGACCCCTTTCAGGAAAAGCCCTGCAAGCATAAGGACAACGGATTGGCTGCGCCCGTTTGTTGGGTGCAGGGTGCGTATCTATCGACGAATGGCGGGGTAGTGCCCTTGAAGCGAGGATTTTGCATCGAGGAGCGCGTTGAGCGTTTGGCACCACTTGGGCGAATTTCGTGCGCTCGCTCACTCCCTCACTCCCTCACTCCATCTCTCTTCTCTCCATCTCAGAAAATCGACCATCGTCAATAATTCCCAAACCGGATAGCGTTGGGTATCATTGCTTCCCCGGCAGGGCGACGAGTGCGAGGGTGCGTCCGTCGGGGCTGACGGCCAGGCGGGAGATTTGTGCCATGTCGTAGTACTTGAAGTCGGCCACGAGCACCCAGCCCGTGTCTCGGCGCGGGTTCCGCTTGTAGAGCTTGCTGCGATGGGCCTGCAGCAGGGTGCCGTCGGGCATGACGGCAAAGTCTTCCATGCCGGGCAGCGTCTCTGCCAGGGTGCGCATTTCGAGTGTGTTCGGATCGAGGGCCTTGATGTACCATGCATCGGGGCGCTCCTTGTGCACGAAGGCCAGCCAGCCGTTGGGCAGGCGCTGCAAGCCGCGGCCGATGCCCGAAATGACGGGGCGCGTCGAACCATCGCGCGTGTCGGCCAGCACGAGCATGGGCGGATCATTCACGATGAACAGCGCCACGCGGCTTCGGTCGAGCCAGGCGTAGTAGCCCACGTTGCGCACGTATTGGAGTGCAGGCTCGCCATAGCCCAACCGGTCCATGGGGAAGCGCCACAGGCGCTGCGTGTGCTCTTCGTCGAGTTCTACGCGCACGGCGCTGAAGTACAATTCATTGGGCATGAGCCGTGGCGAAAACTCCGACTCGAGCGTGGCCGTTACCTGCAGCAGCGTCTGGCGACGCAGATCGAGCTGGTAAATATCTGACTGGGTGGAATCGGGGAATTGGACGGTCAACATCAGCTGGTCGTTGCTGATGAAGGCAGGTTGGTTGTTGTATCCGTCGGGATTGAATGCCGTGAGGTAGCGCGGGTTGCGGAAATGCCAGATGGTGTCGTTTTGCTGTTCCAGATCGAAAGCATAGAGCCGGGTCGCCGGCAGGTCGAACAACTGGGCATGGCCGGCAACGCCGCAGGCCATGAAAAGCAGCACAAGCGCTATATGTTTCATGGTTGTCCTTGCATTTTGAGCCGATAAGATAGCCATTGGCTGACAATTCGGGCCGGCCAAGCAACAAGTGCGCCATGGGGCAAGTAACTTGCATGTATCTGCCAAGGCAGATGATGGAGTGACAGAGTGATGGAGATTGAGCCGGCCGGTAGCGTCTGACGGTTTGGGAATTTTGGACGATGGATATTGAGGAGTGTTAGAGAGGAGTGTACCGATTCCACCGATTTGACCGATTGTACTCACTTCAGAGTGGTCTGGGAAATCTGGCAGTGCCGATCAATTGTTGGGCACTGAAGGACAAAACATGAGGCCATTTCAGCGCTGAATGCCAGGTCAATGACAGCTTTTCCCTTGCTTTGCCGGTGATGCATTTGCCGAAAGGCATATGGTGGGTGCAGGCAGGACAGGGGATGGCCAGTGGACGGGGCGTGGGGTGAAGCGATAGGCCCGTACCTTTGTGCAAAACCTCTGGCGGATGACCGAAGGACGAAGGATATATTTTGACAACAACGCCACTACACCCGTCGATCCGCGCGTGGTGGAGGCCATGCTGCCCTGGTTTTTCGAGAAGCCGGGAAATGCGGCCAGCCGGACCCATCCCTTTGGATGGGAAGCCGAGGATGCTGTGGCGCAGGGGCGCGCGCAGGTGGCTTCGCTCATCGGTGCCGAACCGGAAGAAATCGCGTTCACCTCGGGCGCTACCGAGGCGGTCAATCTGGCCCTGAAAGGCGTGTTCGAGGCCTGGCAAAGCAAAGGGAAGCACTTCGTCACCGTCAAGACCGAGCACAAGGCCGTACTCGATACCTGCAAGCGCATCCGCAAATGGGGAGGTGAGGTGACGCTCGTCGATGTGCAACCCGATGGAGTGGTGGATCTGGACCGGCTCGAGGCGGCCATCCGGCCGGACACCGTGCTGGTGGCCGTGATGTGGGCCAACAATGAAACGGGCGTGATCCAGCCCGTGGCCGAGATCGGTGCCCTTTGTGCGCGCCACGAGGTGCTGTTCTTCAGTGATGCCACACAGGCTGTGGGCAAAATTCCGGTCAATCCGAAGGAGGCGGGCGTGCACCTGATGGCCTGCTCGGCCCACAAGATGTACGGCCCGAAAGGGGTCGGGGCGCTCTATGTCTGCCGGCAGCCCCGCATCCGGCTGGCGCCCCTGATTGATGGGGGAGGGCACGAGCGCGGCCTGCGCTCGGGCACGCTCAACGTGCCGGGCATCGTGGGCTTCGGGCAGGCGGCAGCCATTGCCCGGGCCGAACAGGACGCAGAGGCCGAGCGCCTGCGGCAGTTGCGCGATCGGCTCGAAGCGGGCCTGACCCGACTGCCCCAGGTGCGGGTGAATGGCGCCGGCGCGCCGAGGCTGCCGCACGTGAGCAACGTGATGTTTCGTTACATTGATGCCGAGGCCCTGCTGATGTCGTTCAACCGCTATGTGGCGGTTTCGACCGGATCGGCCTGCACGTCGGCCACGCTCGAGCCCTCACATGTGCTGCGCGCCATGGGGCTGAGTGAAGACGAAGCCCATGCATCCGTCCGTTTCAGTCTGGGGCGTTTCAATACGGCCGACGAGGTGGAATACGCCATCGAGGCGGTGAGCGAAGGGGTGGCCCAGCTGAGAGCAGAAAGCCCGATGTGGCAGATGTTCGAGCAGGGGATTTTGTGATCCTCCGCGTTGCTTTCTTGAGCTGCATTGGCATTTTCGTTATCTTTACCAGCCTTCACATTCAAGGGAAAAACTGAATGCCATATGATCAAAGTGTCGGATAGTGCGCGTGATCGAATTCTGGAAATTTTGCGCTCGGAAGGCAAAAACGCCGAAGAGTGGTTTTTGCGGGTCAGTGTGACCAGTGGCGGATGTTCGGGCCTGACCTATCAGCTCGATTTCGACAACGAATTGAAAGAAGGCGACCAGGTGTTTGAAGACAATGGCGTGCGCGTGGTCACGGATTTGCGCAGCTACCTGTTCGTGCACAACTCCGTGTTGCATTTCACCGCAGGACTCAACGGAAAAGGGTTCCATTTCGAAAACCCCAATGCGTCCCGCACGTGTGCCTGCGGTGAGAGTTTCTCGCTGTAAGCCTGACTCCGGAGCGCTGTCCATTTTTTACCCATTACCCATGACGAAAAAGATGCTTGTGGAGGAGACGGGGGGGCGCCTCGAAGCACTGGAGGCACGCCTCAGTGCCAGCCAGTCTCTGGCCGAACAGCTCGAGCTGCTGTCCGTGCTGGTGGATGCGACCACCTTCTCCAATCCCGATCGCGCGCAGAAGTACCTCGATTCGATGGAGCAATTGCTCGATCGCACAGGAGAAGAAGGAGTGCACGAATATCGCGTGCTCAATTTGCTGCAACGCGCCTTCCTCGAAAACCAGCTCTATAACTATCGCCTTGCCGAGCGCATCTATCGTCAGGCCCTCGACATTCTGGACCGCAGCAGCAATGAGGAGCTGCGCCTCACGGCACTGCTGGAGCTGACGGCCGTATTGGCCAACCTGCAGGAGTTCAAGGAGTTGGGCAAAGTGCTCGAAGAGATCGAACAATTGCTCCACGATCGCACCGATCCAAAGCCCCGCTTTCATTACAACCTCAGGGCGGGTTATTTTGCTTTGCTCCTCAACGAGCTGTCGGACGCCATCCGCCATTTCATGGATGCCGAAGAACTCTTTGAGGCCATTCCCGAAGCGGAGCGCGGGCCCAAAGACTGGTACCTGCTGTCTCTCCTGTATTCGGGGAAGGGACACGTCTATGAACACGACGACGAGCCGGAAAAAGAAATCGAAGCATTCAGCAGCGCAGTACGCATTTGTGAAGAAAAGGATTTGCGCACGCGCCTGTCGTGGAACTACCTCAATATGGGCAAGAGCTACATGCGCTTGCAGCAGTTCGACAAGGCTCGGGAGTATTTTCAGAAAACCATCGAGGTCGAGGACGACCTCAACAAACAGAGCCGAGCCAGTGCACTCGCCAACCTGGGGCGCATCGCCCTGGGCGAAGGTCGGTATGAGGAGGCCGGAAATTACTTCTTTCGTGCGCAGTCCATTTACCAGTCGCGCCGCAAGCCGGACTACTACAACATGGCGTTGCTGTACATGTGGTTTGGCGAGCTGTACCAGCTTCAGGGCGACCTCGATACCGCCGAGGAGTATTTCGTCCAGGCAATGGATGAAGCGGAGAAGGCAGAAAAGGAGCCCCACGATCTGTTGTTCCAGTTGTGTCAGCACCTGGCAGAGCTGTTCAGCAGAAGAGGCAATTACGAGGCCGCTTATGGCTTCCTGAAACAGAAAGACAAGTACCTGGAAGCGTATTATGCTCTGGAACGGCAGAACAAGGTGCGGGAGCTGGAGCTCAAGTACGACCTGGAAAAGCGGCGGCGCGAAGCGGAAAAACTGCGCGGACGGGCCGTGCGCCTGCGGTTGCAGGCACTCCGCTCCCAGATGAACCCCCATTTCATCTTTAACGTGATCAGCTCGATCCAGGGTGTCATCCGCTCTGGCGACGTGGAAAACGCCGACCGCTTCCTGCAGCGTTTTTCCGAATTGATGCGCCAGTCGCTCAATTTCTCGGAAGCAGACTTCATCTCGCTCGACGATGAGGTCAAGTTCCTGCAGAACTACCTCGCCCTCAACTCGGAGCTGCGCTTCAGTGGACAGATGGAGGGCCGCATCCTCATCGAGGACGACCTCAAGGATGAAATGCTCTATGTGCCCTCGATGCTCATCCAGCCCTTGGTGGAAAATGCCGTGGAGCACGGCATTCGCCCGCTCCAGGGACGGCGCGGCCTGGTGGAAGTGACTTTCTCATGGTACAACGATGACAACCTCCTGTGTCAGGTTCGGGACAATGGCATCGGTCGCGAGGCGGCGGCCAAAAGAAAAGCTTTGCGCCCCGACAGATATCGGTCGCGCGGCATGGAAATCGTGCACGACCGCCTGGAACTGTTGCACAAAGAGCGGGGTCTTCCAGTACAGGCACTGCGCACGGTGGATTTGAAGGATTCCTCCACTGACGAGGCATTGGGGACACTCGTGGAGGTCATCCTGCCCGTCGAATTCTCTCTGCCGCGCAACCGGATGATGTGAGGTAGCGCGCCGCCTGGAGCCGTTCAATAAAAAAATGATACCGCTCATTTGAAAAAGGTGCCCGTTCAACAGTTTGGTCGGTGACCATCGGCGCATCCTCTTATCTTGCAGCCAGTTTTCTCATAGTATGTTTGTTTAGTCGTCCTGCACCTTATTTCCCTCCTGGGGTGCAGGATTTTTTTTGCCCTGACGAAACGCGCTTCGTGTCGGGGATTCTTGACCGAACCCAATGCCTTCATCAGGATTGGGTAAATTACATCCCTGGTTTATACTCAAATCAAAGTGGTTGGGGAAACCCCGTGCCAATGGTTGAGGGTTGAGGGTTGAGAGTTTAAAGTTTTTCTTGTTGACTATCAGTTTTTTGTCAAATCCTCGGTTCCTCGGTTCTTTAATTCCTCAGCCATTGAAACCGCAGCCTTCGGCCGCAGATGAGCGCAGTTTTTACCCTTCGTTGAGGGTTGAGCGTTCAGAGTTCAGGGTTTGGGGTTTACAACTCTGTGAAAATCAGTGCGTGCTCAGTGG
>WFYJ01000094.1 GCA_015490175.1 Saprospiraceae bacterium | reverse complement strand
GAGACGCATGGCATGCGTCTTCCGTCTTCCGCCTTCCGGATGCCTTTTTCGGCAAATGCCCAATTTCCATGGCACAGGGCATACCTTTGCAGCCATTTCGGCAAAAACCGGATTTTTACCACAACAAACAGTCTCAATCATGGATCTGAGCAAGTTGGTAGCAGTGAGCGGCATGCCCGGCCTCTACCGCATGGTGGCGAACAAGAACAACGGCCTGATCGTGGAGCAGCTCGGAACGGGCAAGCGCACCTTCGCCTCGGCGCGCAAGCACCAGTTCACGCCCCTCGAATCGATCGCCATCTTCACCGACGACGGCGACTCGGTGCCGTTCAAGGAGGTGCTCCAGCGCATCAAGGCCCTCGAAAGCGAGTTGCCCGTACCTTCGGCCAATGAGCCGGCCGACGTGCTGCGCGAGTGGTTTACCCGCGTGCTGCCCAACCACGACCGCAGCCGCGTGTACAACGGCGACATCAAGAAGATCGTCAAGTGGTATGCCCTGCTCGACGCCCAGGGCCTCATCGTGGCTGCTGAAGAAGAGGAAGAGTGAGTTGCCGTTTTTCTGCCTTTCGGCAAATGCCACCCGGCCAGACAAAGCACGAAACCCTTCGACTCATGGAAGCCAATCTCACAGCACCGGGAAAGCGCACTTTTCTGCCCGACGATTTCCGCATCACCGACTGGGCCAAGCTCAAGCCCTGGTTCCAGGAGCTGCAACAACGCGCCCTGCCCACGCGCCAGGCGCTCGAAAAGTGGATCGCCGAACTCAACGAACTCATCGCCGTGGTGGATGAAGAATTCGCCTGGCGCTACATCCGCATGAGCGTCAACACCGAAGACCAGCAGGCCGCCGAGCTGTACCAGTACGCCGTGCAGCAACTCATGCCGCACATCAGCAAAGCCATCAACGAGCTGCACAAAAAACTGGTGGCACACCCGCAGGTCGCTGCGCTCGAGCCCGAGGTGTACGGCATCTACCTGCGCAAGGTGCGCAACGAGCTGGAGCTGTTTCGCGAAGCAAACATCCCGCTGCAGACCGAAGAGCAGATCAAGGCGCGGCAACACGGCCAGATCTTCGGGCGCATGACCGTCGAGCTCGACGGACAGCAGCTCACCATACAGCAGGCGGGCAAGCTGCTCCAACAGCCCGAGCGCGACAAGCGCGAAGCCGTCTATCGCGCCATCCAGTCGCGCATCGCCCAGGATGCCGAGCGCCTCGAGGCCCTTTTCGACGAGCTGGTGGACCTGCGCCATCGCCAGGCCCGCAATGCCGGCTTCGACAACTACCGCGACTACAAGCACAAGGCCTTGGGCCGGCTCGACTACACGCCCGACGACTGCTTCGCCTTTCACGAAGCCATCGCGCGCCACGTGCGCCCGCTGCTGGCCCGCCTCCACGAAGCGCGTCGCGAAAAACTCGGCCTCGACACCCTGCGCCCCTGGGACCTCTCGGTTGATCCGTGGGGGGCGCAACCCTTGCGTCCTTTCGAGCACGTGAACGAACTGGTGCAGAAGAGCGTCAAGGCCCTCGGGCGGCTCCATCCGTTTTTTGGCGAAAGCCTGAAGAAAATGGAGCAGATGGGCCACCTCGACCTCGACTCGCGCCCCGGCAAACGGCCCGGTGGCTACAACATGCCGCTCTACGCCACCGGCGTGCCCTTCATTTTCATGAATGCCGTGGGTACGCTGAGCGATCTGCGCACCCTGATGCACGAGGCCGGCCACGCCGTCCACTCGTTCCTCACGCGCCACTACCACCTGGTGGCTTCGAAGGAGCTGCCCTCGGAGGTGGCCGAGCTGGCCAGCATGACCATGGAGCTGTTGAGCATGGACTACTGGGACGAGTTTTTCGAGGACGAAGCCTCGCTGCGCCGCGCCCGCCGCGACCAGCTCGAATCGGTGGTGAGCGGCCTGCCCTGGATCGCTACCGTGGACAAGTTCCAGCACTGGGTGTACACCCATCCCGAACACACGCAGGAGGAGCGCCGCGAGGCATGGGTGGAAATCTTCCGCGAATTCGCTTCGCCCGTCGTTGACCGCAGCGGCCTCGAAGCATGGACGCAGCACCTGTGGCACCGCCAGTTGCACATCTTCGAGGTGCCCTTCTACTACATCGAGTACGGCATGGCCCAGCTCGGCGCCATCGCCATCTGGAAGAACTACCGGCAAGACCCGCAACGCGCCCTCGACCAATACATCGAGGCCTTGCGCCTGGGCTATACGCGCCCCGTGCCCGAAGTGTATGCCGCTGCCGGCATCCGCTTCGACTTTTCGGCCGACTACGTGGCCGAGCTGGCGGCCTTCATGGGCGAGGAGCTGGAACGCCTGGGGTGAGTTTTGCGAAAGCAAAAAACAAACGAGCATGTACAACGGCAAGAAAGTAGTGGTGGTGCTGCCCGCCTACAACGCTGCACAAACACTGGAAAAGACCTACAACGAAATTCCTTTCGACATCGTCGATGAGGTGATCCTGTGCGACGATGCCAGCTCCGACAACACGGCCCAACTGGCCCGCAACATCGGCATCGCGCACGTCATCCGCCATGAGCAGAACAAGGGCTACGGCGGCAATCAGAAGTCGTTGTACAAAAAGGCACTCGAGCTGGGTGCCGACATCGTCATCATGCTGCACCCCGACTACCAGTACACACCCAGGCTCATCCCTTCGATGGTCAATATCATCGCGCAGGACCTGTACCCCGTAGTGTTGGGCTCGCGCATCCTGGGCAAAGGGGCGCTCAAGGGCGGCATGCCCCTGTACAAGTACGTGGCCAACCGCCTGCTCACCTTCGTGCAGAACGTACTGGTCAACTACAAGCTATCGGAATACCACACGGGCTATCGCGCCTTCTCGCGCGAGGTGCTCGAAACGATAGATTTCGAAAACAACTCGGATGACTTCGTCTTCGACAACGAGATGCTGTCGCAAATCATCTACGCCGGCTTCGACATCGCCGAGGTGACGTGTCCGACGAAATATTTCGAAGAGGCTTCCTCGATCAACTTCCGCCGCAGCCTGCGCTACGGCCTGGGCGTGCTGCGGGTGTCGCTGATGCACCTGCTGCAACGGCTGGGGCTGGCCCGATTCCGGATGTACGAGCTGAAAAAGAGGCCGCACCAGGCGGTCAACCTTGTTCCTTGATCTTGATGGCTTTGCGCAGAAGAAGCAACAGGGCGAGGACAAGTGTATAGGTCAATGTGGCCGTCATAGTGATTGCAATTGGCAGGCAAAGGTATTGCGGATCGTCTTGCAAGCTTGTTAACTCCCTGACAGGCTCGTTATTTTTCCATTAACATCATTTCGCGCGGACATGGACAGCCGCTGGCAGGCACTGAAAAGAAAAATGGATGAATGGGTGGCGCACTTCCAGTCGCCTGCCTTCCTCGAAGCCGATCCCATCCAGGTGCCGCACCGCTTCCGCAAAAAACAGGACATCGAGATCATGGGCTTCTTCGCGGCCATGCTGGCCTGGGGCCAACGGCCCGTCATCATCCGCAAGGCACTCGAGCTGGCCCGCCTCATGGACGAAGCACCCCACGATTTCGTGGTGCAGCATCAGCCCCACGAGCGCAAGCCTTTCCTGCACTTCCGGCATCGCACCTTCCAGCCCGACGACCTCCTCTACTTTCTCGAGTTTCTGCAACACTGGTACCGGCGCCACGACACGCTCGAGACCGCTTTCGCCCGCTTCCTCTCACCCGACGATCTACACGTGGGCCCGGCACTCGAAGGCTTCCACGAGCTGTTCTTCAGCCTGCCCGACGCCCCCCGCCGCACGCGCAAGCACGTTTCCACGCCGGCCAGGGGCTCGGCCTGCAAGCGCCTCAACATGTTCCTGCGCTGGATGGTTCGCCCTGCCGAGGGGGGCGTGGACTTCGGCCTGTGGACACACATCCGCCCGGCCCAGTTGCTCATTCCGCTCGACGTGCACGTGCATCGCGTGGCCACGCAGTTGAGGCTGCTGCAGCGCAGGCAGTCCGACTGGAAGGCCGTGCTCGAGCTCACTGCCGCCCTTCGCCGCTTCGATCCCGACGATCCCGTCAAATACGATTTCGCCCTCTTCGGCCTGGGGGTGCTGGAAAAGGACTGAGGAGAAGGGATCACATTCCACCACCACGCGCAGGCAATTCCTCGCTTGCAAAAAGCGGTGGTGTCCTTGAACAGATGATCGCGCATCCCGAAAATGAGTCGGGTGCAAAAAGGTGTTGCGTGCAGGGTTTAGAGTTTAAGGTTTAAAGTTTAAAGTTTTTCTTGCTGACTATCAGTACTTTATCAAATGCTCAGTTCTTCGGTTCCTCGATTCCTCAGCCATTGAAACCGCAGTTTGAAATCAGTCAATCGGGGACACTACCCAAAAAGAAAAAGGCCGGAGCAGATCCTTCTGCTCCGGCCTTTGCCACCATGACATCAGGTTTACTCCTTGTCGAAGCGGATTTCCTGAATGGCGAAACTTCCGTTCTGGCTTTTCATGTAGATGTACACCCGGAACGAACCTCTGTCGGTATTCAGGTTGCCGATGATGTACTGCGAGTCCTGTCCTTTGGAGCGGCCCTGGTGCATTTCGCTGAAGCTGCGCGGATGATAATTGCTGAAAAACTTGCGCAACGCTTCACTCGCTTCGGCCTTTGAGACCATATCGTCTTTGCCCGGAATGGCAATCTCGACATTGCGATCGAGGTAACGCGCCAGCACTTCGACCTTGCCCTGCCTGAGCGCGCCGGTGATGTCATTCACGGTTTGCCCATCGGCAGACCAAGCGAAGAGCAGCAAGCCAAAAATCCAGATGAGATTTTTCATGATTGCAGATTGTCTTTTGGAATACGCCGCACTGCTTCGAAAAAAGTTTTGCGAAAGCAGCGTGCGGCAATTTATATCAGGTTTTGGATGAATATTTTGTTCACAAACTGATTTGTGCATAAGACGACGCAAAAAGCAAGAGGTGACAAATATCTCCTGATTGCATGCATGCCGCTTTGAACATCGCGGACGGGCCGATGGTTTGAAACGGCGTGGCTGCTGCGCCTATTGTCAAAGTGCTATTTTTGCCCGCCATGAATAGAAAAGTTCTGCTCATCATTCTCGACGGCTGGGGTCTTGGTTCCAGGCCCGAAGCCGACGCCATCCGTCAGGCCCATACCCCTGTATTCGATGCCTTGTGGTCCGATTTTCCACATGCCACCCTCGTTACGTACGGCGAGGCCGTGGGGTTGCCCGAAGGGCAAATGGGCAACTCGGAAGTGGGGCACATGAACATCGGCGCGGGCCGCGTGGTGTATCAGGAACTGGCACGCATCAACAAGGCCATCCGCGAGGGCGAGCTGGCCCGAAACCCCGTGTTGCAGGAGGCCCTGGCCCTTGCCAGCCAGCCAGGACGCAAGCTGCATTTCCTCGGGCTGGTGTCCGACGGCGGCGTGCACTCCCACATCGACCACCTGCTCGCGCTGACCGACATCGCGCGCGATGCCGGCGTGCCCCATGCCTACGTGCACGCCTTCACCGACGGCCGCGACACCGATCCCCGGAGCGGCAAGGAATTCATTGCACGGGTGCTCGACCACCTGGGCGACGGCCCCGTACAACTGGCCTCGGTGGTGGGTCGCTACTACGCCATGGACCGCGACAAGCGCTGGGAGCGCACGCGCGTAGCCTACGACCTGCTGGTGCACGGCAAGGGTGAGCCCACGCGCGACGTGCTGGCGACCATCCAGCAGCGTTACGATGCGGGCGAAACAGATGAGTTCCTCAAGCCCATCGTGCGGGTGGACGAGGCCGGCCGGCCGCTGGCCACCATCGAAGATGGCGACGTGGTCGTCTTCTTCAACTTCCGTACCGACCGGCCGCGCCAGCTCACCACCGTGCTGACGCAAAAAGACATGCCCGAGTATGGCATGCACACCCTCGAGCTCCACTTCGTCACCATGACGCGCTACGACGAGGAGTATCGGGGCTTGCACGTCCTTTTCGAAAAAGAAAACCTGGTCAACACCCTGGGCGAGGTGCTGTCGCGACTGGGCAAGAAGCAGTTGCGCATCGCCGAGACGGAAAAATATCCGCACGTCACCTTCTTTTTCAATGGCGGGCGGGAAGAACCCTTCGAGGGCGAGCACCGCATCCTCATCCCTTCGCCCAAGGTGGCCACCTACGACCTCAAGCCCGAGATGAGCGCGCCCGAAGTAACCGAGGCTGCCGTGGACTTCATCCGGCGCGAGCAGCCCGACCTCGTCGTGCTCAACTACGCCAACGCCGACATGGTGGGGCATACGGGCGTGTTCGCAGCGGCCATGAAGGCTGCCGAAACGGTGGATGCCGGCCTGGGCCGACTCATGCAGGTGCGGCAGGAGCTGGGCTACGACGCCATCGTGACCGCCGACCACGGCAATGCCGACTACATGATCAACGACGATGGCACGCCCAACACGGCTCATACCATGAACCCCGTGCCTGTCATTTACGTGAGCGATACACCCATCGGGAAAAAGGTGCGCGAAGGCAAGCTGGGCGATATTGCCCCCACTATTCTGCGTATCATGCAGCTCGACCCGCCGGCAGAAATGACCGGCGAAGTGCTGATCGACTGAAACACTGCCGTGAAAAAGAGCCCGTGGTCTTCATACATACTCTGGCTTGCCGCGCTCTGCGGGATGACTTCCTGTGCCGAGACGCCGCGTCACATGGCCGACGCAGCCGGCTCCTTCAGTCTCGACAGCCTCATGCGCGTCGAGCAGCAACGGCTTGCTTCTCTTGCCGGCCCCATCCGGAAAATCATCGAAATAGACGGCGTGCGGGAAACGCAGACCCTCGACGAGGTGGACTGGGCGCGCGAGCTCGATATTTTTGCGAAAGCAGACATCAACAAGCCGGCATGGCAGGGCAAGTATGCCGTTGATAGTGTGTTTGCTGCCGATGGCATGCTGAGCGCGCTGCACTACCGCGCTACCGACGATCAGCTCAAGATCCGCGCGCTCGACGTGTACTTTGGCGAGCAAGCCATCGACTCGATCGTCGTGCACAAAAGGACGCACTCGCCCGTCAGCCAGGCGAGCCTCGTGCTCAAATACATGCCCGGGCAGGGATACGAGGTGGTAAACCGCCAAAAAACGCTCTTGTCCGACGAACACATCCTGCGCATTTCGGTAACTTTCCCGAAATGATCCGCCGGCATGGCCGTATCCGTTTTCCCGACACGCACAGAGGAAATACCGCAGGTGGTGGCCATGGAACAGGAAGCACTGCCGTGGGTATGCCCTTTTCCAGCCACGCGTCACGAAGCGCTGATTGCCGACCCGTCGGCTTTCCACGGCATCGCGCGCGACGAAGCGGGTACAGCCGTCGGCTTCCTCATCCTCGAAGGCCTGGGAAATCCCGATGGCTCAGTGATGCTGCGCCGCATCGTGGTGCGCACTCCGGGGCACGGCTTCGGCAGCCGGCTCATGCGCTGGGCCATGCAGTTTGCGTTCGACAGGTGGCAGGCACACCGCCTGTGGCTCGAGGTATTCACCGACAATGTGGCGGCCATTGCCCTGTATGAAAAAATGGGCATGCAGCGCGAAGGCGAGCTGCGCGAGTGTATCCGGCAGGGTGACCGCTGGCGCAGCCTGTACTACTACTCGATCCTCGAGCGCGAATACCGACAAAAACACGGAATGGCCCATGCATGATAGACGATTTTCTGAAAGGGCGAAAAGAGAGCGTGACTGTCCCGATTCTGCCGATTTCACCGATTTGTGCGATGCCACCATGCTGAACCCTCAACGCTACACCCTCATCGCTCAACGCCTGGTTAAAAACTGCGTCTGCTGCGGCATTTCTGGTATCATCTTGGTCAGATCAACTACCATCGGCGTGCGCTGAGTGGCGCCTGAGCGTTTTTTCTCTGAAGCACACGGGCAAAGGGCAAGGCCAAAGTCTGGCATAACGCTATTTTTGCCGCCCGGACATCGTGGCTCTGCAAACGGATCCGGTTGGCCGGTGTTCACAATAGAAGGCCCTTGCCGATCAAAACCAACTGAAACTGCTGCACCATGAGCAAAGAGCACATAAAGATTGCGTTTCCCGACGGGCAGGTGCGCGAGTACCCCAGAGGCGTCACCGCCCTCGATATCGCCAAAGACATCAGTGAAGGGCTGGCCCGCAACGTCCTTTCGGCCCGGATCAACGGCGAGGTGTGGGACGCCACGCGCCCCATCAATGAAGATGCCACCATCGAGCTGCTGACCTGGAACGACAAGGACGGCAAAGCCACCTTCTGGCACTCGTCGGCCCACCTCATGGCCGAAGCGCTCGAAGCCCTCTACCCGGGCATCAAGTTCGGCATCGGCCCTCCCATCGAGCATGGGTTTTACTACGACGTGGACCCCGGCGACTACGTCATTTCGTCGGAAGACTTCCCGAAAATCGAGGCGAAGATGCTGGAGCTGGCCCGGCAGAAGAACCCCTACATCCGCAAGGAGGTGCCCAAGGCCGAGGCCATCGAGTACTTCAAAAAGAAGGGCGACGAATACAAGCTCGAGCTGCTCGAAGACCTCGAGGACGGCGAAATCACCTTTTACCAGCAGGGCAACTTCATAGACCTGTGCCGGGGGCCACACATCCCCGACACGGGTCGCATCAAAGCCGTCAAGCTGATGAACGTGGCCGGTGCCTACTGGCGCGGCGACGAGAAGCGCAAGCAGCTCACGCGCATCTACGGCATCACCTTCCCGAAAAAGAAGGAGCTTGACGAATACCTCCACATGATCGAGGAGGCCAAAAAGCGCGACCACCGCAAGCTGGGCGCCGAGCTGGAGCTCTTCATGTTCTCGGAGAAAGTGGGGGCCGGCCTGCCCATCTGGCTGCCCAAAGGCACGGCCCTGCGCAGCCGCCTCGAAGATTTCCTGAAAAAGGAACAGATCAAGCGCGGTTACCAGCCCGTCATCACGCCCCACATCGGCAAGAAAGAGCTGTACGAGACCTCGGGCCACTGGGAGAAGTACGGCGAAGACAGCTTCCAGCCCATCCACACGCCCAAAGAGGGCGAGGTCTTCCTGCTCAAGCCGATGAACTGCCCCCACCATTGCGAGATCTATGGCTACCGACCCCGCTCGTACAAGGAGCTGCCGCTGCGCATCGCTGAATTCGGCACGGTGTACCGCTACGAACAGAGCGGCGAGCTGCACGGCCTGACGCGCGTGCGCGGCTTCACCCAAGACGACGCCCACATCTTCTGCACGCCCGACCAGCTCAAGGACGAGTTTCTGGGCGTGCTCGAGCTGACGCAATACGTCCTCAAGAAGCTGGGCTTCAACGACTACACGGCCCAGATCTCGCTGCGCGATCCGCTCGACAAGGAGAAATACATCGGCAGCGAAGAAGACTGGGAACGCGCCGAGCGCGCCATCATCGAAGCCACGCAGGAGGTGGGCCTCGAGACCGTCACCGAGCTGGGCGAAGCCGCTTTTTACGGGCCCAAGCTCGACTTCATGGTCAAGGATGCCCTGGGCCGCTCCTGGCAGTTGGGCACCATCCAGGTGGACTACAACCTGCCCAAGCGCTTCAACCTCGAGTACATCGGCCCCGACAACAAGCCGCACCGCCCCGTAATGATCCACCGAGCACCCTTCGGCTCGATGGAGCGCTTCATCGGTGTGCTCATCGAGCACTGCGCGGGCAAGTTTCCGCTCTGGCTGGCGCCCGACCAGTATGCGTTGCTGCCCATCTCCGACCGCTTCCTCGACTACGCCCGCAAGGTGGCCAACGAGCTGGCCGTGCACGATATCCGCGGCTTCGTGGACGACCGCAGCGAAAAGATCGGCCGCAAGATCCGCGACGCCGAGCTGAAGAAAGTGCCCTTCATGCTCATCGTGGGCGAAAAGGAAGTGGCCGAAGGCAAAGTGTCGGTGCGCAAACAGGGCCATGGTGACATCGGCTCCATGACCATCGGCGAGTTCGTCGAGTGGTTCAAAAAACAACTCGAAGAAGAGGGACAGTAATTCCCGATTCCTTTGTTCCCGAAAAAATGCCGGTCTGGCGCGATTTTTTCTGCCCCGGACCGGCTCCTTCTTGACACGCTACCGGAATTTGCCGATTTTGTGCAAACACTGAATTTCAGACTCCCATTTGCCTATGAAGTATTGCTTACTCCTTCTTTTTGTGCTTTGCCTTTCGGCAAATACTTTCGCGCAGGATGACCGCTCCCCGTGCAACGGCTGCGGCCGGTCGATACAACCCCTCCAGACCAACCGCGACGCAGATCACACGACGCCTGCACTGCCCGGCGTGAAGGTTTTTCCCAACCCCGCCACCGACTACATTCAACTCGCCAACGCCGATGAAGCCGCACACATCGTGCTGTACAATCTCGTTGGGCGCCGCGTGCGCCGGTTTGCCGTCGAGCGCAACGGCAAATACTTCGTCGGCGACCTCGCCGCCGGCATGTACCTCGTCCAGGTACTCGACGCCCATCAACGACCCCTCGCTACCTTGCGACTGAGCAAGAAGTAAAATCCATCATTTTTTACAGCCACCAATGAAAACAACTATGACACGCATGCTCATGGCTGCCGTGCTATGCCTTGCCGCCACCGCCCTCGCTACGGCCCAGGACTATCTGGATGAAATCACGCGTCAATCCTGTGCCTGTATCGACGGCTTGGCGCCCACCCTTACGGCCCAACAAATGCAAATGCAGATGGGGCTTTGCATCCTCGAGGCAGCCACGCCGTACCAGGACAAACTGAAAGCCGATCACGACATTGACCTGTCGGATGTCGCCAACCTTCCGAGAGAAGCCGAACGCCTTGGCCAACTCATCGGCCAGCGAATGGCGACGGATTGCCCGGGTACGGTGGCAAAAATTTTTGAAAAAATGAGTGAGGAAGCTGATGAGTCTGGTGCCGCCCCGGAAGAGGAGCCTTCCCCAGCAACAAACGCCGTTTTCGAAGGCACGGTTGATGAAGTGGAGCGCGATGGCTTCATCACTTTCTCGGTGCGCAATGCCAGAGGCGAGAAAAAGAAATTCTACTGGCTCACACCGGCTGAAGCCAACTTCGATCTGGTAGCAGAATATCCCGATCTGACCGGAAAGCCCGTGCGCATCAGGTGGAGCGAGCTGGAAGTGTTCGATCCGCGCATCGATGAATACCGCAAAATCTATGTCATCGAGCGCATCGAAAAAGTGGAATAATTGCCCCCACGTGCGGCAAAAGAGTTCAGGCCGGCATTCCCTTCGGTGGGGTGCCGGCCTGAGTTTTTATACTCAAATCAAAGTGGTTTGGGAAATCATGTTGCAGTGGTTGAGGGCTTGGAGTTTATAGTTTAATGTTTAATGTTTAATGTTTAGATTTTCAGATATTTGTGAAGGCATGGGGCATTTGCTGAAATCTTCGGTTCTTCGGTTCCTCACTCATTGAAACCGCAGCCTTCGGCCGCAGAAAGCGCAGCTTGACGCAGTTTTTGCAACTCTGTGAAAATCAGTGCGTGCTCAGTGGCGCTCTGTGTAACTGAATGATTTTTCGACTTTTTCAGCAGGTTCTTGAATCAAATCCTCGATTCCTTCAGGCAGGCGCACCGGCGGCAAGGGCGAGCCACAAAGCCGCTCCGAGGCCCATAGCCAGAGCCGTCCAACCGCGATACAGGTCGTCGGGCAGCGCAGCCCGATCGGCGCTGCGGCGGCGCACCCACAGCCATGTCCCTCCGGCACTGACAGCGAGCACGAGCGCAGGTAGCCACGAGAGACGGCCGAGCGGCCACAGTATGGCCCAGAGCAGAGGACTGCCGAGGAGGGTGGCTGCCGCAGCCAGTTGAAGTGTTCGCCATTGGCGTGGCGGCACGCGCGCCGAAGATTGACGCGCTTCGGGCATCAGGAGGCCGGGCATCGGGGCATCATCTGAAAGCGCCGGTGTCGCCATCTCAGGAGATTCGTGCCGACGGACTTTCTGTTCTTTTTGCGTTTCTGCCAGCTGGTCAACCGTTTCCCATACGGGACTTTTGACCTGCTGATAGCGTGCCTCGAGGCGGCTCATGTGCAGCCGCTTGCCGGGCCCGAAGAGGAGCTCGGCCACCGAAGTGAAATACTGATGGTCGCGCAACAATCGCAGCTCGAAATCGAGCCATTCGCGCTCATCCATCAGCAGCCCTTTGGTCATGAGCAGCTCCTGCCGCACGCGGTTGCTGCGCTCAGGATAGATGTCGAGGCCGAGATGACACAGGTCGGCATCGCACAACACGCGTTCGAGGAAGGTCTGGGGCTGTTGGGGCATGCGCGTGGCCAGGATGCAGGCCAGCACCTGTGCCAGTTGCGCCTCGGGGTACTGACGTGCCCGCAACCACGTCGCCGCATGCCGACACGAGCGCTCTTCGTGATGCTCGGCCCCTTTGTCGAAACCCGTATCGTGAAAAATGGCGGCCAGCTCCAGCACTTCCTGGTCGCCAGGCGACAGGCCGTAAGCCTTGCCTATTTTGCGCACGGCAGCCCACACCTGGAGGGTGTGCTCGAAGTCGTGAAACACATATTCGGCATCGATATGCTCGCGGAAAAAGTCTCTCGCCCAGCCAAGGGCCGCCTCGACAAGGCTTTGTTTTGAATCCATGCGGCTAAGGAGCTGTGTGACGAAACCGGTTCAGGGTGCAAAACGCAGGCTCCAAAATATTAAAAAAACGATTTATCGAATGCCCATGCATCGAGTGTCCCTGCTTTCGCGCCCCTCCACCAGTGAAGGCTTCGTTTTTTCGACGAAAGCGACGAACGCACCCACAGGAGCAACCGGTGCACGTGCGTGTCGGGGTGGCAGCCTGATGGACTGACGACAAACAGTGCTTCGCCAAGGCCTTTCCCGCCAGGCCGCAATTGCAATTTGCCAGACCAAACGCCACGACGAAGGCCTGTGCGGCCTCGAGTGGGCCAGTCGTCTAAGGTATTTTTCTCTAATTTTAGCCGGTATCGAAAGCAGCTCACACCTGTATCCGCTGTGGCCTGGTGCCTTGCTGTTCGGTCTTCCTCTTTTTCAAAAAGATCAGCTATGCGCGTGAGTTTTACTTCACACCCGACTTCACCCTTCCGTTCCCAACCTTCGCTGCTGACGGTATTGCTGTTGGTCATATGGGGATGGGCAGCCATGCCGGCCTGGAGCCAGATCGTGCCCGAAGCCGGTACGGTGCAATGTTTTCTTGCCGGCACAGGAGGCATGTTCACCGACCCGGGAGGCCCGGGGGGCGACCCTGTCAATGAGGGCGCACCGGGCAATTATCCCAACTGCAACTGCGTCACCACCACCACGATCTGCTCGGTCGATGGCACGCCGCTGAGCGTGACGTTCGAAAACTTTGCCGTGTTCGCCTCGTTCGACTGGCTCGTCATCCTCGACACCGACAACCCCGGCGACGAGTTGTATCCCGCATCCATCCTCAGCGATCCGGCCAACACCGCCCTCCAACTGTTCAACAACAGCGACGGCGTGGGCGACGGCGGCGCCGAAAACTATGGCCCGGGCGCCGAGGAAGGGGTGAGCACGCTGGGCGAGCTGCCCACTACCACCTTCACCTCCACCAACGCCAGCGGATGTCTGACTTTCGTCTTTCGCGCCTCGGGCGTGGTGGACGATCCGGGATGGGATGCGCTCATCAGCACGGCCGGCGGCACGCCCCACCCGGGCGACGACCTCGACTGCGACGCCAACGTCTCTTGCTTTCCGCCCGCCAACCTCGATGTGGCCGAGCTCAATGCTGAATCGGTACTGCTGACATGGCAGCCGGTAGACACCTCAACCACCGGCTATTTCGTCGTGTACGGTCCTGCCGGCTTTCCCGCCGGCACGGGCGATACCCTCGCCCCGGGCGACACGACCTCCGTCTTCATCGACGGCCTCGTGGAAAATGCGTTCTACGACTTTTACGTCATTGCCGACTGCGGTTCCGACGGACTCAGTGCCCCTGCCGGGCCCCTCACCGTACAGACGCCCTTCATCAACCCGCCGGCCACCTGTACCTACACGCTCGAGCTGACCGATGACGGCGGCAATGGCTGGTCGGGCAATACCGTCGCAGTCACCGTCAATGGCGTGACGACCACCTATACCCTCGACGGCATCAACGACGACGGCACGCAGGCCGTATTTCCCATCACCGTGCTCGATGGCTGGCCCATTGTGGTGACCTACAACTACGTCACCTTCAACAGCGGCACCATCACGCTGTACGACGCCGACGGTTTCGTGCTGGCCGAAGCCATCACTTCGTTCAGCCTCAGTGAGGTGTACAACGACCTGGCTTCCTGCCCCAACTGCCCGGCACCCAATCCTTTTGCCGTAGAAATCACGGACATCACCGATACCACTGCGCTGGCCAACTGGCCCACCAACAGCGCACATCTGTACTACGAACTCGAATGGGGGCCTGCGGGCTTCCCACAAGGAGTCGGCCTGACCGACACGACTACTCTGCCGCCCTACCTGCTCGAAGGCCTCAACCCCGGCGTCGAATACGACCTGTACATCGAGGCGGTGTGCGGGCAGGACTCGGTGAGCAATACCGTGGGCCCCTACACCTTTACGACCACCTATACGCCGCCGGGTGCGACGGGCGACACCTGCACCTACACGCTCGAGCTGTTCGACTCGTTCGGCGACGGCTGGAACGGCGCGGTGCTCACCATCACCATCAACGGCCAGAGCACCGACTACACCTTCAGCACAGGCAACGAAGCCACCTTCCAGTTTACCGCCCTGCAAAACGTGCCCTTCTTCGTGTCGTATTCGCCCGGATCGTTCGAGAACGAGGTGAGCTACAACATCCTCGATCCCGACGGCAACATCGTCTTTTCCGACGGTCCTTATCCGCAAACGGGCGAGGTCACTTCCATCGTGGCCTGCCCCAGCTGTGCGCCCCCGCTCAACGCCTCGGTGTACGACGTCAATGCCACCAACGCCATCCTGATGTGGGAACCGAGCGACGAAACCGTACCGCACGTCATCGAATGGGGACCGCTGGGCTTCACGCTCGGCACCGGCCAGAGCGCCCAGACGGATCCCGGAACGACCATGCTCACGCTGACGGGCCTGACGGAACACACCTGGTACGACGTCTATATCTACGCCGCCTGCGACTCGGCAGAGCACAGCCTGCAGGTGGGCCCGCTGTCCTTCCAGACCCTCTGGCTCAACGATGTGGGCGTGGCCGGGCTGCTGCGTCCCAACCCCGACACGGCCTGCAACCTCGGTGTAGAGACCATCGGCCTGTTGCTGGCCAACTACGGGCAGGCGCCCCAGTCGCTCTTCCCCTTCAAGTACAGCGTCAACGGCGTGCCGGCCGGCATCCCCATCCCTACCGACGGCCTGTTCACCGGCGTGCTCGGCAACGACTCGCTCATCTACGTCGAGTTCGACACGAAGTGGGACTTCAGCGAACCCGGCACCTACCACGTCGAGGTGTGGACCGAGCTCGACAACGACAGCGACCGCACCAACGACACCTTCGCCATAGACATCGTGACGGCATACTACCTGCCGCTCATGGAAGACTTCGAGTCGCTGGAATTTCCGGCCGAATGGACGCATTCCGAATTCGGCAATATCGTCTATGCGCCCAATCTGCACAACAACCCCACGGCCGTCATCTCCGACAACCTGTACTCGGGCGACCAGTCTTTCGAAGTGACGACCTACCGCGTGGGGCCCATCAACGACGGCGACTCGCTCACCTTCGACTACCGCTACGTCAACTGGTCGGCCGGAACCGTGGCCACCGAGCTCACCAGTGGCGACTCGCTCATGGTGCTCTTCAGCACCGACTGCGGCGACTCGTGGGACACGGTATTCACGCTCGTCGGTACCGACCACGTGCCCACTACCGACTTTACCACCATCGGCATCGACCTGTCGCCATGGGCCGGTATGGCCATCAACATCCGCTTCGTGGGGATATGGGGTGCGGGCGACTACTGGCTCGACCTGGACAACATCAATATTCCGGGCTGTCCGCCCACGCTGGGCCTTACGGCAAAAGTGACGCCGGCGGAAGGCAGCAGCACGGGTGACGGAGAGATTCACCTGAACGATCCGCTCTTCGGCACCGGCCCCTACACCTTCGAATGGAGCAATGGCGCCACGGGCACGACGCTCGTAGGCCTCGACCCGGGCTTCTACACCGTCACGGTGAGCGACGCGCTGGGCTGCATGCAGATCGAAGAGTACGAGGTGCCCGCCCTGGTGGGTGCACGCGAACAGGTGCTGGTGGAGCACGTCGTCCTGTCGCCCAACCCCACGGACGGGCAGGCGCTGATGCGCTTCCGCCTCAGCACTGCCAGCGACGTGCAGATAGACATCTTCTCCATGGAAGGCAAGCTGATGTGGCAACGACAGTTCGACCACGTCGTCGAACAGGACGTGCCGCTCGACGTGCACGACTGGCCGGCCGGCATGTACATCGTGCGCCTCCAATCGGGCAAACTGCCTCATTTCGAAAAACTCGTGATCGTCCGATAAAGGACATGCACCTGGCCCATGCAGACGGCGGGATGGTTTTTTTCCATCCTGCCGTTTGTATTTTGCCGAAAGGCAAAGTGGGGGCAGATGTCGCCCCCGTCACCATGGGCCCGAGGGTTTTTTCCCAACTTTGCGCGCAGCAGGACGTATTGAATGAGACTCGCCCGGCGGGCAGGCCGTTTTTGGCGAAAGCCGGCAAATACCCGACACCATGAAAATCGGTATCGTCTGTTATCCAACCTATGGCGGCAGTGGCATGGTAGCCACCGAGCTGGGGGTAGGCCTGGCCAAGCGTGGGCACCAGGTGCACTTCATCACCTACCGGCGGCCGCCGCGCCTCACGACCTTCCACGAAAACATCTTCTTTCACGAGGTGACCGACGACGATTACCCGCTGTTCGAGTACCCGCCCTACGACACTACGCTGGCCAGCAAGCTGGTCGAGGTGGTGCACTACGAAAAGCTCGATCTGCTGCACGTCCACTACGCCATCCCGCATGCCACCGTGGCCTACCTGGCCAAAAAGGTACTGCTGCAACGCAGCCGCTACATTCCCGTCATCACCACGCTGCACGGTACCGACATCACGGTGGTGGGCAACAACCCTTCCTTCGCGCCCGTGGTCGAGTTCTCGATCAACAAGTCTGATGGCGTGACGGCCGTATCGAAAAGCCTGCGGCAACAGACGTACGAATATTTCGACATCCAGCGCGACATCGAAGTGATTTACAACTTTGTCGATTTCACGCGCTTCCATCGCGAGAACAAGGACCACTTCAAGAAAGCCATCGCACCGGAAGGCGAGCGCATCCTCGTGCACGTGTCCAATTTCCGCAAAGTGAAGCGGGTAGAGGACGTGCTGCACGTGTTCCGGCTGGTGCGCGCACAGATGCCTGCGAAACTGTTGCTGGTGGGCGATGGCCCCGAGCGCCGCAAGCTCGAAGACCTGTGCCGCAAGCTGAGGCTGTGCGACGACATCCGGTTCCTTGGCAAACAGGACGCTATCGAAGAAATTCTGGCCGTGGCCGACCTGTTCATCATGCCTTCCGAAAACGAGAGCTTCGGGCTGGCCGCCCTCGAAGCCATGGCCTGCGAGGTGCCCGTCATCAGCACCAACACGGGGGGCCTGCCCGAAGTGAACATCCACGGCAAGACGGGCTTCCTGAGCAATATCGGCGACGTGGAGGACATGGCGCGCAATGCCATCCGCCTGCTCAGCGACGAGCAATTGCTCCAGACTTTTCGAAAAAACGCCCTCGAACAGGCCCGCCGCTTCGACATCAACCTCATCCTGCCGCAGTACGAAGCCTACTATCAGCACGTGCTCGACACCTGCGTGCGCTCGGAAGCGGAAAGAGCGCGCCTGCTCAGTGAATGACGAGGATGCGGGCCACGGCCGTGTCGGGGTTCTGGATGTTGTCGGAGGTGGCAAACACCAGATAGACTCCCGACTGCACTCTGCGGCCGTTGTAATCGGTGCCGTACCAGATGGCGCGGCCACCCAGAGCAGTCGTTTCGTACACGAGCTGGCCGTGCAGGTCGGTGATCTTCACGTTGGCGTCGCGGGCCAGCCCTTCGATGGCGATGGGCCCTTCGTAGTCGGGCCGTACCGGATTGGGATAAACCTTTACTTCGGAACGATGGACGGGGCCGCCCTCGGTGGCTTCGGCCTTGAGGCTGAGCATGCCCTTGCCCGTGCCGATATACACTTCGCCCGTTTCGGGATGGATGGCAATGTCGGTGATGAGGTTGTCGAACAACGGGCTGTTGTCCGTCGTGAAGCGCGCCTCTTCTTCCAGTCCGTCGGGCGAGAGGACGAACACGCCGTTGGTGGTGCCCACCCACTTGCGGTTGGCGCCATCGACGGCGATGGTGCGCACGTCTTCGTCTTCGAGCAGGTAGGCGCCGAAGTTGTCCTGCTCGACGATGCGGCGCGAGCCGGTACACTGATCGAAGAACGGATCGCACTCGAAGATGACGGGTCCTTCATTGGTGCCCACCCACACCGCCCCGTCGAGATCGACGGCCAGGCAGTTGACCTTGTTGGTGGGCAGCTCGCTGTCGAGCGCCGTGAAGAGGCGACAGCGGTCGTCGGATGGGTCGTCGAGAGTGCCGCCGTCGTCATAGACCAGCACGCCGGCGTTGTTGTTGGTCACCACAAACCACTTGTAGCCGAACAGATCGACGACCACCTGGGCCAGCTCGCGCGCCACGCACTCGGGCGCAAAGCTCTGCCAGGTGCCGTCGGGGCGCAGCACCGAAAAGGGACGTTCGGCGCTGTGGTTGGCCACCCACAGGTTGCCTTCCGCGTCGAGGGCCAGCCCCGACACGCGCGTGCGCAGGGGATCGCCGATGGCGTTGTTGAGCGTCGAGTTGGTGTCGTTGTACACCTTGAACTGCTGGCGATCGTACACCACCAGGCCGTCGAGGAAAGAGCCGGCATAGACCACACCCGTCTGGGGGTGGATGCGCACGGCGAGGAAGTCTTCCAGCCCGTTCAGCTCATCGCGCGTGAACTTGTTGTAGGCGTTCCACTGGCCGTCCACACGCGCCATGATGCCGTCGGAGCGAAACAGATAGCCGAAAATGCTGCTCACGCCGCCGGCGGCGATCCACACCTCGTCTTGCCACAGCTCGATGTCGTAGGTGTTGGCCGACCAGGGCGTGTTGGTGGCAAACTGGTAGCATTCGCCAGAGCCGTCGCGGCGATCGAGCCGAAACTTGCGCCACTCGTCGGCAATCCACACGCGCCCCTGTTCGTCTTCGATGGCATAGAGCGGCCGATTGACGCATTGCGCTGCCGACGGCTCGTACTGGCCGTCGGCAGTGAAGTACAACAACCTGCCATTGCAGTCGCCATTGCATCGAAAGCCCGCCACCAGATGAGCGCCTTCGGCCGTGAGGAAGTGGAGGCTCATGCCGCTTTCCTGGTGGACGTTCGTCAACTGGCCGTCGGCGTACCGCACCAGCCGGCCATCCATGTTCAGATAGAGCCTGTCGGCAAATACGGCCAGGGCGCCCGCGCTGTAGTCGGCAGGGAAGCCCGCGTCGGGTCCCAGCCAGCGCCAGTTGCCGAAGTCGTCGAGGTTCACTCCTTGCAGGGGTGCCGCGTAGAGCCCTTCGTCGGTGCTCACCCATACCGAGTCGCGCCACGTCACTACCGAGCGCGCTTCCACCGGCATGCGGGTAGTGCCTTCGAACAGGCCGGTACGGACATCAAAACGGCTGAGGCCGAAGTTGCCGGCCAGCCAGGCACGCGCCGTATCCGTGCAAAAGACGTCGTTGATGCGCTTCTCGCCGATGATGATGTTGCTTTCGGCCAAGCCGGGCACGGTCAGCACCTCCGTTTCGCGCACCAAGTCAATCACGCCGTCGTCATATATCACCATGAGCACCTGCGCCCCGGGATGGTACTTGACGAGATGGACGCCCACCCCGCTGAGTCCTTCTACCTTGCTCAGGTAGTCGAGTGAAAAGTCGGCTTTGTCCACGCGCATGACCGACAGCTCGGTGGCATACCACACGGCCTCGGCACTCTGGGTCACGTAGCGACCGGCCTGGTAAGGCAGCCACGACCGCCATTGCCCGATGGCCAGAGGCTCCTGAGCGGTTACATTTGCCGAAAAGGCAAACACAAAAGAAAAGAGAAAACAGACGTAACGAATACCACCCATGATCAGTCGGACTTGTTCGGCCATAAAAAAGCAATCAGGCCGCGATTATTGCACGCTCGAGGCAAATTAGGGATGCGCACCGCTGCCTTCATTTGTACAGTCCGCTTTCTTCCAGATAACGGAACACGGCATCGGGCACCATGTACTGCACCGAATAGCCTTTCCGGATGCACTGCCTGATATAGCTGGCCGAGAGCCGGAGCAGGGGCACGTCGGGCACCATCTGCACGTGGGGATGGGCGGCCAGCTCGCCCTCCTCATGGCCCGGACGGGCATAGACGTAGATGCGATAGTCGCGCAGGATGAGCTCGTAGTTTTTCCAACGAGGGAGGGTCTGCAGGTTGTCGCTGCCCATGATGAGCGCAAACTCGTGTTGCGGGTACTTTTCCCGCAGATGGGTGAGCGTGTCGATGGTATAGGAGGGGCGGGGCAATCCGAACTCGACATCGCTTGCGCGCAAATGCGGGTTGTCGCCGATGGCCAGGTGCACCAGATGCAGGCGGTCGTAATCGCGTGCCAGCGTCTTGCGCGGCTTGAGCGGGTTCTGCGGCGAGACGACGAGCCACACCTCGTCCAGGTCGGTCTGGGTGGCCATGACGTTGGCGATGATCATGTGCCCGTTGTGCACGGGATTGAACGAACCGAAGAACAGGCCGATGCGATGGGTAATCATGTCTGGTTGCGGGTTGTTGTGGATGGGGTATCTGCGGCGCTTACTGCCCGGTCGTATCGGGCAGTGCCGGCGGATACGGAGGGAAAATTTCCTCGATCCATTGGTCACTCATGTCCAGCGCTTCCTCCTTCAGGTCGATGAGCCAGCGCCCCTGGCGGTGCACCAGCCAGAAAGTGTCCTGGATGAGTTCGCCCTCCTCGCGCACCTGGTACACGCACCAGGCGGTGCTGTCGGCGACGCTGCAGTCCAGGTGCTCGAAGACGGTCTGCGTCACAGAGGTGGTGTCGCCCTCGCCAATCAGTTCGGTCATGAGGTCGAGCCAGCGCTGTGTGGTGGCCGTACTCCATTCTTTTGCTTGCGCAAAATGGTTTTCATCGACGAGCTGTTGCCAGGTGCGCACGGCATATTCAGGCGAATCAGGATCGGGACCGGACTGGCAGGAAGACACGGCAAGGAAGGCGGCAGCAATTGCCAGGCTGTGGATGTGTTTCATGGGGTTGCGGGGTTTTGTCAGGGCAAAAGTACTACCATACTCAAATCAAAGTGGTTTGGGAAATCCTGTTACATTGGTTGAGGTTGAGGGTTTAGAGTTTAGCGTTTACAACTCTGTGAAAATCAGTGTATGCCCAGTGGTTCTCTGGGTAACTGAATGATCTTTCAGCCGCAGAAAGACGCAGCGCTGACGCAGTTTGCGCGGTCGGTCACTCCCTCACTCCATCTCTCTTCTCTCCATCTCAAAAAATCGTCCATCGTCAAAAATTCCCAAACCGAATTGCGTTGAATACAAAAAACGACCGGGCTTGAAGGGAAGCCCCCTCAAACCCGGCACCCCACAGCAGCCAGACGCTCACACGCCCAGCATCACCGGCATGACGAGCATCAGGATGGATTCGTTTTCGGGCTGCTCCACGGGTACGAGGATACCCGCCCGCGTCGGGTTGGACAGCTCCATACGCACCTCCTCGCTGTCGAGCACGCTCAGCATCTCGATGAGAAACTTGGCATTGAAGCCGATCTCGAGCGGCTCGCCCTCATACGTACACGGCAACTGCTCGGTCGCCTCGTTCGAGAAGTCGAGGTCCTGCGTCGAGATGGTCAGGCTGTCGTTGGCAATGCTGAACATCACCTGGTTGGTCGTCTTGTTGGCATAGATGGCGATGCGCTTGAGCGAGCTGAGCAGATCCTGTCGGTTCACCGTCAACTTGTTGGGGTTTTCCACAGGAATGACGGCCTGATAGTCGGGATAGCGCGCATCGATCAGCCGAACGGCAAAATGGGTATTGTCGAAGGAGAAAAAGACGTTGGTGCGATTGAACGACATGGTCACCTCGCCGTCGGCAGGCAAATCGTTCTTCAGCAGATTGAGCGACTTTTTCGGCACGATGAACGATGCCGACACCTGGCTCTCGATGCCGCTGAAGGTGTACTTGACCAGCTTGTGCGCATCGGTGGCCACGAAGGTGATGCTGCTGAAGTCCACTTCGAAGAATACGCCGTTCATGGCCGGCCGCAGCTCGTCGTTGCTGGTGGCAAACAGGGTGCGGCTGATGCCACGCGACAGCACCTCATTGCCCAACACCACGCGGTCCACTTCGTCGGGCTGCGGCACGGTGGGGTAATCTTCGCCGTCCTCGCCGGCCAGGCGGTATTTGCCGAAAGAAGAAGTGATCTCTACTCCGAAATTGTCTTCATTGACGGCGATGGTCACGGGCTGCTCGGGCAGTGCCTTGAGTGTGTCGAGCAAGATCCTGGCCGGAATGGCCACCTTGCCTTTGCCATCCGACTGCACGCTCATCGAGCAGCGGATGGTCGTCTCCAGATCGCTGGCCGTGATGTGCAGGGTGTCTCCATCAATCTCGAACAGAAAGTCTTCCAATATGGGCATCGATGCATTCGACGCAATGGCGCCGGCAGCTTTTTGCAGTTCGCGCAACAGGGAAGCAGAAGATACGGTAAACTTCATGGCGTTGGTTCTTTTTGGCGGTACCAGAGGTCGAAGGCATGATCTCCGGGAAATATGCGGGGTTCAGCCCCGCAAAAATAGGCACTACACATGGCAAGGAAGCGAATTTCCGGCACTTGCGCCTGTGCAAAATTTCCACAGGATGTGAATAGCCGAAAAAGGGAATGCGTGCACAGCATACGTGGACGATTACGGCGGGGTTGCATTTGTCACGCACAAGATGGCACCCGTGCCCCTACCTTTGCACCCGCAACGAGCGCTCCGCCTTTTTGCTTTCGCAAAAATTGAGCAGGGCCGCGCACACGAGGCGTCGGCCCATTGAACCAACTGATCATCACCACAGGCCATGCCCGACCGAAGCAAGATGCCGCCATTGCGCCCCCTCCAAACGCTCCGCAGCCCCGAGCCCAGCGTCTTCACGCTGTCCAATGGCCTGAAGCTGTATTGCCTCGAGGCCGGACAGCTCGAGGTAGCCCGGCTCGATCTGGCTTTTCGCGGCGGACGATGGACCGAACACAAGCCGCTGGTGGCGCGTGGCGTGTCCGACCTGATGCTGGAAGGCAGTTGCCGACACGACGGACCCTGGATTGCCGAGCAGGTCGATTTTTTCGGTGCGAGCCTGGGCACCACCTATCTCATGGACGGGCTGGAGGTGTCGCTGTTCAGCCTCAACCGGTATTTCGACGCGCTGCTGCCCCTGCTCGTCGAGGTCGTCACCTGTCCCGCCTTCCCCGAATGTGAGCTGTGCACCTTCATCGAGCAGAGCAAGGCCAACCTCCTGGTCGATCTGCAAAAACCCGACGTGGTGGCCTACCGCACCTTCACGGAAATGCTCTTCGGCGCCGAACATCCGTACGGATACAACAGCACGCCGGCCGGATACGACGCCCTGACGCGCGCCGATCTGCAGCAATTCGCTGTCGAGCACTTCCACGCCCGCAATGCCTTTGCCGTGCTCAGTGGCCGGCTCAACGACCGGCTCGTCGAGCAGACCCGCGAGGCACTGAGCCGGCTGCCGGTGCAAGGAAAGCCCGCACAGCCCAAATCCATACCGCCCTGCCCGCCCCATGGCGGCCGACACCACGTCGCCATGCCCCGGCAATCGCAAACGGCCATCTACGTGGGGCGCAGACTGTGGCCGCGCCGTCATCCCGATTTTCCGGCGATGTACGTGCTGACCCAGATCCTGGGCGGCTATTTCGGCTCGCGCCTCATCAAGCGCATCCGCGAAAAGCTGGGATACACCTACAGCATCTATGCCGACCTTGAGATGATGCGCCACTCGGGATACTTCTACATCACCACGCAGGTGGCTCCGGAACGCGCGGCCGAGACCTTGCGCGAAATTTTTGCCGCCCTGCACAACCTCACGGCGCATCCGCCCGACCAGGCCGAACTGCAGATGGTGCGCCATTATCTGCTGGGCAACATGCTGGCCAACGTGGATGGCCCCTTCAACCAGGCCGACTACATCCGCACGCCCCTCTTCGAAGAGGCGCCTGCCGACATGCTCGAGCGCATTGGCCACGTGCTCTACCACATCACACCCGACGAGCTGCAGGCCCTTGCAGCTACCTGGCTCCAGCCCGACACCATGACCGTCGTGACGGCAGGCCCCGAGCATTAGCGTGGCGCCATGCGCCGCTCCACAGAAGAGCGGCGTTCCGGCCTTTTGCCTTTCGGCAAATGCTGCCCGCCCCGACACATTGAACCGGGCAGTCTATTGGCGCATTTTCCTTTTCAGCAGAAATTTGCGTTGCTTTGTAGCTCTGTTCGGCATTCCGAGGAGGTCGGTGCGCTGGGCACCGGCCACAAAACATGGTAAGGGCTTAAAAATCAAGAGAAATTGTTCAGTCTGTTCAAGCAAGAGCTTGCCATCGATCTGGGTACAGCCAACACCCTGATCATCCAGGATGGCAAGGTGGTGGTGGATGAACCCTCTATCGTGGCCATTGACCGCCGCACCGGCCAGACCATTGCGGTGGGCAAGCGCGCCATGATGATGCACGAGAAGACGCACGAGAACGTCAAGACCGTTCGTCCGCTCAAGGACGGCGTCATTGCCGACTTTCAGGCGGCCGAGAGCATGATCAAGGGCTTCATCAACATGCTCGGCACGCGCCGCCGCTTTTTCACGCATCTCAAGATGGTCGTCTGCATCCCTTCGGGCATTACCGAGGTGGAAAAACGCGCCGTGTTCGAGTCGGCCGACCACGTGGACAGCAAAGAGACCTATCTCATTCACGAGCCCATGGCGGCAGCCCTCGGCATCGGCCTCGACGTGGAGGAGCCCGTAGGACACATGGTCATCGACATTGGCGGCGGTACGACCGAGATCGCCGTCATCGCCCTGTCGGGCATCGTTTGCGACCAGTCGATCCGCATTGCCGGCGACGAGCTCACCTCCGACATCATCAACTACATGAAGCGGGAACACAACCTGCTGATCGGGGAGCGCACGGCCGAACAGATCAAGATCCACGTCGGCTCGGCCCTGCCCAAGCTCGACAACCCGCCCGAGGACTTCCCCGTCAATGGCCGCGACATGATGACGGGCATCCCCAAACAGACCGTGGTCTCGTACTCGGAGATTGCGCATGCCCTCGACAAGTCGATCGCCAAGATCGAGGACGCCATCCTCAAGGCGCTGGAGCAGACGCCGCCCGAGCTGGCCTCCGACATTTACCGCACAGGGCTGTACCTGACGGGCGGAGGCGCACTGCTGCGCGGTCTGGACAAGCGCATCGGCGCCAAGACGAAGCTGCCCGTACACGTGGCCGAAGATCCGCTGCGCGCCGTGGTGCGCGGCACCGGCATTGCGCTCAAAAACACGGAGCGCTTCACCTTCCTCATCGACCGCCGGAGCGTCTGAGGCCGGTGCCTCGCTTCCGTCCCTGACCACATATCCATCGGGCGTGGCGCCCGCCAACCCTGAAAAGCCGCCATGTGCCCTTGCGGTGCAGCGAGCCAAGGCTATGGGAAAACCAAAGCACCTGCTTCATGCGCGATCTGTTTCTTCTGTTTGTGCGATACGGTGGCTTTCTGCTGTTTCTCCTGCTGGAGAGCCTCAGCTTCTGGCTGATCGTGCGCTACAATGAAGAGCAACGCGCCATTTTTGACAACAGCATCAACCTGATCGTCAACAAAATAGACGACCGGCTACAACGCATTTCCGACTATCTGAGCCTCGCTGACATCAACGAACAGCTTGCCACACAGAACGCCGCCCTGCTCGACTCGCTGCTCGAACAGAAAGCCTTTATCCAGCAACTGCAAAATGCTTGCGCCGCCGACACCCTGACCTTCGATACCACTCAGGCCATTGCCGTCTATCCGGCCACAGTGGTGAGCAACAGCATTGCCTCGCCCAACAACGTCTTCATCATCGACAAAGGCCGACGCCATGGCATCCATCCACTCATGGGCGTGATCACGCACGAAGGAGTGGCCGGCATCGTCAAAGCCACCAATGAGCGCTACAGCCTGGTGCTGCCGCTCATCAACCGGCAGGCGCGGCTCAGCGCCATGATCGCCCGATCGGGATATTTCGGTTCGCTGCGCTGGGAAGGCCCTGCACCCAACGTGGCCCTGCTCGAAGACGTGCCCGGCTATGCCGATGTCGAACAGGGCGATCTGATCATCACCAGCGGCTATTCGGCCATTTTTCCGAAAGGAATTCCCGTAGGACACGTGACAGCCGTACGCGAGATGCCGGGCGGGGCATTCATCCAGCTCGAAGTGGCGCTGCGCACCGACTTTGCACGGCTCAACAGGGTGTTCGTGTTGCGCCGACCCGCCGCCCCTGAATTGGTGTCCACAAAAATCGCCACGCAGCAATGAACAGCACCATCCTTACCAACACCGTTCGCTTCGTCGTGCTGCTGTTGTTACAGGGGTTGATCCTTCGACGCATTGCCATGGAATGGCCCTATTTTCACATCGTCCTCTATCCGCTGTTCATCCTGCTGCTGCCCTTGCGCACGCCGCGCCCCCTGGTCATCCTGCTGGGCTTCCTCGCAGGCATAGCCGTGGACCTGTTCTATCAGACGCCGGGGTTGCACGCCAGTGCGGCCACCTTCACGGCTTTCGCGCGGGCGCTGGTGCTGCGCTACCTGGAACCGCGAGGCGGCTACAACGTCAACTACAGTCCGACGGCCTGGCGCCTGGGGCTGGGGTGGTTTTTGCGCTACAGCGCCATACTGATGCTGTTGCATCTGCTATTTTACTTTTCGGTAGAAGCCTTTACATTCGTCTGGCTCGGCGAGATCCTCCTGAAAACGGGACTGAGCTTCATCTTCTCCATGCTGTTCGTGTTTATCTATACGGTGGTGTTCAACCCGGCAGAATGAGCAGATCCGGCATCGCCCCTGCTCGGCCATTTTTTTGACACAACACACGCGAAGTGTTACCCAGAGATCCATACAGCAACCGGCAATACGTCATCCGGCTCATCTTTATCGGCTGCACGCTGGTGCTGGCCGGAAAGGCATTCCAGTTGCAGATCCTCGACTCTTCGTGGGCTGCCCGTGCCGAGGCGACCGCCGTGGACAAGGTGGTGCTCTACCCGGCGCGGGGCCTCATCCTGGACCGGCACGAACGCCTGCTGGTGGGCAACAAGCCCGTGTACGACCTGATGGTCACCTACAACAAGCTCGACCCGCAGATGGACACGGCCCTGCTGTGCCGCCTGCTGGGCATCGACCGGGCCGAGTTCAAACGCCGCATCGAGAAAGACTGGTCCGACCGACGATACAGCAAGCGCACACCATTCGTTTTTTACGACAAGCTGGAACCCGAACAATGGGCGCGCCTGCAGGAGGTATTGCACGAGTTTCCCGGCTTCTTCGTGCAGTCGCGTAACGTGCGCGTGTACCCCTATCCATATGGGGCACATGTGCTGGGGTACCTGCAAGAGGTCACGGCCGAACAACTGAAGGAGCTTTCGGGCTATGCACCTGGTGACTACCTGGGCGCCAACGGCCTGGAATGGGTATACGAGCAAGCTCTGCGCGGCAAAAAAGGGGTGCGTTACGTGCTGCGCGACAACCTCGGGCAAGAGATCGGTTCGTACCGAAACCACGCGCTCGACACCCTGCCCCAGACCGGCCAAAACCTCATCACGACGCTCGACATCGAGCTGCAAGCCTATGCCGAAGAGCTGCTGAAAAACAAGAAAGGAGCCGTGGTCGCCATCGAGCCGCGCACCGGCGAGATCCTGGCTTTCGTCTCGGCACCCTCGTACGATCCCAACCTCATGACCATCAGCCGGCATCGCGGCCAAGCCTACCGCCGGCTCCTTGCCGACACGCTCGACCCGCTGTTCAACCGCGCCATCATGGCGCAATACCCGCCCGGCTCCATCTTCAAGACCGTGGTGGGGCTGTCGGCCATGCACAACGAAGTGCTGCAACCCAACACCTTCATCTCGTGCCCGGGCTACTACACCTACGGATCCGACACGCGCCGCTGCCGCCGGCATCCGGCGCCCTACAACGTGAGCATAGCCCTGCAATGGTCGTGCAACACCTACTTCTTCACTGCATTTCGGCGCATCGTCGACAAGTTCGGCTTCTACAACCCCAAGCCGGGATACGAAGCGTTCCTCCGCGACGTGCAGGCCTTCGGCCTCGGCAAGCCGCTGGGCATCGACTTTCCGGGGGAAAAGGGCGGCAACGTGCCCACCATCGAATACTACGACAAGCTCTACCCGCCCCATCTCGGCGGCTGGAAGTCGCCCACCATCATGTCGCTGGGCATCGGGCAGGGCGAGATCGAGCTGACGACCCTGCAAATGGCCAACCTGGCCGCCACCATCGCCAACAAAGGCTGGTACATCACGCCCCACCTCGGCCGGGCCCTGCAAGCTCCCGACGGCAAGATCACGGCCATCGGCCCCTTCCCAAAACACGAAACCGGTATCGACACGTCTCTTTTCGACATCATCCACGAAGGCATGCGCAAGGTGGTGGAAGGGGGCACGGCCCGCTCGGCATGGGTGCCCGGCATAGCCATCGCCGGCAAGACGGGAACGGTACAGAACCCCCATGGCGAAAACCACTCGACCTTCATCGCCTTTGCCCCTGCCGACAACCCGCAAATAGCCATTGCCGTGTATGTCGAAAATGCGGGCGGTGGCAGTGCTTTTGCCGCCCCCATGGCCGGATTGCTCATCGAGCGCTACCTGCGCGGCGGCATCCATCCTGCCCGCAAATGGTGGGAAGATCGCATCTTGCACACCAATCTGGTGGCAGCCCCCTGAGTGGGCACCGGATTCCAGGATTTTTTACCCGAAAAGACTATGCACATTTCCGCCATCGTGGCCGTGGCGCGCAACGGCGTCATCGGCCTGCACAACCAGATACCGTGGTACCTGCCTGCCGACTTGAAATTCTTCAAGCGCACCACCATCCACCATCACGTGATCATGGGGCGCAAGAGCTTTCTGTCGATTGGCAGGCCGCTGCCCAAACGCACCAATATCGTGGTGACCCGCAACCCCTTTTTCGTGGCCTCGGGCGTGCTCATCGCTCATTCCGTCGAGGAAGCGCTGAGCATGGCCCACCGGGCCGATGAGACGGAAGCCTTTATCATCGGTGGCAGCCAGATTTACGCGGCCAGCATGCCTTTCTGGCACCGGCTCTACCTCACGGAAGTGGATGCCGAACCGGAAGGCGACACTTTTTTTCCGGAAATGGACTGGTCCGAGTGGCAGCTCGTCGAGGAAACCCACCATGAGCCCGACGAACGGAACGCGTTCGGCTATACCTTCAAGGTGCTGGACCGACGGCGGCCTCCCCGCTCCTGGACGGAAGAATACGGCCGTTGAGACATACGGCCGTGCGTCTCAACCACAGGTCAGGTAAAATAATACCGCTTGAACGCTTCCAGCGCCTCGTATTCGGGCAGGCCGAGCAGGTCGTAGAGGCGTGCCGTTTCGCGGTTGCGCGCTTCGGCGCGCTGCCAGAACTCGCGCGAGTCGTGGCCCGGGAAGAGCGGTCGGTCTTTCTGTGACTGGTGCTTGAAGATGGCGCGCCGCTTGCGCAAAAGCTCGTCGGGACTGAGCGGCACCGCCATGTCGATCTGCTCCAGCTCCCACTCCTGCCAGGCCCCGCGGTACAGCCACACGTAGCATTGCTGCATCCAAGGGCGGTCTTTCAGTTGGTCTATGGCCCGGAAGATGGCGTCGAGGCAGACGCGGTGGGTGCCGTGCGGGTCGGACAGATCGCCCGCGGCGTAGATCTGGTGCGGCTCGATGGCTTCGATCAGTTCGCGCACGATGCGCACGTCCTCCTCGCCGATCGGCTTCTTTTTCACGCGTCCCGTCTCGTAGAAGGGCATATCGAGGAAGTGGACGTGATCGTCGGGGATGCCCACATAGCGGCAGGCGGCTTTGGCTTCGCCGCGGCGGATGAGGCCCTTGATGGTCTGCACCTCGGGGCTGTCCACCTCGCCGGGCTTTTTTTGCGCAAGCTGCTGTCGGATGGTCTGAAAGAGGGAACGCGTCACCTCCTGCTTGAGGTCGAAGGCCTCGTGGTAGTCATTGACGAAGTCGGCAAAGCGGATGACGTCGTCGTCGAAAACGGCGATGTTGCCCGAGGTCTGGTAGGCCACGTGCACGTCGTGCCCCTGGTCGACCAGCCGGATGAAGGTGCCCCCCATGGAGATGACGTCGTCGTCGGGGTGCGGACTGAAGATGAGCACGCGCTTGCGCGCCGGTTCCTGGGCCACGGGCTTGTCGTAGTAAGCGGCGCCGGGCTTGCCGCCGGGCCAGCCGGTGATGGTGCGTTGCAGCTCGTTGAAGATGCGGATGTTGATATTGTAGGCCGTGTCGTATTCGGTCACCAGCTCGCCCATGCCGTTGTCCATGTAATCGCGGTTGGTGAGCTTGAGGATGGGCTTTTGCAGCGTGGTGCCCAGCCAGATGACGGCTTTTTTCACCAGGAAATCGTCCCATTGCACTTCGCCGGCCAGCCAGGGCGTCTTGACACGGGTCAGCTCGGCGGCGGCCGCCAGGTCGAGCACGACGGTGGTGTTGGGGTGCTCCTGCAGGTAGGTTGCCGGCACGTGGTCGGAGATGGGCCCTTCGACGGCTTCCCGGATGATGGGGGCCTTGCCCTCGCCCCAGGCCATGAGCACGATCTCGCGGGCTTCGAGAATCGTACCCACGCCCATGGTGATGGCCTTGCGCGGCACGTTCTCCTCGCCGAAGAAGTCGCTGGCGGCATCGACGATGGTGATGTGATCGAGGGTGATGAGGCGGGTACGCGTGTCGCGGCCCGAGCCCGGCTCGTTGAAGCCGATATGGCCGGTACGGCCGATGCCCAACAGCTGCAGGTCGATCCCGCCGCTCTTGCGGATTTCGTCTTCATACCAGCGACAATAGTCGGCGACCTTGTCGCGCGGCACGGTGCCGTCGGGAATGTGGATCTGTTCGGGCGGAATGTCGATGTGGTCGAAGAGGTGTTCGTGCATGAAACGCACATAGCTCTGCAGCGCGTCGGGCTGCATGGGGTAGTATTCGTCGAGGTTGAAGGTGACGACATTGCGGAAGCTGAGGCCCTCTTCGCGGTGCAGGCGCACCAGCTCGGCATAGACCGTCACGGGCGACGAACCCGTGGCCAGCCCCAACACACAGGTCTCGCCGGCAGCCTGTTTTTGCCGGATGAGCTCTGCGATGCGGCGCGCTACAGTATGACTGGCTGCACGCGAATCGGCAAAAATGCGGGTAGGAATTTTCTCGAATCGGGTGGAAGGATGGACGTACTTCAGTGCTTCCATTCGAATTGTACTTTGGCAGGGAAATCGCCGGAAAGTTAGCCTTTCCCCCTGAAGGGCAGAAAAAGTCCGATTCACAACTTTTGCTTGCCTTTACGACATTCTGCCAATATTTTGCCCAACGAACCCTCCGGCCAGCTCGTTTTCACTTTACCATCAAACAAACTGCGCAATCAAGCCCCACAAGCCCGATGAGACACTTCCTGTACAACTTGTGGTATTCCTTTCCCGTACAGCTCACGGTGATCCACCTGCGCAACCACGTGTTGCTGCTGGCCATCTGGGTGTTTCTGGCCCTGCTCGTCACCGGCCACCTCGGGGGCAGTCTCGGCATCAATTTCCTTTTCTGGGCTCCCGAATATGTGGGCAAGGTGGGTTTTTGGAGCTTTTTCATCGTGGGAATGGCCTTCGGGGCGCTGGTCATGTCGTGGAACCTGACCACCTATCTGCTCAGTGCCTATCGCTTCCCCTTTCTGGCTACGCTGGCGCGCCCCTTCACCAAGTTTTGCATCAACAATGCCCTCATTCCTCTGTTGTTTGCCGCGCTCTACCTCGGCTTTCACACCTGGTACGAGCTGTCGTACGAGACGCATTCGTGGCAGCAGATCCTGCGCAACTGCCTGGGCTTTCTTTTGGGGGTGGTGGCGCTCATCGGCGTGATAGCCCTCTACTTGCAATTCACCAACAAAGACATCCTCAGTTTTCTGGAGATCACCGAGGAAGCGCGCTCCGATGGACGGAGCCGCGTGGGCCCGGGCAAAGGCACGGCCACCATCGAAGACGTGCGCTTGCACCGCACGGCATGGAGCGTGAAGACCTACCTGACCGAGTCGCTGCGCCTGCGCCCCGTGCGCAGCGTGCACCACTACGACATCAGCCTGCTGTTGCGCGTGTTCCGGCAAAACCATCTCAATGCCCTGCGCGTGCAGTTGTACAGCATTGCCATCATCATTCTGCTGGGCCTGCTGATCGACAATCCGTGGTTCCGCATCCCTGCTGCCGCCTCGATTTTCATTCTGGCCAGCATCATCATGGGCTTGCTGGGCGCCATCATTTTCTGGTTTCACCGCTGGACGCTCACGGCTTTCATCGCCATGCTCCTCCTGCTCAACTTCGTGACGCGCTTCGAAGTGATGCATCCCAAAAATCAGGCGTATGGTCTGAACTACACCACCTCCGACCGGCCGGAATATTCGTACGCCGCCCTCGAACAGCTCTGCAGCCCCGAAAACATCCAGGCCGACAAGGACTCCACCGAAGCCATCCTCAATCGCTGGCTGGCGCGCCGCCAGGCCGAAGGCGATTCACTGCCGCATATGATCGTGTTGGGTACGAGTGGCGGGGGCCTCAAGGCTGCCCTGTGGGCCATGCACGTGCTGCAACAGCTCGACAGCATCAGCTCGGGCGCCTTCAGCAAGCACACCGTGCTGATCGGCGGCGCCTCGGGCGGTATGATGGGCGCAGCCTACTATCGCGAGCTCTACCTGCGGCATCTGCGCGGCGAGCCCGTCGATCCGTCCGATCGCCGATACCTCGATTACATTTCCAGAGACCTCCTCAACTCCATCTCATTCACCATCGTGTCGAACGACCTGTTCTTGCCGTGGGTGAAGTTCGAGGAGGCCGGCTATACCTACCGAAAAGACCGGGGCTACGTGTTCGAGATGCAGCTCAACGAAAACACGGGCTACGTGCTCGACAAGGCGTTGAGCGACTACTGGCTGCCCGAGCGAGAGGCCCTCATCCCCATGCTCTTCGTCACGCCCAGCATCGTCAACGACGGGCGCCGCCTCATCATTTCTCCGCATAGCGTCTCGTACATGATGGCACCGCCCATTGCCATGGAAAAACCGGATGCCGTCGAGATCGACGCGGTCGACTTCATGCGACTGCTCGAACACCAGGACGCGGCCAACCTGCGCTTCACGTCTGCGCTGCGCATGAATGCCACCTATCCCTACGTGCTGCCCGACGTGTTCTTGCCCACCGATCCCATGATCGAAGTGCTCGATGCCGGCTTCCGCGACAATTTCGGCATCAAGACGGCCGTGCGCTTCCTGCACGTGCACAAGGACTGGATCAAAACACACACCAGCGGCGTGACGCTGGTCGTCATCCGCGCATACGGGCGCCACCGACAGATATTGAGCAGCGAGCATCGCGGCGTCATCGAGACGATGCTCAACCCGCTGGGCATTGCCTTCAACATCATGAAGCTGCAGGAGTTCGAGCACGACACCAATCTGGGCCTGCTGTACGACCTTTTTGGCCCCGACCACTTCGACGTGTTGCGTTTCGTCTATCTGCCCGGCGAGCGCAACAAGGAATCGCCCATTTCTTTCCACCTCACCCGCCGCGAAAAAGAGGACATCCTCTCGGCCATGGATCGCCCCTACAACCAGCGCACCTTGCGCCGACTGCTCGACCGCCTCCACATGGCCACGGCCCCGGCCACACCGACACAAGGACCGCTGGCCACGCCCGCCGAATAAAAAACGGCGGCATTTGCCGAAAGGCCGGCATCACGATGCGTACATCTGTTCGATCAGCTCGGCGTATTTCTGAAGGATGACGCGCCGCTTGAGCTTCATGGTGGGCGTCAACTCGGCTTCCGAGCCATCGGCCTTGATGGGCTCCCACACGTCGGGCACGAGCACGAACTTCTTGATCTGCTCGATATGGCTGAACTCGGGGTTGATCTCGTCAATGACGCGCTGGTACTTGTCGATCACGCGCGAGTCTTTGATCATCTCCTCGAGTGCGGTCCATTCGATGCCGTTGTGCGCGCACCAGTTGCGCAGGGCTTCCTCGGCGGGCACGATGATGGCCGAGACGAACTTGCGCTTTTCGCCCACCACCATGGCCTGCTCGACGAGGAAGTTTTCCTTGAGCCGGTTCTCGATGGGTGCCGGAGCCACGTACTTGCCGCCCGAGGTCTTGAGCAGTTCCTTCTTGCGGTCGGTGATTTTGAGAAACTGCTTGCCACAATGTTCGATAAAGGTGCCCACGTCGCCGGTGCGGAAGAAGCGCTTGCCGTCAATTTCTGTGAAGACCGCCGCCGTCTCTTCGGGTTTGTTGTAATAGCCCTTCATCACGTTGGGGCCGTGCGCCAGGATCTCGCCCTCGCCCGGCCCGTAGGCATCCGACGCTTCAATGCGCAACTCGACCCCCTCGACGGCCGGCCCCACCGTGCCCAGCAGGGCTCCACATGGCTCGAACCGGTTGATGGTCAGGGCGGGTGAGGTCTCCGTCAGGCCATAACCTTCGCGCACAGGGATGCCGGCAGCCGAAAATACCTGTGCGATGCGGCGCGGACAGGCCGCCGCCCCCGTGATGATGCCTTTGATGCGGCCACCCAGCGCTTCGCGCCATTTGCTGAAGATGAGCTTGTCGGCAATGGCCACCTTGATCTTCTTCAGCCCCTCGTACTCGATGTCGTATTCGTAGTCTTCCGTCTGGCGCAGCGCCCAGAAAAACAACGCCCGCTTGATACCGCTCAGCTCCAGACCCTTCTGATAGATTTTCTCATACACCTTCTCGAGCAGCCGCGGCACGGTGGTGAAGAAGTGGGGGCGCACCGTGCGCAAGTCGCCTTCCTCACCGCCCAGGTTGTCGGTTCCCGTAAAAACCACGTTGACCCCTGCATAGGAATAGGCATACATCACGGCTCGCTCGAAGATGTGGCACAGCGGCAGGAAGCTGAGCGCCGTCTCGCCCGCCTCGATGGGAATGCAGGGCAGTACCGATGTGACATTGCTCACGATGTTGTGATGGGTGAGCATCACCCCTTTGGGGTTGCCCGTCGTACCCGAGGTGTAGATCAGCGTAGCCAGATCTTCGGGCTGGACCGCAGCCATGCGCTTGTCCACCTCATCGGGTCGGTCGTCGGCCCACATGTCCTTCCACCAGGGCACATCGCTGCGGCGATCAAATGAGTAGATGCCTTTCAGGGAAGGCACGTTGGCCGAAGCGCCTTTCACCTTGTCCACCAGATCTCCTGCACCGCAGAAGCAATACTTCACCTCCGCATCGTTGAAGATGTACTCGTATTCGCGCGCGCTGATGGTCGGATACACCGGCACGTTGATGACCCCGATCTGCAGCATGGCCAAGTCGGTGATCGTCCACTCCGGTCGGTTCTTGTAAGTGACCAGGGCCACTTTGTCGCCGGGCTCGAGGCCGAGCTTGAGCAGGCCCTGACTCATCTTTCGCGCCTGCCCGATGATGTCGTCCGTACTGAAATAGCGCCACTCACCCTCGTAGAAGTAGCCGAAGGCGCGTTCCTGCGGGTAGTGCGCCTGCTGGTAGTAAATAAAGTCAAACAGCCTTGTGGGTCGCTCCATGGATGGTCTCGTTTTGTTTTTGCTACAGGGATCAAAATTTTCGTTACAAAAATAGGCAAACAGATTTCATAAATTTCGATCCTCGATGCACTCCTGCACGGAACGCCTGAAAGCAATAGCTTTGCGGTCATTGCCGCTATTTGCGTCCACCCGCTCAGCCAACGAAAATTGCATGAAGCCTGCCCCGGAACAAATTGACCACTTCCTCGAAATGGCCCTGCAGGAAGACGTGGGGCCGGGCGATTACACTTCGATGGCCTGCATTCCGGAGGATGCCCGCAGCAGGGCGCAGTTGCTGGTAAAGGATGTGGGAGTGATTGCCGGGGTAGAAGTGGCGCGCCGCGCTTTCCAGAAGGTGGACCCCGAGGCGACCTTCACTGAGCATATTGCCGACGGCACGGCCGTGCGCCCGGGCGATATCGTCTTTGAAGTGTCGTGCAACACGCGGGCGCTGCTCATGGCCGAGCGCGTCGTGCTCAACACGATGCAGCGCATGAGTGGCATCGCCACGCTCAGCAACCAGTTCCTTTTCGAAGTGGAAGACCTGGGCGTCACCGTGCTCGACACGCGCAAGACCACGCCCCTGATTCGTTTGCTCGAAAAATGGGCTGTCGCGCTGGGTGGTTGTAAAAACTACCGGTTTGGTCTGTACGACCGGTTCATGATCAAAGACAACCACATCGCCGCCTGCGGCGGCATCGCGCAAGCCATCGAGCGCGTGGCTGAGTGGAAAGCTGCACACCAGCTCGACCTGCCTGTGACCGTCGAAGTGCGCAACCTGCAAGAGGTGTGGGAAGTCGTGGAACACGGCAAGGGAAAGGTGCGCCGCGTGATGTTCGACAATTTCGAGCTGCCGTTACTGCGCGAAGGCGTAGCCATCGTGGGCGATGCTTTCGAGACCGAAGCCAGTGGCGGCATCACCCTGCACAACATCCGCAAGGTGGCCCAGACGGGCGTGCAATACATCTCGGTCGGGGCCCTCACCCACTCGGCCACCGCCCTCGACATGAGCCTGAAAGTCGTGGATAGTTGAGCGTTCTATCCTGAGTCCCCTGAAAAAACCCATAGTCTCGCGCAACAGCTTGTCCCGACGCCAGTCGGGGACGCTAAAGCTTGTCCCGAACATCGGGAACGCAACGATTCGCAATGTATTTTTTATTTTAAATAAGTATGTTATCTATAGTGGACACCCGTCACAGCTTGCCCCGAGCATCGGGGCGTCATCCCGACAAGTCGGGAACCTGCCCCGACCAAAGTCGGGGTTGTTACGGACTTTTTTCAGT
>WFYJ01000093.1 GCA_015490175.1 Saprospiraceae bacterium | reverse complement strand
GAGCGCCACTGAGCATGCACTGATTTTCACAGAGTTGTAAACCCTCAACCCTACACGCTCAACCCTCAACCTGCTCAAAAACTGCGTGCAAACTGCGGCGCTCTGCGCCCGGAGGCTGCGGTTGCAATGAGTGAGGAACCGAGGAACCGAATATTTGACAAAAAACTGATAATCAGCAAGAAAAACTTTAAACTCTAAACTCTGAACCCTCAACCCTCAACTTCAAGCTTCTGCATGGTACCTTTTTTCAGGAGGGGACAGTCACACCCTCACTCCCTCTCTCTTCTCTCCATCTCAGAAAAATCGCCCATTGTCAAAAATTCCCGAACCGGATTGCATTGGGCATATTCAAGGACACCACCCAAGTAGGAAAAGAGTGTTTCCTTTGCCGCAGTCCCGAGCACGTCGTTTACCCAAATACACACGTGATGGATCTGAGCCAGTTGCGAGAAGAATACAAGCGTGCCGAGCTGAGCCGCGCCACCCTCGACGAAGACCCCGTCAGGCAGTTCGAGAAGTGGTTCAAGGAAGCGATGGAAACCGTGGAAAAAGACCCCAACGCCATGAGTCTGGCCACGGTCAATGCCGAGGGACAGCCGTCGCTGCGCACCGTGTTGCTCAAGTACTTCGACCATCGCGGCTTCGTATTTTTCACCAACTACGAGAGCCGCAAGGCGCGCGACATCGCCGTCAATCCACGCGTGGCGCTGCTGTTCCCCTGGCTGGTACTCGAGCGCCAGGTGAAGATCGAGGGCGTGGCCGAGAAAGTGTCGTTTCAGGAGACGGCGCGCTACTTCGCCACGCGGCCACGCGGCAGCCAGATCGGCGCCTGGGTGTCGCCGCAGAGCCGCGTCATCGAGTCGCGCCGGTTTCTGATGCAGAAGTTCGAAGAGATGAAGGCGCGCTTCGGACAAGGTGAAGTACCGGTGCCGAAGCACTGGGGCGGCTATCGCGTCGTGCCGCACGTCATCGAGTTCTGGCAGGGGCGCCCCAACCGCCTGCACGACCGCTTCCAGTACAGCCGCCAACCCGACGGCACCTGGCGCATTGATCGGCTGGCGCCGTGAGGGCGTGACGACCCCTGGCTTCGGAACTTGCTTCCGACGAGTCGGCACAAGCTCCGGTTTACCGGGACAAGCTTTCCGACCTGTTGGAATCTGAGCCTCGGGCGAAGCGAGTCTTTCGCTCACTCAATCTGCGCCGTTTCGAGGGTGAGCCGGCGCACCGCGGTATCTGCTCCACCCTGAGGTCGCCACAGATAGGCTTTCAGCAGTTCGCCGCCGGTGAGCGGGCCTTCGATGCGGCAGGCCAGCCACAGGCGCTGCCATTGTCCGGCCTTCATGTAAAACGGAAGCAATTTGCGCGCCTGCCAGTGCAGCAGCTCGTCGCCCCGGCGCAGCTCGAGGACGAGCAGCACGGGATGTCGGGGCTTCGGCTCGGGCACGTGCAGCTCGAGCGAGGCCTTCAGCCAGAGTGGTGCGTGGGTGGCCGACAGGGTATCGCGCAGCGAGGGGCCCCATTCGCCGTGCACGACGAGGGGACCTGCGAGGCTGTCGGCGAGGCGACGACCGACGAGGTGGCGCTGCAACCACAGCACGGCCGGGCTGTCGTCGGGCATGAGGGGCGTCATGCCGCGTGCTTCGGCCCAGCGGTCGAGCGCATCCTCGATCCCGGGCTCGAAGCCGGTGAGGATGGCGCGAATGGTGTGGCTACGGGCAAAGTCGTCGAGCTGGTCGGCACCCACGATACCGTTGCGGGCCCGCATGTCTTCGGGCCAGAAGGCCGCCGTGCGCCAGGCAAAGGGGCTGGCCGCAAAAGCCGGAAAAACGGCGCCGCCGCCCTCGAGCACGTGCAGAGGCGAGAGCGTGAGCACGGTGTCGGGGCCCGTCAGGGCGACGATGCGCTGCGCCTGCCGGTGCAGTGCCACGGGTGTCCAGCGTTCGGGCTGGTTCCATTTGGCAAAAGCCGAAAAAACCGCGCGCTGGTTCCAGCCCTGCACCGCCGCCCACAGGACGAGTACGCCCACGGCCATTTGTCTCTGCCTTTCGGCAAATGCCGCCGCGCCACAGGCCAGGGCCAGCGCCAAGAACGGAAGGGGGACATAGAAGTACTGGGTGAACACGACGACCTTCTGCAGGCCTGCCCACAGCAGCATCAGGGCCGTGCCGACGGCCATGAGCCACACACTTCTGTGCTTTTTTTGCCGAAAGGCGAAAAATCCTGCGAGCATGGCGCCAAGCGAAAAGGGCAGGTAGTAGTTGGCCGTGAGCACGTCCCACGCAAAGGCCAGCCGCTGCGGCCAGTCCATCGCACCGCCGAGCGAACGGAAGTAAATCGCATCCACGAGCACGTGATAGCGCACGGTCTGGTCGAAGAAGCGCTCGGGCGCAGCCGCGGCGCAGGCGAGTACCGGTGCAAGGCCCACCATTCCGCCGACTACCCACCATCCCACGAGGCCCCGCTGCCGGATGTACGACAGCCACAGCCAGCCGACGAGCAGCGGCAAGCCCGCCACGGCATAGGTGAGGCGCACGCCCGCTGCCAGGGCAAGGGCCAGGCCACTCAAAAAAGGAACGCGCCAACCCATGGCGCCCCTGTGCGCCTGCAACCACCACCCTGTGGCCAGACACGTCAGCCACAGCCCCGCGCTGTGGTTCCACGCCTTGGCGGCAGCGTAAACCAGCACGGGATGCACGGCCAGCATGAAGACGATGGCGGTAGCCATGAGCCTTCCGGCAAAGCCAGAGCCGGCCAGGCGTACCGTCCAGCGCCACACCCACAGCAGCACGCTCCAGGCCGCCAGTGCCGCCGTCAGTCGGCCGGCGAGCAATAGCCAATCGGTGCCAAAACTCAACAGCGCATACCACATCGGCAGCAGTGGCATCTGAAAGAGCGGAAAGTGGCGCCACGGCCACAGGCCGTGCCGCATGAGCCGGCCCGCCGCGAGGAACTGGTGCTCGTCGTGGTTGAGCGGCTGCGTGCAGGCAATCAGCAGCAGCCAGCCCAGCAGCAGTGCCGCACCCGCAGCGGGAACGATTCTGGCAAAGGCACACTTCATGTGCGCAAAGATGACATACCACCCGAATTGACGGGAAAGGGCGCTGCGATTGCCGCGGCAAATGCCCTAACTTCCGGCGGGCAAAAACGGCCCCGCTTTTTTTTATCAAACAATCCGAAACGACATGAAAAACCTGATGCATCTGCTCTTTGCCCTGCTGCTTGCCTGGGCAGGCTGTCAGCAGCCGGCAGAAAAGCCAAGCCAGACGGGCAGCGACGAGGACTTCGTCTGGAAGACCGAACAGTTCGCCGACAAGAAGATTATCCGCTACCGGATCCCGGGCTTCGACAGCCTGACGCTCCAGCAGAAAAAGCTGGTGTATTACCTGGTGCAGGCCGGCCTGTCGGGGCGCGACATCATCTACGACCAGAACTACCGCCACAACCTCAAGATCCGGCGCGCCCTCGACCACATCGTGCGCGACTACGAGGGCGACCGCACCACGGACGAGTGGAACAGGTTTCTGGTCTATGCCAAAAACGTGTGGTTCAGCAACGGCATCCACCACCACTACTCGGGCGACAAGTTCCAGCCCGAGTTTTCGCGCGCATACTTCCAGTCGCTGCTCGAGGCCGTAGGCCACCAGCTCGACGACGAGGTGCTCGACGCCATGTTCGACCCCACGATCGACCCCAAGCGCACCAACCTCGACCCCTCGAAAGACCTGGTCAAAGCCTCGGCCGTCAACTTCTACGATCCCGACCTGACGGAAGCCGAAGTGCGCGCCTTTTACGAAAGTATCATCGACAAGAACGATCCTACCCCGCCCGAATGGGGTCTCAACAGCAAGGTGGTGCGTGGTCCCGACGGCCGGCTCATGGAGCGCCGCTGGTATGCCGACGGCATGTACGGGCCGGCCATCAGGGAGATCATCAAATGGCTGGAAAAAGCCGCCGAGGTGGCCGAAAACGAAGCCCAGGCCAACGCCCTGCGCATCCTGATCGATTACTACCGCACGGGCGATCTGGAAAAGTGGATCGACTACAACGTGGCCTGGGTGCAGGCCACCGAAGGTGACGTGGACTACATCAACGGCTTCGTGGAAGTGTACAACGACCCGCTGGGCATGAAGGGCACCTACGAGACGATCGTCGAGATCAAGGACTTCGAGGCCTCGGCCCGCATGCAAAAGGTGGCCGAAAACGCACAGTGGTTCGAAGACCACTCACCTATCATGGACCAGCACAAGAAAGAGAACGTGGTGGGCGTCAGCTACAACGTGGTGAACGTGGCCGGCGAGGCGGGCGACGCCTCCCCCTCGACGCCCATCGGCGTCAACCTGCCCAACAACAACTGGATCCGCGTCGAGTACGGCTCCAAGTCGGTCAGCCTGGGCAACATCATCGATGCCTACAACAAGGCCGACGGGCCCGTACTGCTGCACGAGTTTGCCTGCGACGAGGCCGAGATCGAGCGCGCCGAAAAATACGGCTCACTGGCCAGCAAGATCCACACGGCCCTGCACGAAGTGATCGGCCATGCCTCGGGCAAGCTGGAACCGGGCGTGGGCTCGCCCGCCGAAACGCTCAAGAACTACGCTTCGCCCCTCGAAGAGGCGCGCGCCGACCTGGTGGCCCTCTACTTCATGATGGACCCCAAGATGGTGGAGCTGGGGCTGATGCCCAGCCTCGAAGTGGGCAAGGCCGCCTACGACAGCTACATCCGCAACGGCCTGATGCTGCAACTGCGCCGCATCGAGCCGGGCGCCACCATCGAAGAGGCGCATATGCGCAACCGCCAGATGATCGCCAAATGGGTCTATGAGAAAGGGCAGCCCGACAACGTCATCGAAAAGGTAGTGCACGACGGCAAGACCTGCTTCAAGATCAACGACTACGAGAAGCTGCGCGCGCTGTTCGGCGAGCTGCTGCGCGAAGTGCAGCGCATCAAGTCGCAGGGCGACTACGAAGCCGGCCGCGCCCTGATCGAAAACTACGGCGTGCAGGTCGATCCCGAGATCCACGCCGAGGTGCTGCGCCGCACCGAACACCTCCACATCGCACCCTACGGCGGCTTCATCAATCCGCGGCTGGTGCCCGTAACCGACGACCAGGGCCAGATCATTGACATCAAGGTGGAGTACCCCGACGACTTTACCGCCCAGATGCTCGAATACGCCGAGCAATACAGCTTCCTGCCCGACGAGAACTGAAGCGCCTCGAGCCACATCACAGGATGAAAAAGGCCGGTGGTCGGGCACAATGCCCGGCCACCGGCATTCGGGCAGATGCGGTCATTCAGCGAGACAGATACCATTGCAGGCGCAATGCCATGCCGTGCCCCCGATACCGGACATCGCGGGAGGCAGGCCCCGGAGGCACGGGGGCAGGAGCACCTGTGCTGGTCACATCCTGCCGTATGGCAAACTGCATGGTCAGCCGCTCGGTGATCCAATAGCGGAAGCGAAACGCAAGGCTCGCCACGAACGGACGGGCACCCGCCCACTGAAAGCGAATCTCCCGCCCGTCCGGCAATGGCAGCGTCTGGTCGATCCGCAAGGGGATGTACCCGCCTGGCGCAAGCCCTATGGTGACCCGACGCGGCCTTCCATAACTGAAGTACGGTTCAACGACCAGTGCATGTACGGTATGGAATACGAACGAATCGCCCTCGCCAGGGCTGGCACTGCTCAAATAGCCATAGCTCAGGCTCGGCTCGAACCACAGGGCCGGCCTCAGGCTGAAATCGCATCCAACCCCCACGGAAAAGGAAGGGCGGGCATACTTCAGCGACGTCTCTTCATTCTGAATGGAAAGCCAGCTCGCCCCACCGCTTGCCTGCACGAACCAGCCTTGCTGGGCCCATGCCGGCGGCATGACCGGCCCGATGATGCCCAACAGCAGCAGCACGCAGTTGCAGGCCGGTCTTACAATTGATCCAATCTGCATGTGTCCTTACAGGTTTTGTGGATTGCCAGTCAAATAATCTAACGGCGCTTGCCGCCCAAGCGATACTGCAGTTGCAGGCCGAAGCCATAACCTTGCTTGTCTTTGGCCCCAGGCGGCACTTGAGCGGCCGTATAATCGGGAAAGATGTTGCCAATACTCGAAAGATCCCGCCGCCACGAGAGGTTGATCATCATGCGATCGGAAACGGCATATCCCACACGCCCCGAAAAGCTGAAAGCCCAGGGACGCAGCCCGTACCACGGCCGAACTTCTCCCCCTTCCTCTTCCGATGAAGAAAGGTAACGAGCCGAAAAAGCATACCAGATCGTGGGCGAAAGTGCTACATGCCAGCGCTCGTTCAGGTAGTAGGTAAAATACTGATCCAGCACCAAGGCATGTACCCAATATTTCTGATCTACGCCCACACTGTCCACTTTCAGGCGCCCCCCAAAGTCTGCATAGTGCAATGCAGGCTCATAGGCCATGTATTCATTCAGTGCAAATCTGCGCCCCAGCCCAATAAGCGGCGTAAGGCGTGCCTGGGAAAAATCAATTGCCAGCTCGTCGGTATGCATCCACGACACATTTGCGCCGCCACTGACGAACCACTGTGCATCAGCCGGGCTACACAGCCCGCACCATACACTCCACACACAAAGCATCTTCAGTACCGCTTTCATGTTTCTTTGTTTTTCAGAGTGAAGAATTCGAGGGTTATCATTCACAATCCAGTGCCTCGCCGATGGTGCATGAGGCCTGAACCGTGCTACAGTCAGCCAACCGGTTGGTGCCCGTCACATCCACAGTACCTTCTCTGTTAAGTGGAGAATTGACAAATGTTGTAAACACATCCGTCGCAAACTGCTGCCTGATTTTATTGGTCCATGCGCATTTGAAGAAAGCGATATTATAAGTGGTGTCCACCGGCACGAAAGGATGATAATGCACGTTTCGCACTTGGGCATTCACATCCAATGCAATATGCCGTTTCTCTCTGAACCAGATACCGAGAATGCGACGCTGCGCCTTCACTTCGCCCATATGAATCCACCAATAGGCTGTTACGGGGGGGCTATGAGGATCCGAAGGATCGGGCGAAAAAGTTTCGCGAAAGGTCTCTGACACCCACGTCACTTTGATACGTCTTTTTTTGTCATTCTCCAGCTTTGCGGTACATGTAAACTCACAACGCTCGTCGCGCCCCGGCGAAAAGGTTGCCATCGCATGGGCAGGCGCGGTGTACAAGCGCCCCCCAACGCGATAGTGGCCATCTCTGTCCACAAAATAGTGATAGGGAAAGCGGTACCTGGGTTGTACGCCTTCAGAAGAAATTCGGGCCAGATGGCCGTGACGAAGGGCAAATTCCCGGAATATCGGTACAAACCGATCCTCTGTCATACGAGGGTCCGATGCATGAGCCTGCAACAGGCTGTCGAGGAGATCACTTACCCGGAGATAATTGGCGTAATCAGTTTGTATCCCCAAATCGTGGGCCCACAAACCATAGAGGCTGTCGTCCCGCAACGCAGGCCATGATGTCAAAAATGAATGCAGTGCTTCGACATCGCGGAAATGCAAAAGCCCATCATCATCAACAACAAATCCTTCTTTGCCAAGAAAATGCCTAGAAATAGAAACAGGAGAACCTGTTGACAAATCGGAAGGTGCGATATCGTCTTTGTCCTTGCTACACCCTCCAAAAATAATCAGCGCACAGCACAGAAGTGAAGTGAAGTGATCTTTGCATTTTTTGAAATTTTTGGGTTAGAAATACATCTGATCCGGATCAGGGGCAAAGTTACAACCTCGCCACCAATCCAAGAAGAGTTGTTCAGAAAATAAAAAATCACAGGACGGAACACGTATACTCAACGCAATTCGGTTCGGGAATTATTGACGATAGTCAATGGACGATAGACGATGGACATTTTTGAGATGGAGAGAAGAGAGATGGAGTGAGGGTGTAATCGACCGCGCAAACTGCGTCAGCGCTGCGTCTTCTGCGGCCGAAGGCTGCGGTTTTTGGCCGAGGAACCGAAGAACCGAGTATTTGATAAAAAGCTTATAGTCAACAAGAAAAACTTTAAACTTTAAACTTTAAACCCTGAACTCTAAACCCTCAACACTACACCCTCAACCATTGCCACAGGATTTCCCGAACTACTTTGATTTGAGTATAACCGCATCATCCTTGCAGGCCGCCTCCCTCACCAGATCCGCTCGTCGAGCAGGTAGCCCTGCACGTAGTCGTGGATGCCGTCTTCGAGGCTGTGGAACGGCTTGTCGTAGCCGGCGGCGCGCAGCTTGTCCATCTTCGCTTCGGTGAAGTACTGATAGGTGTCGCGGATGTCTTCAGGCGTATCGATGAACGAGATATTGGGCTCGCTCCCCATGGCTCGGAAGGTGTTGGTGGCCAGGTCGAGGAAGGTGCGGGCCTTGCCGGTGCCGAGGTTGTAGAGGCCGTCGGCAGGTGCTTCGGCCGGGTGGTTCAGCGCCCTGTCGGCAAAAAACCACAGCACGTCCACTACATCCTTGACGTACACGAAGTCGCGCGACTGTTCGCCGTCGCGGAAGTCGGGGCGGTGCGAGCGGAACAGCTTCATGCCGCCGGTGGCCCTGATCTGGCGCACGGTGTGGAAGATGACCGAAGCCATGCGTCCCTTGTGGTATTCGTTGGGCCCATAGACGTTGAAAAACTTGAAGCCGTACCAGTGGGGCGGTGCGGCTTCCTGCTGCAGGGCCCACTTGTCGAATTCGTTTTTCGAGCGGCCATAGGGGTTGAGCGGGCGCAAAAGCGGCACCAGCTCGTGGCTGTCGTCGTAGCCATGCTCGCCCAGGCCGTAGGTGGCGGCACTGCTGGCGTAGAGCAAGGGAATGTCGTGGCGGGCACAGGCCTGCCATACGGCTTTCGAGTAGCCGAGGTTCAGCCGCTCGAACAGGGCCTCGTCCTGCTCGGTCGTATCGGTGCGGGCACCCATGTGGATGACGAGGTCCACCTCGCGGCCATGGGCGTCGAGCCAGTCGGGGAAGGCCATGCGATCCATCGTTTGCCGAAAGGCCTTGCCTTCGAAGTTGCGGTTCTTGTCGGGACGCGAGAAGTCGTCCACGAGCAGGATGTCTGTCAGGCCTTCATCGTTGAGCTTGCGCAATACACAGCTTCCGATAAATCCGGCCGCACCGGTGATGACGATCATTTTCTTCGTGGTTTATGGTTGCGTACGCTGCAAAAAGCGGTCATTGTCTCACGCAAAGGCGCCATGACGCAAGCACGCAAAGTTTTTTGCAAATCAATTTATTACGAACGGCGCATACGTCTCACGCGGTCACTGCCTGCCCCGAACTTCGGGGACAACCTCCAACAGCGTCGGGGGTCGTCCCCCCGTCACGATCTTTCATCTGCTCATTTTCCAGCCTCTTCCGCGCCGAAGAGCAAGGGATAAAGATCCGCTCTTTTCCATTCGCGCACCTCGCCGGGCTGCATGTCGCCCAGTTCGAGGCGTTCGATGGCCACGCGCACCAGGCGCAGCACGGGCAAACCCACCCTGGCGCACATGCGCCGCACCTGGCGGTTCTTGCCTTCGGTCAGGGTGAGGCGCAGCCAATGCACCTCCTTGCCCGGGCGCGGATGCACGGTTTTTTCGCGGGGCGGCAGGGCAGGCGCTTCGACGAGCCAATCCACCTGGGCCGGACGGGTGCGGTGCACCTTCTTGTTGATGCGTATCTCGACGCCGGCGCGCAGGGCTTCGAGTGCGTCTTCCGTGGGGCGGCCCTCCACCTGCGCCAGGTAGGTGCGCCGGTGGCCGTAGGCCGGATCGAGCAGGCGGTGGTTCAGCGCCTTGTCGTTGGTGAGCAGCAGCAGCCCTTCGCTGTCCATGTCGAGGCGGCCGACGGGATACACATCTGCGGGGAAATCGTACAGGTCGGCCAGGGTGCGGTGGTGCGGCTCCTCGCGCGTAAACTGGCTGAGGTAGCCCCACGGCTTGAACAGCACGAAGTAGCGGTGCGCTTTGCCCATCGGTTCAGACGTTGAAACGGAAGTGCATCACGTCGCCGTCCTGCACTACGTAGTCCTTGCCCTCCACGGCCATCTTGCCCGCTTCCCTGACGGCGGCCTCACTGCCGTACTTGACGAAGTCGTCGTACTTGATCACTTCGGCGCGGATGAAGCCCTTTTCGAAATCGCTGTGGATGACGCCGGCGGCCTGCGGCGCTTTCCAGCCGCGCACGATGGTCCAGGCGCGTACCTCTTTCTCGCCGGCGGTGAAATAGGTGATCAGGTTGAGCAGCTTGTAGGCCGCCCGGATCAGGCGGTTGACGCCCGGCTCCTCCAGTCCCATCTCGGCCAGGAATTCCTTGCGCTCTTCGGGATCGTCGAGCTGGGCGATCTCGGCCTCGATAGCTGCCGAGATGAGGATCACCTCGGCGTTTTCGTCCTTGACGGCTTCCATGAAGCGGCGCGTGTGCTCGTTGCCGCTGATCACCGAGTTTTCATCCACGTTGCAGACGTAGAGGACGGGCTTGGCCGTGAGCAGTTGCATTTCCCTGAGCAGGGCCTGGCCTTCCTCGTCGAGCTCGAGGGTACGTGCCGGCTTGCCGCTTTCGAGCTGGCGCAGGATGGCCTCGGCCGTCTCTACGGCTTTCTTGTCCTCCTTCTTGCCGCTCTTGGCCTGCTTGCGCAGCTTGTCGAGGCGCTTCTCTACGGTCTCCATATCCTTGAGGATGAGCTCGGTGTCGATGATCTCCTTGTCGCGCACCGGATCGACCGAGCCATCGACGTGCACCACGTTGCCGTCGTCGAAGCAGCGCACCACGTGGATGATGGCATCCACCTCGCGGATGTTGGCCAGGAACTGGTTGCCCAGCCCCTCACCCTTGCTGGCCCCCTTGATGAGGCCGGCAATATCGACGATTTCGACTGTGGTGGGCACCACGCGCTGCGGTTTGACCAGCTCGGCCAGCTTGTCCAGGCGCGGGTCGGGCACCGTGATCATGCCCACGTTGGGTTCCTTGGTGGCAAAGGGATAATTGGCTGCCAGCGCCTTGGCCGAAGTCAGCGCGTTGAAAAGCGTGGATTTGCCTACGTTGGGCAGGCCCACGATACCGCATTGGAGCGCCATGAATCCTTGTCTTTTGGTCGTTTTGCGAAAGCGGCGGCAAAGGTAGGCATTCTGCGCATGTGCTTGTTGCAAAAATGCTGGATTGAGGGTTGAGCGTTGAGGGTTCAGCGTTCAGAACGCTTTGAAAATCAGTGCGTACTCAGTGACTCTCTGTGTAACTGAATGATCTTTCAGCCTTTTTCAGCAGGCTCGATCTTCGGTTTCTCAATTTGCCCAATCAAAAAGTCCATTGATCATTGACCATTGACTATCGTCAAAAATTCTCAAAGCGGCTGGGTATTTTGGCCCCGCTTTCGCAAAAAACACCCGACATGCTGTTTCGAACATTGATGCTCTTGCTGATGCCCGCAGCAGTGTGGGCCTTCCAACCCGCCCGGACCGTGCGCGGCACCGTACGCGACGCCGCCACGCTCCAGCCGCTGCCATGGGTACAGGTGACCCTCGAAAGCAGCGACTATTCGGCCGCGACCGAGACCGACACACTGGGTCGGTTCCGGCTGGAAGCAGTGCCGCCCGGACGCTACGTGCTGCAGGCCCACCTGCTGGGCTATGCCACGCTCACCATGCCCGAAGTGCTGGCAGGTGGCGGCAAGGAAGTGGTGCTCGACCTGCAGCTCGAAGCCGCACCCGACACGCTGGGCGAAGTGGTAGTCCGTGTGCCGGCCACGCCCCGTTCCATGACCATACTGCCCGTGGTGACCATCGAGCGGACGTTCCGCTTTCCGGCCACGTTCTACGATCCGGCGCGGCTGGCCGTGGCTTACCCCGCCATGATGACCTGGAACGACCAGGGCAACCTGCTCATCGCCCGCGGCAACTCGCCCAACCAGAACACCTGGCAACTCGAGGGCGTGCCCATCGTCAACCCCAACCACACGCCCAATGCCGGCACGGCCACCGACCAGGTCACCCTCAGCGGGGGCGGCGTCAACATGCTCAGCGCGCAAATGCTCGGCAACACGACCTTCTACCTCGGCGCTGCGCCCGCCTCGGTGGGCGACGCCACCGGCGCACTGCTCGACATGCGGCTGCGCCGCGGCAACGACCGCCAGACCGAGGGCACCTTTCAGCTCAGCCTCATCGGCATCGACCTGGCCGGCGAAGGGCCTTTCGGCAAAAAAGACCGCGCCGCACGTCCTTCCTGGCTGGCCAACTACCGCTACTCCACCGTCGGCCTGCTCACAGCCCTCGGCATGGACTTCGGCGGCGAAGCCATCGGCTTTCAGGACCTCTCGGCTGCCATGGATTGGCCCACGGCGCGCGGCCACGTCAAGGTGTTTGCCCTCGCAGGCGCCAGCCACAACACCTTCCGCGGCCAGCCGGCCGACAGCCTGCGCATGGAAGCCAAAGACCGCCTCGACATCGACTTTCGGAGCCGCATGGGCGCCTTCGGCATCAGCCACTACACCACCCTGCGCAACGGCTGGCTGTGGAAGAGCACGCTCGTCCGGTCGGCCCTGCGCAGCGACTGGGAGGCCGCCTTCGTCGAGGACGCGACCTCCTTCGGCCGCGAACGGCTCAGCCAGTCGTGGACGGCCTTCCGCTCGGCGCTCAGCGGCGCCGCGGCCCGGCGCATCCGCTGGTCGGCCGGGCTGGCAGGGCGCTACCTCGACGAAAGCGACGATTTCCGTTTTGCCGAAAGGCAACAGCAGGGGCAAGGCCACATGCGCGGGCTGTGGCTGAAGCCCTGGTTCGAGCTGGAGCGCGCCCTGGAGCGGTGGCGCCTCCGCATGGGCCTGCGCGGCCACTACTTCACCTGGAACGGCAGCCGCGCGCTCGACCCGCGCCTCGAAGTGCGCTTCCGCCTTTCGGCAAATGCCGCCCTGTACAGCAGTTGGGGCCTCTACAGCCAACTGCACACGGTGCGCGTCTATGCGGCGGCCACCGACGGCGAGGGCCGCCTCCTGAACAAGGATCTGCCCATGCTGCGCAGCCAACAGGCCACGCTGGGCTGGGAGCGCACCTTTGCGCGGGAAGGCTACGTCAAGGCCGAAGCCTTCTGGCAGTACTTCTTCGACGTGCCGGTGGGCGCGGAAGCACCTTGGTTCTCGGTGCTCAACATGATCAACGAGCCGGCCACGACGGCCCTGACGCCCGCGGGCAGCGGCTCGCGCTACGGCCTCGAGCTGACGCTCGACCGGCCGCTGTGGCACAGTTTCTTCGTACACGGTGGCGCCACCCTCTTCCGCAGCCTCTGGACCGACGCTGCAGGCCGCACCTGGCCCTCGCGCTTCGACCGCGGCTGGGGCAGCACCCTGACCGTGGGCCGTGAGCGCGTCCACCACAAACAACGGCGCACCCTCATCAACCAGATAGCCCTGACGAGCCTCGCCGGCGGGGGCATGCGCGAAACGCCCATTGATCTGGCAGCCAGCATCAATACCGGCACCACCCAATGGGACGCCAGCCGGCCTTTTGCCGACAGGCTGCCTCCCTACTTCCGAATGGATCTGCGCTGGTCGCGCCGCTGGGAAAAAGACGGCCGCTCGAGCCTGCTGGCCCTCGACATCCAGAACCTGACCAACCGCCGCAACGTGGCCTGGCGCTACTACGACGCCGTGCAACAAAAGGTCGTCACCAGATACCAGCTCGGACTCATCCCCGTACTGACGTGGCGGCTCGAGTTTTGAGGCCGCTTGGCACCACGCACCTTCACTTCGCACCCGATCACTCCTTCACTCCTCCCTCCCTCACTCATACGCTCACGCCTCACTCCTCACCAGCAAGGGCCCTGATACGCGCAATGACGTCGTCTTGTTCGAGCCACAGGTGCAGCTCGATTCGGCGGTTGCGGGCACGCCCCTCTTCGGTTTCGTTGCTGGCCAGCGGCAAGTACTCACCGCGGCCTGCAGGGATGATCTTGTTGGGCGGGATGCCCACCTCGTCGGCCAGCAGGCGCGCCAGCACCAGGGCACGCTCATGCGTGAAGGCCCAGCTGTCGCTCCAGCGGCGGCTGCGCACGGGCTGGTTGTCGTGATGTACCTCGACCCGCACGAGAAAGCGGGGATACTGCCGCAGCACCTCGCCCAGCCGTTGCACGGCATCCAACCCTTCGGCTGAAGGTCTGGCCTCCCTTTCGGGAAAAACGGCCTCGGCAGGCAAGCGGACGATGGCTTCCCCTGCCGCGAGAATCACCTCGGCCGGGATGCCCGCGGCCTGCAGGCTGTCGCGCAATTCGGAAGCCAGCTGCTGCAGGCGCGCATTGCGTGCGGCGATCTCCTGGCGCAGCGCATCAATGGCGGCTTCCTTTTCGGCGATGGCTTCGAGCTGGCGTTGCAGGGTCAGATCCATCATCTTGCGCTGGGCCGCCAGCTCGTCCTTCATGCGTTCGATCTGCTGCAACAGCGCCTCGACGCGCTGGTTGCGGTCGCGCACCACACCTTCGAGGGCGCGCACGGCGCCGCGCTCTTCGCGCAAGTCGAGCCGCAGCTTTTCGATCTCATCGAGGGCTTCCGCGTAGGCGGATTCCACCTGCTGGCGCTGCGTCTCGCATTGCTCGCGATTCAACATCTCGGCTTCCCACTTCTTTTTCGACACGCAACCCGCGGTCAGCATGGCGATCGCGAACAACCACCACCCTTTCCGGTACTGCATGGCAGACTGGTTTTATACTCAAATCAAATTGGTTCGGAAAATCCTGTTGCAATGGTTGAGGGTGTAGCGTTGAGGGTTTAGAGTTTAAAGTTTAAAATTTAAAGTTTTTCTTGCTGATTACCAGTTTTTTGTCAGATCCTCGATTCTTCGGTTCTTCGGTTCCTCACTCATTGAAACCGCAGCCTTCGGCCGCAGAAGACGCAGCGCTGACGCAGTTTGCGCGGTCGGTCACTCCCTCACTCCATCTCTCTTCTCTCCATCTCAGAAATCGTCTATCATCCCCAAACCGGATTGCGCCGAGTATAATCGAGGCCACTACCGACAATGGACTATAGAAAACATCCCGATGGCCTGATGCAAAAAATCCTCCCATGGGCAGCGATGGAGAGGTAATGATACGGGGCGCGATCCGCTCGTCGGCGTGCCGCGCCCCGCAAAGGAATGAAAGGCCGTAGTCACCTCAGCGCACTTCGAAGCCGGCAGCGCCCAGCAGGCCGATGTCGGTATAGACGGCGGCGCGATACAGACCGGGCTTGAGGGTCTTGCGCTCGAAATCCCATACCATGCTGAGGCGCTGGTTGGGCCCGAAATCTACCTCCTGCGCCTTGACGGCCTCAAATTCGAGCACCTGGCCGTTCACCTTGACGGAAAACAGCACCGGCTGCTCCACCTTGATGGGCGTGCCCTTGTCGTCCATGATGACCAGGTAAATGGGCCGCACGCCCTGATACTCGGGCGGCACGTTGAGCACCTCGAAGTTGACGCGCAGCCGGCGCGCGCGCGAGGCCTTGGCCGTCACCTTGTTGTTGCGCTGCTGCAGCACGACGGTGAAGCTGCTGGCCTTGAAGTTGGCACGGGTCAGCTCGTTGATCTCCTGCTGCATGCTTTCGTTGAGGTTGCGCAACTGCTCGTTCTCCTGCGTCTTCTGCTGCACCTCGGCCGTCAGTCGCTCCTTGTCCCGGCGCAACTGTTCGTTCTCGGCCTGCAATTGCTCGATCTGTCGCTGCAGCTCTTCCCTGGCCTGAAGCAACTCGGCAATCTGCTCGCGCAAACCCGACACCTCGTCTTGGGTAGCAGCCCGGGCTCGCCGCAACGCCTGAGTCTTCCTTCGGATTTCGGCCTGCGCCTGCTCGAGATTGCCTTTCAGCTCTTCGTTTTCAGTGGCCACAGCTTCGTAGGCCTGCGCCAGGCTGTCCACCTCGGCTTCGAGCTCGTTTTTCAGTTCGTTGAGCTCGTTGAGTTCGCGCGTCATGATGTCGTTGGCTTTCGCCAGATCCTGCTTTTCGCTGTAGTTGGTGTAACCCCACCAGCCCAGCAGCAACAGCAGGGCCACCAGCACGGCCGTCAGCACGCGCATCGCGTTGTTTTCCATGATCGTGCAGTTTCGTTTTCACAAATGCCCTGCAAAGGTAAGGTGCAGCGGTGAGGAACGGGTGGGGCGGATGGCGTTGAGCGTTGAGGGTTGAGCGTTGAGGGTGTAGCGTTGAGGGTTTAGGAACTATGTAAAAAACCAAGCTCTTTGACAAGAAAAAGGGGTAAATTTGGGGCAAAGAAGCAGGTCTTCCTTTGAGACCATGCTGTCCAGGCAGGCCCCAATGTGTGTGCTTGCCTGGT
>WFYJ01000092.1 GCA_015490175.1 Saprospiraceae bacterium | reverse complement strand
CTACACGCAACACCTTTTGCAGCCGGTCCATTTTCAGGATGCGCAATCATCTATTTAAGGACACCACCCCCAAATTATTATGCATTATTATGCATCTGGTATATGTCGCTTTTTTTACATGATCGGCCTTGCATGACATTTTTTTTTTTTGAGTTTTGTCATACATGTAGTTCACTTCGTATTGTTTCACCAAAACCCGTCGGCTTATGAAGGCTCATTGGCTCATTCTGATCTGTCTGTGGGCGATCGAGGTGCCCGGCCGGGCACAGCAAAATGTGTACACCACGCTTTCCGGAGATGTGGTCGGTACATGGAATGCCGAAACGGACGAACTGGTTCCCGACAGAGTTGCAGTGATGCGCTACCTGAATGAGACTTATGGGGAAGAAGGCAGTGTCGTTTCCTGGACGTTGGGCAAGGAAAACGGCTATGGCTATCTCACTGCAGTGCTGGCTTACACGAACAAGGAGGGCGAAAAGGCACTCAGGTGGGTGGCGGTGCCGTTGGCACCCGATCGGCCCGATGCGCGCTTCTGGCAGGGCGATTGCGTGGAGCATTCCTGTGACGGAGGTTGCGGAGGTAATATCCTCACGGTGTGCAACTCATGTACCTTTGTCAGGGAAAACGGCAAAATCACTGGATGCAAGTGCAATGATTTCGGGTACTGTTGCCACAAGATCCGCACTGTAGAGCCCTGTCCGGGCGTGAAAAACTGAATCTCTGTACCCGCGACGGGGTGCTTTTCCGGCGGTCCGGGGAGCGCGACGCCCCCGGACCGCTGCGTTTTCAGGGGTGCGGTCATTGTTGCACCAGCACGCGCTCGATGCGGTCGCCCACGGCAATGGCATCGACGACGCGCTGGCCTTCCACGACACGTGCGAAAATGGTGTAGTTGCCGTCGAGATGGGGCGTGGGTGAGTGGGTGATGAAGAACTGCACGCTTTCGGTGTGGTTGCCTGCCGAAGCCATTCCCACGTAGCCGGCGCGGTCGTAGTGCACCCACGGCAGCTCGGACCGCAAGGTGAAGTCGAGCGCACCGTAGCCGTCGCCGCGCGGGCAGCCCCCCTGGATGACGAAGTTGGGCACGACGCGGTGGAAGGTCTTGCCGTTGTAGTAGCCATCGCGCACGAGCTGGCGGAAGCTGGCCACGGTGGCAGGGGCCAGCGCGGGCAAGAGCTCGAGCACGATGTCGCCCTTGTTGGTGCTCAGCGTGACCCGCGTAGCCGCGGTGGGCACCAGCTCCCAGGCGATGGGATGATTGTATTCGGGCCGTGCCGGGGGCGGGGCGGGCCGGCCCTGCAGCCAGGTTTTCAGCTGTTGCAGGAGGTTCCAGGTTTCGATGTCGCGGGGCAGCTTCAGCTTTTGCAGGCCTTCTTCCACGACGCCGAGGCTGTCGGCCCACAGTACTTTGAAGTTCATGTCGGGATTGGCCTGCAGGAGGGCCTGAGCGGCTTCGGCGGCCATGCCCTCGTCGCCCGAGCGGATGGCTTCGGAGAAGTAGCTGCTCAGGTCTGCTCGCACGCGCCGGAAGCTGAGGCCGAAGTAGCGGCGCGGCGCTTCCATGCCCACGATCTTTCGCAGGGCGGCCACGCAGGTAGTGCGCACCACGGGGGCGCCGTGGGTGTGTGCTTCGCGCCAGATGAAGCGATAGTTCCACGGAAACTCGGCCAGCCCTTGCAGGCAGGCGGCTTTTTCGTAGGGGTTGACGGCTTTCTGGAAGCGGGTGCGCAACAGGAAGTTGGCGTAGTCGTGCAGGTCCTTGATGGCCGGCGAGATATGGCGGTTGGCGGCTTGGAGCAGCGTGGTCTGCACCTGCCATGGCAGCGAAGTGTCGGCGGCGAGGCGCAGGTAGCGACCGCCGTGCCAGGGTTGGCCGTGCGCGAGCAGATATTGGGCGGCGCACAGCGCCACGTGGTGGCTGCTGTCGTGCAGCGCCTGCTCGACGAGGGGGCGTGCCAGCGTGTAGTCGAAATCTTCGAGGGCGCGCAGGATGTTGCAGCGCACGCGCCAGTCGGCTTCCTGCAGCCAGCGCCCCGACAGGGCCATCCAGGCCACCTCGCTGTCGGGGCGGCGGCCGATGGCTGGGGCCAGCGCCATGCGGATGCGCGGGTCGGCATCTTCGACGAAGTGCTGCACCAAAATCTTCAGGTCGTCGTCCGTGAACTCGAGGTGGTGCCGCGCGCGGTACAGATAGTTGGCGGCAATCACGCGCACCTCAGTCGGTATGTTGGTGTCGCTCAGCAGGCGCAGCATGCATTCGGTGCCCTTGCGATGCGTGATTTGCCGCAAGGCAAACCGGTAGATGCCCCATGCCTGGCCGGTGAGCAACAGCGTGTCGGTGGGCTGGTAGGTGCTGATCGTGGCCAGCAGCTCCAGCTCGCGTTCGCTGCCCGTCTTGCCGACGGCCTCGAGGATGGCGGCATTCGACAGGGCATGCACTCCCGAGGTGTCGAAGCGGTCGAAAGCGGCGATGAGCAGGGGCGTGGCGCGCGGATTGCCCGTCTGACCCATGGCGTAGGCCGCCACGGCGCGCACCTCGGTCACGGGGTCCGAAAGCAGGGCGGCCAGGCTGTCTACGGCCGCGGTGTCTTTGATGGAAGCGAAAGCTTGAGCAGCCAGAAACCGGATGGTGGGGTCGGGATGGCGGAAGTAGCGGAACAGGCTGTCGGATAACTGGCGGTCTTGCAGGTCGTACACGTGCCGCTGGAGCGGATCGCTGAAATCGACGCGCACCTCCGTGGGCAATTGCTCCTCTGGAGGGACGCAGGCCCCCAGGGCCATGAGCGCAGTGGCGAGCAGGAGGCTCAGGTACTTGTTCATTTCCGTGTGGTTGGTCGTTCGAATCAGTTGCGGATGCTTGCGGCCTGAAGTTAAGCACTTCACTCGATCCCGAGGTCAGGGCGAGGAACGCGAAGGAGTGACGGAGTGATGGGGAGAGGAGTGATGGAGTGACGGAGTGAGGGAGCGACGGAGTGACTGCACAGACTGCGTCAGCGCTGCGTCTTCTGCGGCTGAAAGATCATTCAGTTACACAGAGAGTCACTGAGAAGACACTGATCTTCACGGAGTTGCAAACTATAAACCCTACACGCTCAACCCTCAACGACAGGTAAAAACTGCGTGCAAACTGCGTTTCTCTGCGGCCGAAGGCTGCGGTTGCAATGGATGAGAAACCGAGGAATCGAGGAACCGAAGAACCGAGGAATCGAGGATTTGAACCAAACAACCGATACTCAAGGCAAAAAACACTCAACGCTACACGCTCAACCCTCAACCCTCAACCTTCCTCCATTGCCCAAGGGCACTGCCAACCAATTCTACCGATTCCGCCATTTTTACCTTCCTCCGCCCGGGGGCAGGCTGTCGGGCTGGGTGGGGGCGTCGTTGCCGAAGGCATCCTCGAAGAAGCCGTCATCCGCTTCGTCGGGGAAGTCTTCGAACGCTTCACCTGCCTGGGCATAGCGCGTACAATCGAGTTCGATGCCCAGGTCGCCCGGCGGCCGATAGAAGCGGGCGTTGGGGTCGTAGTCGGCGTCGGGGTCGTTTTCGAGGCGCTGGATGAGGGCGCGGAAGAAAGGCTTGGCCATGCGCGCGCCTTGGCCGTTGAACAGGGTGCGGAAGCGGATCCAGCGGTCTTCGCCGCCCACCCAGGTGCCCACCACCAGGTCGGGCGTGATGCCCATGAACCAGCCATCGACGTAGTCGTTGGTCGTGCCCGTCTTGCCGCCCACCTCGCTCTTGAGGCCCATGGGTCCTGAAGCGTACTTGAGCATTTCGACCATGACGTAGTTGGCGCGCTCGTCGAGGGCCTGGCGCTCGTAGGGCAGGGCTTCGTAGAGCACGCGGCCGTTGCGGTCTTCGATGCGCAACAGGTAGATGGGCTTGTTATAGACGCCGTTGTTGGCGAAGGTGGTGTAGGCGCCCGTCATCTCGTACACGCTCAGGTCGGCTGCCCCAAGGCAGATCGAGGGCACCTTGGGCACGCGCAGGCTGCCGTTGGGGTTTTGGGCATCGACGTCAATGCCCATGTTGCGCACCAGCTCGCGCACCGGTTCGGTGCTGCCCAGTTGCTTCATCAGATAGACCGAAAAGGTGTTGATCGACTTTTTCAGACCGTCGAACAGGGTGTACATCTGACCGCTGTATTTGCCCGAGGCGTTTTGCGGTGTCCACTCTTCGGTCAGGCCGAAATTGCCTTCGCCCGGCAGGATGGAGCGCGGGATGTCGGGGATCTGGTAGCAGGGCGAGATGCCCTGCATGGCGATGGCTGCTGCATAGACGAACGGCTTGAAGGTAGAGCCCACCTGGCGCTGCGTGCGCGTGTGATCGAACTGGAAATACTTGTAGTTGATGCCTCCGATCCAGGCCTTGACGTGGCCCGTATGCGGATCGACCGCCAGGCTGCCGATCTGCAGGAAGCTGTGGTGGTATTTCAGCGAGTCGAGCGGGCTCATCACCGTGTCTTTTTCCATGGCGTCGTTGTAGGCGAACACGCGCATGGGCACGGGCTTTTTGAAGGCCTTGTCCACCTCGTCTTGCAGGCGCTGCCAGGCCGCCTTCACCTCGGGCCACAGCGGGTGATCGAGCGCGGCTTCGTACTGGCGCGCCATGCGCGAGGTGATGAGCTCGCGCGACACGAGGCGGGCCAGCGATGTGCGGTTTTTATCGGCAGCCATGAGGCGGTCCATGTCCACGTCGCGCAGGCGCAACCCATTGATTTCAGCGGTGAGCTTGTCGGCCACGGGCTCGAAGATGCGGGCGCGCATGCTGCCGTAGCGATCGGTGCCGCGGATCATCCAGGTGAGCTTGCGGCGGCGGGCCGCCATTTCGGCATCGGTCGTTTCTTCATCGCGCCACGTCCAGGGGTCCTGGCGGCCCCATTCGCGCCAGAAGCGTTCCTGCACGGCTTTCATGTGTTCGCGCATGGCCGCTTCGGCATGAGCCTGGATGACGGGGTCGAGGGTGGTGTAGATCTTCAGGCCGTCGCGGTAGATGTTGTAGGGCGTGCCGTCGCTCTTGCGCTTGGCCTCGTCGCTTTTGAGGATTGCCTGCACGTCCTTGCGGATCTCCATGAGGGCGTAGGGCGCCGGCCCTTCGCTGTGCGTTTTGCGCTTGAAGCGCGACATGTCGAGGGGCAGCGTCTTGAGCGAGTCGTATTGCTCTTGCGTCAGGAAGCCGTGCTCGACCATCAGCTTGAGCACCACGTTGCGGCGGTGCAGCACGGTGTCGGGGCGGCGTACGGGATTGAACAGGGCCGGGTTTTTGAGCATGCCCACCAGTGTGGCGGCTTCCTCGACGCGGAGCGAGTCCTGCTCCTTGCCGAAGTAGGTCTCTGCCGCCGCGCGGATGCCGTGGCTGTCGTAGAGGAAATCGAACTTGTTGAGGTACATCGTCATGATTTCCTCCTTGGTGTAGCTGCGTTCGAGCTTGACGGCCGTGAGCCATTCCTGAAACTTGCGCTTGACCAGCGCCCAGGTGCGTTGCAGCTTGTTCATGCCGCGGTAGTCGGGGCGCGGGTACAACAGCTTGGCCAGTTGCTGCGTGATGGTGCTGCCGCCGCCCGAACTCTCGTGCCCCAGCAGCACCGTCTTGACGGCTACGCGCGCCAGGCTGCGCGGGTCAATGCCCGGATGCCGGTAAAAACGCGCGTCTTCAGTGGCGATGAGGGCCTGCACCACCCAGGGCGACAGCTCCTCGTAGCGCACCGGCACGCGGTTCTCGATGTAGTAGCGGCCCAGCTCTTCGCCGTTGGCAAAATAGACCACCGAGGCCACATCGCTCTTGGGGTTTTCCAGCTCTTCGAAAGAGGGAATCGAGAACGACAGGTAAAAGAAAAACAGGGCCACGCCCAGCACGCCCGCTCCCAGGGCGATCCACATGGCTTTTACGATGCGCCGCCACGACGCGGGCACCTGCTGCTGCCCGGGGGCAGGCTGCGGCTTCTCTATAGTATGCTGTTCGTTGTGCACGTCCATATTGGGTTCGTATGGTTATTGCTCTTCGAAAGGGTGGAATCGGTGTATGCTCAAATCAAAGTGGTTTGGTAAATTCTGTTGCAATGGTTGAGAGGGTAGCGTTGAGCGTCGAGCGTTTCACATTCAATATTTTGCTTTTCAATAGTTTGAGTCAATTCCTGAGCGTACTGAAAAAAGGCGAAAGATCATTCAGTTACACAGAGAATCCACTGAGGATACACTGATTTTCACAGAGTTATAAAAACTGCGTTCAAGCTGCGTTTTCTGCGGCCGAAGGCTGCGGTTTGAAGGATGAAGAATCGAGGATTTGAGTATTTGAGCAAGCACCTGATAGTCGATGCAAAAAACGCTCAACGCTACACGCTCAACCCTCAACGATTCACCTTTCTGCAGCCGGTCCATTTTCGGGATGCGCGATCATCTATTTAAGGACACCACCCGCCAAAGTTAGCGAAGACGAAGCGGTTATCCGCTGCCGCGCTGCATTGCCGACTCGTAATAGTCCAGACTGGCCCGGATATCGGCTTCGGAAGCCGTCTGGTTCACCCTCACCTCGCCGATACGGGGCAGGAGGCTGAAATTGATGCGGTCGCCTTCGTTCTTCTTGTCGTTGTGCATCAGTGCCAGAAGGTCAGCTTTCGCCAAATTGTTTAACGGATGGTAGCCAAAAATCTGCCTGATGAAGGCCGTGATCTGCTCCAGCTCCTCGGGTGGCAGTCCCACCTTTTGTGCCGAAAGCCAGCTTTCGCAAACCATGCCGATGGCGATGGCTTCGCCGTGCAGCAGCGATTGGTCGGTCTGCATGGCTGCGCTCTCGAGGGCGTGGCCGATGGTGTGCCCGAAGTTGAGCGCCTTGCGCAGGCCGCGCTCGTAGGGGTCGGCCGCCACGATGCGGCGCTTTACGGCCAGTGAGCGCGGCACGATCTGCGGCCAGTCGGCAGTGCGCAGGTCTTCGATGCGGCGCAGCATCTTCCACTGATCCGCGTCGGCGATGAGGGCGTGTTTGATTACCTCGGCGAAGCCGCTGCGCAGCTCGGCAAAGGGCAGGGTGGCCAGAAAGTCGGTATCGACGAGCACGGCCAGCGGGTCGGCAAACGCGCCGATGATGTTTTTCACGCCCTCGAAGTCGATGCCCAGCTTGCCGCCCGTCGAGGCATCGACCTGGGCCAGCAGGGTGGTGGGCACCTGCACGAAGCGGATGCCGCGCTTCCATGTTGCCGCGCAAAAGCCGCCCATGTCGCCCACGACGCCGCCGCCCAGGTTGACGAGCAGCGCCTGCCGGTCGAGGCGGGCCTCCAGCATCTGCGTCCAGATGTAGCGGCAGGTGTCCAGGTTTTTGTGCTGCTCGCCATGCGGGATGCGGATGAGCAGGTGGTCGTCGGGCAGGGCGGCACGCACCTTCGGGTAGCAGTATTGCTCGGTGTGGTCGTCCACCAGCACGGCCACGCGGCCGGGGGCGTGCCGGGCCAGTACGGCTTCGAGCCCGGGCGCTGCCGCACCAAAAATGACGGGATGACCCTCGGGCGCCTGCACCAGCTCGAGCGACCAGGCCTGTGGCCTTTCGGCAAACAGCACTTTGGTGCGCGCCCAGGTCTTGCGGAAGAGGTCGGAGTGGCGGTATGCTTCCAGCGCCTCGGGGCCGGTCCACAGGCTGTAGGTGAAGCACACCTCGGGGCGGCTGTGGTCGCGCCACAGTTCCAGGTGCAGGCAGCCCGGGAAGGCCCGGATTTTGTCCTTGCTTTCTTCGAAGATCTGCAGGAAGGCGTCCACGGCTTCGGGCCGGAACGCCATCCGCACGATGCGTCTCATCATGATTCTGCCGTTTGGGGCAATGCCCGTGCGGGCGCAAAGGTAGGGGTCTGCAGGCGTTTGGCCGGAAGCGGTAACGGCACCATTTCCGGGCTTCATTTTGCGAAAGCAAAAAAGCCCGGCCTGCAACTTCCGCCGCTTCCCGTTGTACTCATGACAGGCCCCTGTCCGTCAAAAAAAGTTGACATTCGGCAGATGCGCCAAAGTGCAAATGCCGTTACTTTTGCCGTAAGGCACAAATTGAACAAAGGGAAAGCTTGCGGGCTTTTCCTATGGTAAAACCAAAATTGTCAAACCATCAAGAGGAGGTCCAATTTGAGCGAAATTATTCTGACCATCGAGGGCGTGGATCCCGTAGCACTCTACGGTGAGCACAACGTAAAACTGAACCTGTTGCGCCGCGCTTTTCCCGAAATCTCCATCACGGCCCGGGGCAATACCATCAAGCTCATCGGGGAGAAAAAATTCACGCAGAAGGCCAAGTCCAAGGTCGAGACGATGGTGCGCATGCTGCGCGAAGACAAGGATCTGACGGTCCAGATCGTCGAAGACCTGCTCAACGGCGGCAATCCCTACACGGCGCGCCTGTCCAACGGCGCGGCCAACCTGACGCTGGTGCACGGACGCGGCGGCAAGGCCATCAAGGCCAAGACCGTCAACCAGCAGAAACTCATCCGCGCCTCGGAAGAGAACGACGTGGTCTTCGCCATCGGCCCGGCGGGCACAGGCAAGACCTACACCGCCGTGGCGCTGGCCGTACGCGCACTGAAGAACCGCCTGGTGCAGAAGATCATCCTGACGCGGCCGGCCGTGGAGGCGGGAGAGAGCCTGGGCTTCCTGCCCGGTGACCTCAAGGAAAAGGTCGATCCGTACCTGCGGCCCCTCTACGACGCCCTCGACGACATGTTGCCGGCCGAAAAGCTCAACTATTTCATGGCCAACCGCGTCATCGAGATCGCGCCCCTGGCCTTCATGAGGGGCCGCACCCTCGACAACGCCTTCATCATCCTCGACGAGGCCCAGAACGCCACCACCCTCCAGCTCAAGATGTTCCTGACGCGGCTGGGGCCTTCGGCCAAATGCATCATCACGGGCGACCTGTCGCAGGTGGACTTGCCCTTCCACCAGAAGTCGGGCCTGCGCCACGCCATCGAGCTGCTGCAACACTTGCAAGGTGTGGGCCTGGTACACCTGACGGCCGAAGATGTGGTGCGCCATCGCCTCGTCAAGGAGATCATCCACGCCTACGAGCGCGACGACGAGGCGCGGCGGGTGCGTCGCCAGGCCCGCAAGCGCGACAACGGCGAAGCCCGCACCGAAGAAGAAGAGTAGATGCCGCCTTTCGGCAAACGAATAAGCGAGGCCGGCTGCCCGAT
>WFYJ01000091.1 GCA_015490175.1 Saprospiraceae bacterium | reverse complement strand
GTCGGCCACTTCGGCAATGACGCTGCCGTCGGCCGGGTTGCGCACGGCGAAGGTCTTGCCGCCCTGGGCCGGCGTCCATTGTCCATTGATCCAGGCGTGGCGTTGCAGCAGGTCGGTCCTTTTCAGCTTCATGGGAGTTGATTTTGGAATGATCAGAGCTTGATGATCAGCACGTTCCGTGCGAGCGGATAGCGGGATGGGCCGCAATCGGACAGCTCATCGGGGAAACATGCCCTTTGCGGTTGAATTTCGTCCCTTTTGCCCAAACAGTTTTTCGCATTCGGTTAAAATTTTGCAATTTTCCCGCGCTTCGAGAACGGTTGTGATAACCGATCCCGTTTTCAAACGTTTTCCGAACGAAAGCCGTGAGGGCCATGCTTTGAGACATCTCGCAAATCTTGCACGACCATGCTTGCCGAACAACTCATCTCACGCGACATCATCCCGCTGAAGACTTCCGACACGGGAGAGGAGGCGCTCAGCATCATGAGCGACTATTACGTTCGGCATTTGCCCATCGTCAACAATGAGCAGTTGCTGGGCCTGCTTTCCGAAGAAGACATCCTCAGCGAAGACGTACATGAGCCCGTCGGCGCCTACACCCTGAGCGTCACGCGCCCCTACGTGCGCCGCGACGACCACCTCTACGAGGTGATGCGCCTCATGGCCGAGCACGAGCTGACGCTCATCCCTGTCGTGGACGAACAGAACAACTACCTGGGCGCCATCACCCTGGCCGACCTGTTGCACTACTTCGCCCGTACGACCACCTTCACCGAGCCGGGCACCATCCTCGTGCTCGAGGTGGACCGCCGCGACTACTCACTGGCCGAGCTGGCCCGCCTCATCGAGTCGGAAGGGGCGGCCATCCTGAGCGTCTATCTGTCGTCGAAGCCGGAGGCCAGCCTGCTCGAGGTCACGATCAAGGTCAACACCCTCGACACCCGCCATATCGCGGCCACGCTCGAGCGCTTCAACTATCAGATCAAGGGCCGCTTCGGCGAAGCGGAGTACTACGACGCGCTGCAGGAGCGCTACGATGCCCTCATGAACTACCTCAATATCTGAACGGCCTGCTTGCACCGCTTGCCGCCAATGCGCAACTTTGGCCCCATGCACCACAGCGGATTCCTTGCCCTTTGCTGGCTGTTCGTATTGGGGTTCAGCCTTTCGGCAAATGAAGCCCGGGCCCAGGCCGCCCTTTCCGATTCCATCGTCATCAGCGAGATCGTGGTGGAAGGCAACCGCCACACGCGCGACGACGTGGTGCTGCGCGAGCTGGACGTACGCGTGGGTGACCGCCTGCCGGTGACCGAGCTGGAAGCCTGCATGCTGCGCAACGAACACCGCCTGATGAACACCAACCTGTTCGTACAGGTGCGCATCGGTATCCATGCCTGGGAAGGCCAGACGGGCCGCGTCGGGCTGACGGTGCGCGTGCGCGAGGCCTGGTACCTCTACCCGGTGCCGATCTTCGAGCTGGCCGACCGCAACTTCAACGTCTGGTGGGACGCGTACGACCACCGTCTCGAGCGCGTCAACTACGGGCTGAAGCTCTACCACTTCAACCTGCTGGGCCGCAACGACGAAATCAAGCTCACCCTGCAGCACGGCTACACGCAGAAGTTCGAAATGCGCTACACGCTGCCCTCGCTGGGGCGCGGCATCGACTGGGGGCTGCACTTCAATCTGCTGGCGGCGCGCAACAAGGAGGTGGCCTGGACCAGTCTGGGCGACAGGCAGCAGTTTTTCCGCGCCGACGACGCGTTCCTGTTGCGCCGCTTCCGCGTGGTGGCAGGCTTGCGCCGCCGGTACGGCAACGACTTCTATACCGAGCTGTCAGCAGGCTACTACCGTCATCGCGTCCACCCCATGGTGCTCGACTCGCTCAATCCCCGTTTTTTGCCGCAAGGCCCGCTGGAGCGCTACCTGACCCTGGCTCTCGACATGGTAGTGGACAAGCGCGATGTGCGCCCATTTCCCATGGCGGGCTACTACCTGGCCCTGTCGGTGCGCAAAGAGGGCTTGGGCGCATTTGCCGAAAGGCGCAACCGCCTGTTGCTGTCGGCGCTGCTGAAGCACTATACCGTGCTGTCGCGGCGCTGGAGCATCGAATGGGTGTGGAAAGCGCAAACCGACCTCCTGGGCGGCCCCAAGCCCTTTTACCTGTATCGCGCGCTGGGCTACGAAGAGGACTTCCTGCGCGGCTATGAGTACTACGTCATTGACGGCAAGGATTATGCTTACGCAAAACACACCCTGCGCTGGGTCGTCTTCGACCGCAAAATTGACTGGGGCCCGCTGGTGTTCATTGATGCCTTCCGCGTCATGCCGCTGCGCGTGTACCTGAGCCTGCACAGCGATGTGGGCTACGTACACGATCCGTGGTTTGCCGAAGGCAACAGCCTGCGCAACAGGTGGTTGTGGGGGCACGGCCTGGGCATCAACTTCCTGGCATACTACAACAAGCTGGTCACCGTCGAGTGGAGCCGCAATGCGTCGGGCGAGAATGGCCTATTTTTACACTGGAAGTTTCGATTCTGATTTGTTCTCTTTGCGCCGAAAAGCACGCCATGCAAGTCGTCATCTTCAGCCGCAACATCAAAGACCCGCACCTGCCCGTCGTTCAGCGGCTGTTCGACCTGCTGCACCAGCACCAGATCACCACCTTCGTCTATGCCGATCTGCTCGACCAGATCGAGGGCAAGATTCGGCTGCGGCAAGAGGTTGGGCGCTTCGAAAGCCACCTGGACTTTCGGCTGCGCACGTTCGACTTCGTCATCACGCTGGGAGGCGATGGCACCATCCTCGGCGCCGTGACGCTGGTGCGCGATACGGGTATCCCCATCCTCGGCATCAACCTGGGGCGGCTGGGATTCCTGGCCAGCATCGAGACCAGCCGCATGGAGGAGGCCATCCTGCGGCTGCTCAACGACAGCTACTATCTCGACGAGCGCACCCTGCTGCAGCTCGACGCCAACCTGCCGCTGTTCAACGACTTCCCCTTTGCCCTCAACGACTTCACCTTGCTCAAGCGCGACACCTCGTCCATGATCGTGGTGCATACCTGGGTCAACGGCGCATTCCTCAACACCTACTGGGCCGACGGCGTCATCATGGCCACGCCCACCGGCTCGACCGGCTATTCGCTGAGCTGTGGCGGCCCGATCATCTTTCCCGACTCGCGCAACTTCGTCCTCACGCCCGTGGCGCCCCACAACCTCAACGTGCGGCCCATCGTCCTGTCCGACGATGCCGTCGTCTCGTTCGAGGTGGAAGGACGCACCGACCACTTCCTCTGCACGCTCGACTCGCGCTACGAGACCATCACGGCGCGGCACCGCATGGCCCTCCGGCTGGCCCCGTTTCGCATCCGGCTGGTGCGCATGGACGAGGGCGAGTTTCTGGAAACTATCCGGCGCAAGCTGGCATGGGGCATCGACAAGCGCAATGCGTGAAATGTACTCGACGCGGGGAGTTGATGGTTGAGACTCGCTACCGCTCGGTGTTGATAGCGATCCCCGTACGATGGGGACAGACCCGAAGGTGGGGACACGCTGCGGCCGCCTGTTGAGACGCGCCACAGGCGCGATGTTGAGATATACCCCACGCAATCCGGTTCGGGAATTTTTGACGATGGTCGATTTCCCGAGCGAGAGAGATGGAGTGAATGAGCGAAGGAGAGACTGCACACCAGAAAAGTTTGGTGTGCGTGGTACCGATTGACCGCTTGCACCGATTCAACCGATTCAACCGGTTTGACCGATTACACCATGAGGCCACTGAAAAAACCCAAAATCTCACGCAAAAACTTGTTCCGACTCGTCGGAAAGCCTGTCCCGAGTATCGGGGACGCAATGATTCGCAATGTATTTTTTATTTTAAATCAGCAGATTACAATTTGATTGTACTTATACTCAAATCAAAGTGGTTCGGGAAATCCTGTCGCAATGGTTGAGGGTGTAGCGTTGAGGGTTTTCATGGTGGAGCCTGCTGAAAAAAGTCAGTAACAACGCAATGACGTGACATATGTTATACTCAACGCAATCCG
>WFYJ01000090.1 GCA_015490175.1 Saprospiraceae bacterium | reverse complement strand
TTCGGGTACACAGAGCCCCACCGAGAATACACTGAGTTTCACAGAGTTACAAAAACTGCGCTCAAACTGCGTCCATCTGCGGCTGAAAGCTGCGGTTCGTTCAAATTGATGCGCAAAAAGATTTGATTTACAATGATTTAAGCAAAATATCAGCTGTAAGATCATAAACTTCAGGCTTCTCCATGGCACCTTTTTTCAGTGTGCTCAGGAATCGAAGATTTGAGCAAGCACCTGATAGTCAATGCAAAAAACGCTCAACGCTACACGCTCAACCCTCAACGATTCACCTTTCTGCAGCCGGGCCATTTTCGGGTTGCGCGATCATCTATTTAAGGGCACCACCCGGGCATTTGTGTGACGATGGTCAATGGACGATTGACGATGGACATTTTTGATTGAGCAATCGAGGATCCGAGGATCCGAGGAACCGAGGATTTGATCCAATTTTTTTTGATTGTCAATAAAAAATGCCTGACTGAATACTCCTGCATGTCACCTCATTCACCCGTGCTGTTTTTGTCTTGTCTGCGTTTCGGGTTTGGCGGCACGGGATCCCACGGATCGTGCGTGCTCCAGGGGTGACACCTGCCGATGCGTTTCAGGCCCATCCAGGTGCCGCGCAGCACACCCCATTCCTGTATGGCCTCGATCATGTAATGCGAGCAGGTGGGCTGATAGCGACAGGTGGGGCCGAGCAGGGGCGAAAGCGTCCACTGGTACAATCGGACGGGCAGGATAAAGAGTTTTTTGAGCAGCTCGTTCATTTCAGTGTCATTTTATACGCAACGCAATTCGATTCGGGAATTTTTGACGATGGACGATGGACGATAGACATTTTTGATTGAGCACTGAGCGCACTGAAAAAAGTCCGTAACAACCCCGACTTTGGTCGGAACCTGTTTCCGACAGGTCGGAACAAGTCGTTGCGCGAGATTTTGTTTTTTTCAGGGGCCTCACTCATGCTCTCCTCACAGACTTACCGTTTCCAGCGATAGCGCAGCACCAGGCCTGCGTTCCAGCCGCGGGCATCGGTGCGGGCAGGACCGTCCGGCTGGTCGGGGAACAGTGCCGGAAAGTCGGTCCATTCCCATGCGCGGGCGAAGTACAGGCCTCCCTGTAACGTGAGTGTCCATGCATCCGACAGGCCGATGTCGAGGCCGGCGCGCAGGGCAAGCGCGGGCAAGATCTGTTCGCCTTTCGGCAAATGGAATCCTTCGGGTGGCCGGTACTGCTGCCATTGCCCGACCGGTACCAGCGCCAGGAAGAAGCCTTTTTCAAGCGCAGGCCCCTGCTTCGAAAAGGTGGGGCAGTGGCAGTCGCTGCCCAGGTCGAAAGGGTACACCAGCACGGGCCATTCGACGGCCACGGCACGGATGTCGAGCGTGCGGGCTTCATTTGGCGAAAGCCGGAAAATCTGCTGCGACAGCCGCAGCCCCGGGCTGAACTCGATGCGTATGGCGCGCAGGCGGAACCAGTAGCTGAGGGTGAGGTATTGCCCGCCGGCAGCGCGGGCAAATGGGACGCCCTCCGCCTGATCGGCGAAGGTGGCCCAGTCGGTCAAGCGGGTCTGCATCGTGCCGCCCTCGAGGCCGAGCTGGGCGTGGGCACCTTGCCGGAAAAGACCAATGACCAGAAGCAGGAAAAGTAGCGTGCGCATGGATCGGTTTTTTGCGTAAGCATGCCGGACAACGCAAAGGAAGGCAATGTTCTTGTGCGCGCAAGAGAGAACGGGCCGTGGCGCGGACATTCGCCCGACCTTGCGGAGTTCCTTTTGTGGGCCTTACGAGAAAAAGTGTTTCTTTTGCCTGCCCGACCAGCCATGCCTCTTGCACCTGCTTTTTGCCTGTAAAACTGCTACCCATGACCTGCAAAGAAGGCCTGCGATCCGTATTCGGCCAGATGGATCGGCTGCTGGAACAGTTGTCGGCCGAAGCCTATGCGCGTCCTTTGCCCCTGTTCGAAGGATCCTCGCTGGGCCAGCATTTCCGGCACATCATCAACTTTGCCGAGTGCCTGCTGCGCGGCTGGCGCGAAGGGCTGCCCGTGGATTATGCGGCGCGTCATCGCGACCCGTCGCTGGAACGCCGGCCCGAAAAGGCACGCGCGGCCATTGCCCGCCTCGTGCAGCAAATGGACGCGGTGCCCGAAGCGGCCGCCGTGCAGGTACGTGCCGATTTCTTCGAGGCCGGGCAGCCCGCAGAGCGCCCCGTAGTGGCATCTACCTTCGGCCGCGAGCTGATGTTCGTGCACGACCACGCCATCCACCATCTGGCCATGATCAGGATGGGCATCCGAACTTGCTTCCCCGACATCCGGCTCGATCCGGCCGTCGGAGTGGCACCCGCCACGCTCAAGTACTGGCAACAGCAAAGGAAGTGCGATGAGCGGCGAGTGTAGGGATGGAGTGAAGAGTGATGGAGTGAGGAGTGATGGAGTGAGGGAGTGAGGGAGTGCACGAAATTGCACAGTGGTGCCAAACGCTCAACGCTCAACGCTCAACCTCTGATCAAAAACTGCGCTCAAACTGCGTCTTCTGCGGCTGAAAGCTGCGGTTTTTTGTCCGGACGATGGTCAATAGACCATGGACCATGGACAATTTTCCTGGCTGATTTGAAAAAGCAAAGTTTGAGGCCCCTGAAAAAAAACCAAATCTCACGCAACCACGCAAAAGCTTGTCCTCGGCGAGCCGGAGCTTGTTCCGACTTGTCGGAAAGCTTGTCCCGGTAAACTGGGGCAGGCTCCGACTCAAGTCGGGAACGCAACGATTCGCGATGTATTTTTTGATTCGCTCATATTGGAATAGGCGGCACATAAATTCCCCGGCTGCACAGCGAGTTCAGCCAACGGCGTAGAGACAAAAAAGGTTTGGAGG
>WFYJ01000089.1 GCA_015490175.1 Saprospiraceae bacterium | reverse complement strand
ATTTTTGTTTTTCAATATCCAGGATCGCCCCACCGCAAAAACAAAAAAGCCCCGACACGCACAGGCGTCGAGGCTCTCTTTCGTAGCCGGTACGGGAATCGAACCCGTGTCTCCACCTTGAAAGAGTGGCGGCCGGGGAGAGAAAGAAAAACGATTTTTGTTTTTCAATATCCAGGATCGCCCCACCGCAAAAACAAAAAAGCCCCGACACGCACAGGCGTCGAGGCTCTCTTTCGTAGCCGGTACGGGAATCGAACCCGTGTCTCCACCTTGAAAGAGTGGCGTCCTAACCCCTAGACGAACCGGCCATAAAAAAGTCTGCACCTGAAGAAAACGCAGTAGTAGCCCGTACGGGAATCGAACCCGTGTCTCCACCTTGAAAGAGTGGCGTCCTAACCCCTAGACGAACGGGCCATTTTCACAACAGATGCAGACCTAAGGTCGGGCATACTGCCCATCCTGCCCCGTTGGGCAGGTGCTTTTTCGAAAAGCGCTGCAAATATACAGGCACAACGTTTTTTCAACCAAATTTTGGTGCAAAGAAATTTTCACGCTTCAACGCGTCTTTCCAGACGGAATTCACAACCGGAAGCGGGGAAAAGTTTCGAAAGTCCTGCTAAATTTGCCCGGCCCTGCCTGAAGATTGCCGATTTGCTGGCTGCTTTTTCAGCCGAAGAGCCGGTGCGGCAAGTCCTCGAAGCAAAAATGATGTGGTGCGCATTCCTCTCCACTTCGCCGGCTTCGTGGGATACTCCGAGTCATTTTGGCATAAGAATACGCTTTTCCGTGCAGTGCCCTGCACGCTTGAAGCTTTGTTGATCATCAAAACCAACAACTGTTATGGCAAAGAAAATTGCAATCAACGGCTTTGGCCGCATCGGCCGGCTGACCTTCCGCAACCTGCTCAAAAAAGAAGGGGTGGAAGTGGTCGCCATCAACGACCTGACGGATAACGCCACGCTGGCGCACCTCTTGAAGTACGACTCGGCGCAAGGCCCGTTCGAAGGCACGGTAAGCGCCGACGACGAATACCTGCACGTCAATGGCAAGGCCATCCGCGCCCTGTCGGAGCCCAACCCCGAAAACCTGCCCTGGGAAGCGCTGGGCGTCGACCTGGTACTGGAGTGCACGGGTCGCTTCCGCACGCGCGACAAGGCCGCGCTGCACCTCAAGGCAGGCGCCAGGGACGTGCTGATCTCGGCTCCCGGCTCGGGCGACGGCATCCAGACCATTGTGCTGGGCGTGAACGACCACGAGCTGGACCGCCGCCACAACGTCTTTTCCAACGCCTCGTGTACGACCAACTGCCTGGCCCCCGTGGTCAAAATCATGGACGAGAACTGGGGCATCGTCACCGGCTCGATGACCACCATACACGCTTACACCGCCGACCAGCGCATCCAGGATGCGCCGCACAAGGACCTGCGCCGTGCCCGCGCAGCGGCCTACAACATCGTGCCCACGAGCACCGGCGCCGCCAAAGCCGTAGCCAAGGTGTATCCGGCCATCGGCGACAAACTGATGGCCATGGCCGTGCGCGTACCCGTCATCACCGGCTCGATGATCGAGCTCAACGTGCTGGTTGAAAAGGAGGCCACGGCAGAAGCCATCAACGCCAAATTCAAAGAAGCCGCCGAAGGCCCCCTCAAGGGCATCCTGCAGTACTGCGAAGACCCCATCGTGTCGGCCGACATCATCCGCAACCCTCACTCCTCGATCTTCGACTCGCTCATGACGCAGGTCAAGGGCAAATTCGTCAAGGTGGTTTCGTGGTATGACAACGAAGCCGGATATTCGGCTCGTCTGGCCGATGCCGCGCATCTGATTCTGACCAAGTAACGCATTTCCCGCATCGAAGGGCGGCCCTCATGTGGCCGCCCTTTGTCCTTTCAAACCCGAAGCACCATGATGAAAGACATCGACTTCAAAGGCAAGAAAGCGCTGGTGCGCGTCGACTTCAACGTGCCCCTCGACGAGGAAGGAAACATCACCGACGACACGCGCATCCGGGCCGCGCTGCCCACCATCCGCCACATCCTCGACCAGGGCGGCGCCGTGATTCTGCTGTCGCATCTGGGGCGCCCCCAGAAGAAGCGCAAGGCCGACGGCAGCATCGACGTGGAACGCTTCACCTTGCGCCACATCGTCGGGCACCTGTCCGAGCTGCTGGGCCGCGAGGTGCAATTCTGCCCTGAACCCGTGGGTGAGCAGGCGCGCCGGATGGCGACTGCACTGCAGCCCGGCGAGGTGTTGCTGCTGGAAAATACCCGCTTCGAGCCGGGCGAGGAAAAGGGCGATGAGGCCCTGGCCCGCCAGTGGGCCGAGCTGGCCGACGTCTATGTCAACGACGCCTTCGGCACGGCACACCGCGCCCATGCCTCGACGGCTACGGTGGCAAAATTTTTCCCGAAAGGGGCCAAAACCATGGGATTCCTTATGCAAGCCGAAGTGGAAAACGCCAACAAAGTGCTGCACAGCCCCGAACGCCCGCTGACAGCTATAGTGGGCGGCGCCAAGGTGTCCGACAAGATCCTGCTGCTGGAGCGCCTGCTCGACTTCGTGGACAACCTGCTCATCGGCGGCGGCATGGCCTACACGTTCATCAAGAGCCAGGGCGGCCAGGTGGGTAATTCGCTCGTCGAGGAAGACCGCCTGGAGCTGGCGCGGCAGCTTTTGGCGAAAGCCGAGGAGAAAGGCGTGCGGATGCTGCTGCCCCTCGATTCGGTCATCGCCGACAGGTTTGCTGCCGACGCGCAGACGAAGGTGGCACCCAGCGACGCCATTCCCGACGGATGGATGGGCCTCGATATCGGCCCCGATGCCATCGCAGCCTTCTCGGCAGTGATCATGGACTCGAAAACCATCCTCTGGAACGGCCCCATGGGCGTCTTCGAGATGGAGCCCTTTGCCAAAGGCACCAAGGCCATCGCCGAAGCCGTGGCACGCGCCACCGGGCAGGGGGCTTTCTCGCTCGTCGGCGGAGGCGACTCCGTGGCTGCCGTCACCCGGATGGGGTTGGCCGACAAGGTGAGCTTCGTCAGCACGGGCGGCGGTGCCATGCTCGAGTTTCTCGAAGGCAAGACGCTGCCGGGCATTGCAGCCCTTCAAGACTGACATTCAGGCTTTCGCCAAATGAGACCTGCAGGGCGGCCTCGTGGCCACACGACGCTGAGCAGGCAACTTACCGGACTACAGGATAAAGCAAGCTGCCGAGGATGGCCAGCACGGCCAGCCAGTGCAGGCCGCTGGCCAGGCCGCTCGGCATGGCGAGCAACATCAGCCCCCAGAACAGGGACAGGGGAATGGTCAGCGGGAACAATACCCACAGGCCGTAGTCGCCCAGATACAGAACTGCCATGGCAAACAGGAAAATCTGCAGGATCAACAACACGCGCAGCTTTTTCTGAACGGGCATGGTACGACGCAGCCGCAGCGCGCCAAAGCCGAACACAGGCACCAGGGCCACCAGCAGCCAGGCCACCAGCCAGGGCCACCATGCACTTATGGTCAGCCATGGCGTCGTCCGGGGCCAGAGGTGCGCGCCCGGCCATTGTTGCCAGAAGAGGTACTGCTGGTCGTGCCAGAAGTACCACACCCACAACAACCAAAAAGGCGTAACCAGACCACTGGCCAGTACCATCAGCTCGCGGAAGGTCAATTTGCGCATGATCAGCAGCGACCAGACAGCCCACCCCGCCAGCCACAGGAAAGGCGCAAAAAACAGCGCGCCCACGGCAATCCAGAATCCGGTGAAAAAGAGCAGCTCATCGGCCTGCCATGCCTGGTAGCTCTGCCACACCAGGAGCAGCACGACCACCAGCAGAACAGCGACGGGGACGAGTGGATGCATTGCGATCAAGGCCGGCAGGCTGCTGCCCAACAGGAAAAAGGCCACGCCCGGGAACAGGGTGCCCGGCGTGTCGAGGCGATGACCGATCGCCAGGCCACAGAGCACGCCCGCCAGCACCAGCCACACCACGCCGGCCGCCAGCCGATGCAGCCACCACGGCCACGCAGCCGTCCAGGCGGCAAAGGCATCGCCCCAAAGCCCCCACCCTTCCTGTGGGAACGCTACGGGCCAGGCCTCGGGCCAGACGAACAGGGGCCACCACAGCAGCAGCGCATACACAAGCAGCAGAATACTGGCGAGAATCTGGTTGGTTCGGAAGATGGCAAGCACAGCTACAAGCGTTGGTCGTTCGCAAGGTATTTTGCGAAAGCAAATGTAGGCCGCAGGCCCAGCCGCTGCAAATCGGCACCGCTTGCGCTCGGTTTGGTTCGGGCTTTTTTTCGAAATTCGCCGGCGCACATCGCGCATCCTGACCCACACGCAAAACCGAACAATGACACCACGCCAACTGATCGAATGCGTGCCCAACTTCAGCGAGGGCCGCAACATGGACATCATCAAGCAAATCACCGACGAGATCGAAAGCGTAGAGGGCGTGAAGCTGCTCGACGTCGATCCCGGAAAGGCGACCAACCGCACGGTGGTCACCTTCGTCGGTGAACCCGAGCCGGTCGTGCAGGCGGCCTTCAAGGCCATCAAAAAGGCCGCCCAACTCATCGACATGAGCAAGCACCAGGGCGAGCATCCACGCATGGGCGCCACCGACGTCTGTCCGCTCGTACCCATTGCCCACATCAGCATGGAAGAGGTGGCGCAGTGGGCCCACAAGCTGGGCGAGATGGTAGGGCGCGAGCTCGAAATACCGGTGTACATGTACGAATATGCGGCCGCCAGTCCGCAGCGCCGCAACCTGGCCGACATCCGCGCCGGCGAATACGAAGGCCTGCCCGACAAGCTGAAGCGCCCCGAGTGGAAGCCCGACTACGGCCCTGCCCGCTTCAACCCGAGGGCCGGCGCCACCGCCATCGGCGCGCGCGACTTCCTCATCGCCTACAACGTCAACCTCAACACCACCTCGGTGCGGCGCGCCAACTCGGTAGCCTTCGACGTGCGCGAAAAAGGGCGCGTCAAGCGCAAGGGCAACCCCATCACGGGCGAGATCGTGCGCGACGCCCAGGGCAATCCCGTGCGCGAGCCCGGCATGTGCAAGGCCGTCAAGGCCATCGGCTGGTACATCGAGGAGTATGGCATCGCACAAATCTCGATGAACCTCACCAACATCGAAGTGACGCCCCTGCATGTGGCCTTCGAAGCCTGCTGCCAGAGCGCCGAGCGGCGGGGGCTGCGCGTCACGGGCTCGGAGCTGGTAGGACTGGTGCCCAAAAAGGTGTTGATCGACGCGGGCAAGTACTTTTTGCGCAAGCAAAGACGATCGACCGGCCTGTCGGAAGAGGAGATCATCCGCATCGCGGTGCGCTCGCTCGGCCTCAACGAGCTGGCCCCCTTCGATCCCAAAAAGAAAATCATCGAATACCTGCTCGAAGCCGACGAGCCGCGCCCCCTCATCCAGAAAGACCTGCGCGCTTTCGCAAACGAAACCGCGTCGGAAAGCCCCGCACCGGGCGGCGGTTCGGTCTCGGCCTACGTCGGTGCACTGGGCGCCTCGCTGGGCGCCATGGTGGCCAACCTCTCGTCGCACAAGCGTGGCTGGGACGACCGCTGGGAGGAGTTCAGCGAACAGGCCGAAAAGGGGCAGGCCATCAAAGACGAGCTGCTACGCCTGGTCGATGACGACACGAAGGCATTCAATGCCATCATGGCGGCCTTTCGTTTGCCGAAAGGCACAGAAGAAGAAAAAGCCGCCCGCGCGCGCGCCATCGAAGAGGCTACGCGCCACGCCATCGAGGTGCCCTTCCGCGTGCTGAAGCGCGCTTTCGACACCTTCGAGCTGGCACGCACCATGGTCGAAACGGGCAACCCCAACTCGGTGACCGACGCCGCCGTAGGCGCCCTGTGTGCGCGTGCGGCCGTGCGCGGCGCCTGGCTCAACGTGCTGGTCAATGTCAGTGGCCTGAACGACAAGAGCTGGGCCGAGCCCATCCTCGAAGAAGGCAAAAAGCTGGTGGCCCAAGCCGACAGACTGTGCGACGAAATCGTACGCATGACCGAAGAAAAGATCGCATAGGGACCTTTTCTGCCCGGAAATCAAACCGTCGCGCCATTGCTACAGAAAAGCCACAGGTAGACCTGCGCCACTACGAAAAAGGCGATTACCATCCAGGTGCTCCCTTTTGGAAGCAACTGGCATGGTATGCCGTGTCGCTGCTCGTCTTTCGCAACCCTTGGGTGATTTCCTGTCGTCTGAAACGCACATTGCTGCGCGCCTTCGGCGCACGCGTGGGTAGAGACGTGGTGATCAAGCCGTCGGTGCAGATCAAGTTTCCATGGCGCCTGGTGCTCGACGACTACGCCCAGCTCGGCGAGCACGTGTGGCTCGACAACCTGGCGCCCATCCATATCGGCGCACACGCTACCGTTTCGCAGGCTTGCCATCTCACCACCGGCAACCACGACTTCCGCCATCCCCACTTCCGACTGCGCACCGCACCCATCGTCATCGAAGCGGGTTGCTGGATCGCCGCGCGCTGCACCTTGGGACCGGGCACCCATTGCCAAAGCCATAGCGTGCTTCTTCTCGGCTCAGTGGCCAGCGGCACCCTCGAGCCGTTTGGCATCTACCGGGGCAATCCGGCAGTGAAGGTGGGCGAGCGCACATTTGGGTTTACCCCTGACAGCCCGTAACTTTCCACGCCATACCCAGACACGAGGACACATCACCACGTTGACTCCCCAATGAGCCGTAGCCGTGGGGCTCTGCCCCTTTCGACCCTGGAATCAAGACAAACAATCTACCCCTTACCTGCCCATGAAAATCACCGTCATCACGGTTGCCTACAACTGTGCCGAGGTGATAGCGCGTACGCTCGCCTCGGCAGCAGCCCAGACGTGGCCCGACCTGGAACACCTCGTAGTGGACGGCGACAGTCAGGATTACACCCTTGAGGTCATCCGGTCGTTTGCCGACAGGCACCCGCGCATGCGGTGGCTATCCGAGCCAGACGACGGCATTTATGCCGCCATGAACAAGGGCATTCGACAGGCCACGGGCGACGTCATCGCCATCCTCAATGCCGGCGACTGGTACGCCGACCCCGATTATCTGTCGCGCGTCGTTGCGGCCTTTCGGCAAAACCCACAGGCCGCCGCCGTCTATGGCGACCTGCTGATGACCGATCCTGAGGCGCAGCGCCTGGTGCGTTTCTGGGAAAGCGGTCCTTTCGATCGGGCGCGTTTTTTTCGAGGCTGGGACCTGCCTCACCCTGCCTTTTTCGTGCGGCGCAGCGTGCACCTGCGCTACGGATTTTACGATGCCCGCCTCGCCATCTCGGCCGATTACGAGCTGCTGGTCCGCCTGTTCGTGCGGCATCGCCTGCAGGCCGTCTGGCTGCCGGGCGCCCACGTGGTGATGCCTCTGGGCGGAAGGAGCAACGCCACCCTGAGGGCACGCATCCAGGGCAATCTGGAAGTGCTGCGCGCCTGGCACCTCAACGGCCTGTGGCCTCCCTTGCGACTCATGCCCGGACGCGTTGTCGAGAAGGTGGCGCAATACCGGCTGGCCCGATCCCTCCCCACCGACCAATCGCCCGCGCCATGGCTGATGCCCATCCCCACCGCGTGATCGTAGCCTGCGGAGGCAAGTTCCACGCCTTCCATCTGGCCGAGCAACTGGCGCGCCACGGCATGCTGGAGCGCTTCTTTACGCACTACGCCTCGCAAAAGACACCCTGGCTCGCGCCTCTGGCCGGTCGACGCGATGGCGAGGCCATCCCTCCCAAGCGCATCCAGACGCACCCGGGCCTGGCCGTTCGGTTTCGGTTTGGTCCGCACGCATGCGCCAATTTGCGGGCTTTCGACCGCTGGGTTGCGCGTCGTCTTTCCCGTTTGCCGAAAGGCGACATCTTCATCGGCTGGAGCAGCATGAGCCTCGAGGTGCTGCACACCGCCAAACGCACCGGTCGCCTGGCCATCCTCGAACGCGGCTCCACGCACATCCTGCATCAGGCGCGGGTGTGCAGAGAGGCAGCAGCAAAGCTGGGCCTTTCGGCAAACATTGACGACTGCATCATCGAGCGCGAGCTGGCCGAATACGACGCAGCCGACCATATCGTGGTGCCGAGCACGCAGGCACGCGACACCTTCGTGGCGCAGGGCGTGCCGGAAAAGAAAGTGCAGGTGATGCCCCTCGGCGCGGCCGACTGCTTTTTTGCGGAAGCGCTGCCCGAACCGCCCCGTCCCGATGAACCCCTTCGGCTGCTTTATCTCGGCAGGGCCTCGATACGCAAGGGCTTCCACGTGTTGCTCGAAGCGCTCGAGCGGCTCGACATCGCGTGGCAGCTCTGGCACCTCGGCGCCACAGAACGCTCCATCCAACGCCTGCTGGCTGCCTGGCCGCATCGCCACCGCGTGCGAAGCTTTGGCCACCTGCCCCTGCACCGCCTGCCGCCCCTGATGCGGCAATGCCATCTGGGCGTGCAGCCCTCTTTCGAGGAAGGGATGAGCATGGTGGTTTTGCAATACCTTGCCGTGGGCCTGCCGATCGCGGTCACTCCGGCTACCGGCGCTGCAGACGTGGTGCCGCCAGATGCGGCTTGTGCCCGCTTCGTATCCCCGGGCGATGCGGATGCTCTTGCCGCAGCCATTCTTTCGCTTGCGCAAAATGCCGATTGGCTGGCGCTATTCGAAGAGGCACGCCACTTGGCCCGGCACCATACATGGCAAGCCTATGGCCACCGCTATGTGGCATGGCTGAAAACGCTGGCATCATGAGTACGCCGGCACAGATCGGGCGAATGCTCTACACCTGGCGCCAACGAGGAGGTCAGGCCTGCCTCGACCTCGCGGCAAGGGCGTTGTTTGCACTCCCGACCGAACAAGCCCGGCATGTGCTGGTGTGGCGCCTCGGATCGCTGGGCGACGGAGTCTGTGCCGTGCCGGCCCTCTCCACCTTGCGCCGCCATTGGCCCGAGGCCCGCTTCAGTCTGCTGACCCATCGCGGAGGGTCTGGCCGCGTGCGCCTCGACCAGCTTTTGCCGAAAGGCTGGTTCGAAGAGGTGCTGGACTACACCGATCGGCCGATGAGCGAAGTGTGGCGATGGTTGCGCACCCGTTCTTTCGACCTGCTGGTCGTATTGCCACCGTGGGGCCGCAGCCTGCACCGCCATCTGCGCGACATGGCATGCTTTCGGCTGGCCGGCATCCGCTGCGCCATCGGCTGGCAATACGACCCCATGCCGCGCCCCGCCCGCTGGACGCACCCGCCTGACGAACTGCCCACCGAAGCGGAGCGCTTGCTGCACATTTTGCGGAAGCATGGATTCGAGCCCTTGCACGATCAGCTCCGGCTTTCGCCAAATGCCCCCTCCCGCACGCGAACCGACGCCTTGCTGGCACGCCATCACCTGACTCGCCCGTTCGTCGTGCTGGCACCGGGCGCCAGCCGCCCCTGGAATCGCTGGCCAATCGAGCGCTTCGTGCAGGTGGCACAGGCATTTGCCGAAAGGCTGGCCATCGTAGTGGCAGGTGGTCGCGAAGACCGGCAGGCAGGCCGGTTGCTGCACCAGACGACCGGTGCCATCGACCTCACCGGCCGACTCGATCCGCGCGACACGGTCGCCCTGCTCACCCGGGCGGCACTGTTCATCGGCAACGACTCGGGCCCCGCACACCTGGCGCATGCCGTGGGCTGTCCGGCCGTGGTGGTGTCGTCGGCATGGGAATGGCCCGGGCGATGGTTTCGGCCAGGTGATCGCCTCATCGTCCTTCGTCGCGACGACCTGCCCTGCCACTGGTGCCACAAGGGCTGTGCAGCAGCAAGCTGCATCCGGGCCATCCCGGTGGAAGAGGTGATAGCCGCCGGCCAGACCCTGCTCCAACGTCAGAGGGCGAAGGGCCCTGACCGAGGCATGGGCTCAGACACGACAAGTTGAAAAATCGAAAAGACGCCAAGGTGTGGTGGACGTTCAGGGTGAACGTTTACGAGCCTTTGAAAGGCTCGCAAACGTTTTTAGCCGATCCTAAATTTTTTATTTTACAACACAAACAATTGCTAACTTTGGCTTCGAAAACAAGCCAAGCACAATGGACTTCTGGACGATCTTGCAGCAAGAATGGGCCATCCGGGCGTTGCTCGCTTCCACGATGGTAGGGCTGATGTGTGGAGTACTCGGCGTATTTCTGGTGTTGCGGCACATGTCGCTGGTAGGCGATGCGCTGGGGCACGCCATTCTGCCCGGTGTGGTGGTTGCCTTCATGATCGTAGGCTACAACACGCTGGGCTTCTTCTTCGGGGCGGTAGCGGCGGGCATGATCACGGCCATCGGCATCACGTGGATCCAGCAGAACGTACGCACCAAGAACGATGCCGCCATCGGCATCGTATTCACGGCCATGTTTTCGCTGGGTGTCATGGGCATCTCGTGGATCAGCCATGAGGAGGGCGTCCACCTCGACCTCAAGGATTTCCTGTTCGGCAATGTGCTGGGCGTGGCCGACCAGGACCTGTGGTTGGCTGCCATGACTACCGCGTTCGTGCTGGCCTCGGTGGTGGTGCTCTATCGGCCGCTGTTCGTGTCCACGTTTCAGGAAGTGGTGGCCCGCACGATGGGCATCCGCGTGCAGACGCTGCACTACTTCCTGATGCTGATGCTGTCCTTTGCCGTGGTGGCCAGCCTGCAGACGGTGGGCGTCATTCTTGTGGTGGCCATGCTCATCACGCCCGCCTCGACGGCGCTGCTGTTGAGCAAGCGCCTCAAGTGGGTGCTGGTATGGGCCGGGCTGTTGGGCGTGTGCTCGGCCGTGAGCGGCCTGGTAGTGGCCATCCTGCTCGAAACGACGCCGGGGCCGGCCATTGCCGTAGTGGCCACGCTGATCTATCTGCTCGTAGCGCTGTTTGCTCCCGAGCGCGGGTTAGTGGCGCGCCTGTGGCAAAAGGTGCAATTGCGCTGGCGCATCGAGGAAGAAGACGTGCTCAAGCACGTGTTCCGGCACAGCGAAGGCGAGTCGCCCGCACCGGCCACCCTTGCCAAAGCCCTGGGCCAGTCGACGGGCAAGATCAAAAAGGTGCTGCAGCGCTTGCGCAAAAAAGGACTCCTCGTCCCCGACGGCATTCGCCTCACCGAAGAGGGCAAGGCACGCGCTGCCGCCCTCGTTCGGGCCCACCGGCTGTGGGAGACTTACCTGGCCAGGCGCACCGGCCTGAATCCCGAGCAGATTCACGACGATGCCGAGCACCTCGAGCACCTGCTGCCCGAAGAGATCCTGGACACCATTGATGAAACCCTCGGATTCCCCGCCGTGGATCCGCATGGCTCGCCCATTCCGCCCAAGGAAGGCCTGCCCGAGCACCCGCTCAACAAGCTGCGTCCCGGCCAGCGGGCCCGCATCGCCGAGCATCAGCCCGACGGCCAGGTCGTTTCGAGCCTGTGGCGCCTCGGCCTGCCGCCCGGCACCGAAGTAGAGCTGGTACAGGCCGAAAATGGCGAGGTCGTCATCCGCTACAACGGGCGCATCCAGCGCCTGCCTTCGCGCCTGTCGCGCAAGGTCAATGTGGAGCCGGAATCACCCGCCGAAGCACCCCGGAGCTGAGCGGCCTTCCCTGCCCCACCCCATCGCCGGTGTGGCCGAAAACCGCCGGATTGCCGAACTTGACCCTCGAACAAAATGCCCCCGACATGAATCAGCTTCCCAACGACGACAAACCGCCCATCCTGGGCTCGTGGAACCGCCTGTATGCGTTCGTGCTCATCCTGCACGCGCTGATCATCCTGCTGTTTTATATCTTCACCCGGCTGTATTCGTGACCCGAGGGACGGGCCATCTCTTTCACCCGACTGAAAATCCTGCCAAGTCATGCACATAGTGGACTGGATCGTCATGGTGGGCACGTTGCTGTTCATCGTGGCCTACGGAGTATGGAAGACGCGGAGTGTCAGCAATGTGCGCAGCTACCTGTTGGGCGATCGCGACCTGCCGTGGTACACCATCGGCCTGTCGGTGATGGCCACCCAGGCCAGCGCCATCACCTTTCTGAGCACGCCGGGTCAGGCCTACGACGACGGCATGCGCTTCGTGCAGTTCTACTTCGGATTGCCCCTCGCCATGGTGATCCTGTGCATTTTCATCCTGCCCATCTACTACCGGCTCGAAGTCTATACGGCCTACGAGTACCTCGAACGCCGTTTCGACATCAAGACGCGGGCACTGACGGCCTTCTTTTTCCTCATGTCGCGCGGCCTGGCCGCCGGCATTACCATTTACGCACCGGCCATCATTCTGAGCGACATCATGGCCTGGGACCTCAACTACACCATCATCGCCATTGGCTTCATCGTCATTTTCTACACCATGATGGGAGGCACCAAGGCGGTGAGTGTCACGCAGAAGCAGCAGATGATCGTCATTCTCACGGGTATGTTCATCGCGGCAGTCATCATCGTGCTGCGCCTGCCGCAAGACATCTCGTTCGGCGAAGCCGTCAGCATCGCCGGCAAGATGGGCAAGCTCAACGTGGTGGATCTCGAGTTCGACCTGCAAAACCGCTACAACATCTGGTCGGGGCTGCTGGGTGGGGTGTTCCTGTTTCTGTCGTACTTCGGCACCGACCAGTCGCAGGTGCAGCGTTACCTGTCGGGCAAGTCGCTGGCGCAAAGCCGGCTGGGCCTGCTGTTCAACGGCATCATCAAGGTACCCATGCAGTTTCTGGTGCTGTTCGTCGGCGTGCTGGTGTTCGTGTTTTTCCAGTTTACCAGGCCGCCCGTCCACTACAATGAAGCCAACCTCATCAAGGTAGAGCGCTCGGCATGGGCCGGCGAATTGCACGCCCTCGAAAAGGCTTTCGACCAGGTCTTTCAGGAAAAAGAGGCCGCCATCCGCCAGCTCGTAGCCGCCATCGATGCAGGCGATGAAGCGCGCATTGCCGCACACAAGGAACGCGTGGCGCGCCTGGTCGCGCGCGAAAAGCAGATCCGCACCGAGGTGGACAAGCTCGTCCTCACCGCCGATCCGGATGCCGACACCGAAGACAACGATTACGTCTTCATCACCTTTGTCACCAACTATCTGCCCGTGGGCCTGGTGGGCCTGCTGCTGGCCGTCATTTTCTCGGCGGCCATGTCGTCCATTTCGTCGGAGCTCAACGCTCTGGCCACTACCAGCGTAATTGACTTCTACCGCCGGCTGTTCCGCAAACACGAGAGCGACCGACACTACTTCAATGCGTCCAAGATCTTCACGGTGGTGTGGGGCCTGGTGGCGGTGGGTTTTGCCGCATTCGCCTCGCTGTTCGAGAACCTCATCGAAGCAGTCAACATCGTGGGATCGATGTTTTACGGCGTCATTCTCGGGGTCTTTCTCACGGCCTTTTTCCTCAAGCGCATCACGGCCACCCCTGCCTTCGTGGGCGCCCTGCTGGCCGAGCTCTGCGTGGTCACCATCTTCTTGCTCGACCACCACGGCCACATCCAGCTCGGCTACCTGTGGCTCAACATGATCGGGTGCCTGCTCGCCATGCTGTTCAGCTTCCTGCTGCAACCGCTGTGGCGCCACGAACAGCCGGCAAAGGCCTAAGGAAACGGGTTGAGGAAACGGGTTGAGGTTGAGACTCGCTGCGCTCGTTGTTGAGATGCCGACAGGTCGTCACAGGCTGCAGGCGTGCGCCTGTTGAGACGCCGCTGTGCGGCCTGTTGAGATGACCACCAAAGAGGCTTCGGGTTTTGCAGGCGCAACATACAAGAGTTTAGAGTTTATAGTTTAAAGTTTAAAGTTTTTCTTGTTGACTATCAGTTTTTTGTCAAATGCTCGGTTCCTCAGCCAGAAACCGCAGCTTTCAGTCGCAGAAGACGCAGTTTGCGCGCAGTTTTTTGTAACTATGTGAAACTCAGTGTGTTCTCGGTGAGTGCTCTGTGTATACTCAAATCAAAGTGGTTTGGGAAATCCTGTGGTAATGGTTGAGGGTGTAGCGTTGAGGGTTTAGAGTTTAAAGTTTAAAGTTTTTCTTGTTGACTATCAGTGTTTTGTCAAATCCTCGATTCTTCGGTTCCTCGATTGCTCACTCATTGAAACCGCAGCTTTCAGCCGCAGACGGACGCAGCGCTGACGCGGTGTGCGCAGTCACTCCCTCACTCCTCACTCCTCTCTCCATCACTCCGTCGCTCCATCTCAAAATGACTATCGTCAAAAATT
>WFYJ01000088.1 GCA_015490175.1 Saprospiraceae bacterium | reverse complement strand
GACCTGAACTCTCCCGGCCGGCTGGTACTGCAGTTCGACGACCTCGACGGCGACGTGAAGCGGTACAGCTACACCCTCATCCACTGCAATGCCGACTGGACGCCCAGCGCCCTCAGCCCCGCCGAGTATCTGGCAGGCTTTCAGGAAGAGACCATCGACAACTACGACTATTCGTTCAACACGGTGGCCGAGTTCACCCACTACTGGCTCACCATCCCCAACGAGGATTTTGCCTTTACCCTTTCGGGAAATTACGTGCTGGTGGTGTACGAAGACGAGGACGAACGTCGCCCCGCCATCACCCGTCGCTTCGTCGTGGCCGAAGGGGGCGTGCAGATCGACGCGCGCGTGGTGCGCCCGGCACGTGTGGAGTTGTCGGACACCCATCAGGAGGTTGATTTCGTGGTGTACCACCAAGGGTTCGAAATACGCAACCCGCGTACCGAGGTGGTGGCGCACGTGCTGCAAAACGGCCGTTGGGACAATGCCATGACTGACCTCACGCCTCTGTTCGTCTATCGCGAGCGGCTCAGCTTCGACTATCAGGACAAGGTGGTCTTTCCCGCCGGCAAGGAGTTTCGATATGCCGACCTGCGCAGCCTGCGTTTTCCCACCGAGGGGGTGGCCTGGGTGGAAGAGACGCCGCGCGGATGGGAAGTGGGGCTGCTGCAAGACCGCATCCGTGCCTACGCGGCCTACGTCGAGCGCCGCGACATCAACGGCAAGTTCGTCATCGAAACGCATGACGACGACGATCAGGACCTCGAGGCTGACTACGCCCATGTTTTCTTCTCGCTCTACAGCCCGACCGAAATGGAAGATGTGGACGTGTACCTGTTCGGGGGCCTGACCGACTGGGAGCTGAAACCCGAGTTCAGGATGGTGTACAATCCGGCCGTGAGCGCCTACGTGGTCAAGCCCCTGCTCAAACAGGGATATTACGACTACGTCTATGTGACGGTGCCGAAGGGCAAGCAGGCACCGCCCGACTGGTCGGAAACCGAAGGCGACTGGTACGAGACGGAAAACGAATACACCATCCTCGTGTATTACCGCCCCTTCGGAGCGCGCTACGATCGCCTCATCGGCGCCACTACCATCAGCTCGCGGCCGTAAACTCGCCGCCCCGCCATTCATCCGACACAGAGCGGTCTTGATATAATTTTTTGCCGCTTCCGGGGGCAGTGGGCTACCATTGTGCTCCGGTAGCAGGTACGTGTGTCGCTGCATTTTTCCAGGAAAAAAATCTCATGGTCATGAGCCGTCCTTCGCTTTTACGCCCCTTCCTTGCCGGGCTTGCTGTCGTTTTTGGCCTCAGCCTCTCGGCAAACGCCCAGGAGGTGTGGAGCCTTCAGCGCTGCATCCAGCATGCCCGGCAACACAACCTGCAGATGAAGCTTTCGGAGCTGGCCCTGCAAAACGCGCGCCTGACGCACGAGCTCAACCGGCTGTCGCGCTGGCCCAGCCTTTCGGCAAATGCCGGCGGCGGCGTACAGTTCGGCCGCACCATCGACCCGGTGACCAACGACTTCATCAACCAGCGGCTTTGGTACAACAGCTACTCCATCAACACCGGAGTGACGCTCTACAACGGCGGCTCCATCCGCAACAGCATCCGCAAAAGCGAAATCGACATCGACGCCGGCCGCGCCGATGCCGAATACACGGCCGACCTCATCGCCCTGAACGTGGCCACGGCCTACCTGGCCGTGCTGCAGGCCGAAGAGCAGCTCGACAACGCGCGGCGGAGGCTCGAGCTGTCGCAGATGCAACTCGACCAGACCGACAAGCTCATCCGCGCCGGCTCCCTGCCTCAGACGGCGCGCTACGACATCGAGGCGCAGGTCGCCCGCGACGCGCAGGGCCTCGTGCAGGCCGAAGCAGCCGTCGAGTCGGCCTACCTGACACTCAAGAACCTGCTCAACCTCGACCCCGCGGCCGACATACGCGTCGAACACCCCGACATCCGGATCCCGGAAGATGCCGCGCCCGCGGCCGAATCGTTCGCGGCCGTGTACAAGCAGGCGCTCAACACGCAGGCACAGGTGCGCGCCGACGAGCTGCGCCTGCGCTCGGCAGGCTACAGCGTGGCGCTGGCCCGTGCGGCCCGCCTGCCGCGCGTGTCGCTCTTTGCCAACGTCAACACCAACTGGTCGAGTGCGGCGCTGTGGTCGCAAGGCACCATCGAGACCATCCGCGAGCAGGAGCTCATCATTGACGGCACGCCCGTGACGGTAGGCTTCCCCGTAGAGGTACCGCTGCTGGGCAAGAAGCCCTTCAAAGACCAGATCTTCGACAACTTCGGTCAGGGCATCGGCCTGCAACTGAGCGTTCCCATCTTCACCAACGGCCAAGCCCGCATCGGCATCGAGCGGGCCGAGCTGGGTGTCGAGCAGGCGCGCATCCAGCTCGAACAGACGCAGCAACAACTGCGCAACGACGTGCAGCGCGCCCTGGCCGACGCCCGCGCCGCCCACCGCAACTACGAGGCCGCCCTGCGCTCGGCCGAGGCGGCCCGCGTGGCCTTCGAGGCCGCACAGAGGCGCTATGAGCTGGGCGCCATCAACCAGTACGACTACAACACGGCCCGCAACAACCTCGACATTGCCGAGGTGCAGCTCACGCTGGCCAAATACGACTACCTGTTCAAACTCAAGGTGCTCGACTTCTACAAGGGGCGCCGACTGACCATCGAGTAGGCAGGCTCGCATCACCCTTTGTTTGAGTCCGCAAGCTCTTTTTTTTTGGAAAAAATATTCCGACCTGTCATGAGCCAATCGAATGTCCAGAAGAAGCGCAACCGCAAGCGCTACATCGTATTCGGGCTGCTGTTCGTGCTGCTCGTCGCCGCAGCCATCTACAAGAGCCGCACCCGCGAGCGCGGCGAAAAGGTGACGGCCGAGAAAGTGGCGCGCCGCACCATCCACGAGACGGTGGCGGCCAGCGGCAAAGTGTTTCCCGTCACCGAAGTAAACATCAGTTCCGACGTCTCGGGCGAGGTGGTCGAGCTGTACGTCGAAGAGGGCGACTCGGTGGTGGCCGGCCAGGTGCTGGCCCGCATCGACCCCGACGCCTACCTGTCGCAGGTGGAACGTGGCGAGGCCAGCGTCAACAGCGCCCGCGCCCAGGCCGCCAACGCCCGCGCCCAGGTGGAGAACCTGCGTGCCCAGCGCGAGCAGATCCTGGCCCAGCTCGACAATGCCCGCAAGGTGCACGAGCGCAACAAGAAACTGCATGCCGAAGGCGTCATCAGCGATGCCGACCTCGAGACCTCGCTGACCAACCTCGAAGCGCTGGAAGCCAACCTGCGCAGCGTGGAGGCCAGCATCCGTGCCGCCGAAGAGAGCGCGCGCGCCGCCGAGTTTCAGGTCAAGAGTGCCGAGGCGACACTCAAAGAGCTCAAGACCAGCCTGCGCCGCACCACCATCTACGCGCCCATGAGCGGCATTGTGTCGCGCCTCAATGTCGAAAAAGGCGAACGCGTCGTAGGTACTATCCAGATGGCCGGTACCGAGATCATGCGCATTGCCGACCTGAGCGACATGGAAGTGCAGGTGGAAGTGAGTGAAAACGACCTGCCGCGCGTCAGCCTGGGCGACTTCGTCGAAATCGAAGTGGACGCCTACGTCGATCGCAAGTTTACCGGCAAGGTGAAAGAAATTGCGCACTCGGCCAACAACCTGGTCACCAATGCCGCTACGGGCAGCGTGTCGCTGACCTCCGACCAGGTGACCAACTTCGTGGTGACCATCAGCCTCGACCCGGCATCGTATGCCGACCTGGTGCGCCCCGAAAACCCGTATCCCTTTCGCCCGGGCATGTCGGCCTCGGTAGAGATCTTCACCGAGACCGTCGAGGACGCCCTCAGCGTGCCCATCCAGGCCGTCACCACCCGCGAGCGCGACAAGGTGCCCGACCTGAAAAGCGACACCACGGCTCGCGCACGGCCCGTCAGCGAAGGCACCTCGCCCCTGCGCGACGACGACCTTGTCGAGGTGGTCTTCCTCGTCAAAGGCGATACCGTGGACATGGTGCCCGTCAAGACGGGTGTGCAGGACGACACCTACATTCAGCTCGTGGCAGGTAGCGTCAAGGAAGGCGACCTGGTCGTGACCGGTCCATACGCCACCGTGGCACGCAAGCTCAAGGAAGGCGACGAGGTGGTCGTGGAAAACAAAAACGACAAGAAAAAGGAAGACGAAGAAGAGGAATGACGCGTATGCCCATCCTGCCGAAAAAGCCATCCCGCGACGGGGTGGCTTTTTTTCTGTGGCTTATCAGCCACTGTCGCGGTGCCACCATGCCGCACGACTCATTTTGCCCGACAAACAAAATGGCGTTAAATTGGTATCACGGAAACGAACAACATCACATGCTCCTGTTTTGCGAAGCGATGGCATGAGCCCGACTCGTACATATCACTCAGCCCTGTACCGCGACTTTGCATCCATCAAAGATCGGCGGCCGGGGCCCATCATTCGCTTTTTCGAGCAGCACGAAAAAGCGATCCGCCAACTCGATTTCGACGAGTATTTCGAGATGCTCACGGCCTATTGCGATGCCCTGTTCGAGGCCGGCGCCTATGCCGAACACCGGCTCGTGGCCGATGAGGTGATCGCCGGCGTCATTGATGCCAACATCGGCATCTACCAGGGCAAGGACCTGTTCTATCACACCCTTTTCCGCAAGGCCGCTTCCTGCTACCACGTCCGCCATTTTGCGGAAGCTACGCATATCCTGCGCGAGCTCATCAAGATCAGTCCCACCGACGCGCTGGCGCGCCGCTTCCTGCACCGATGCCTGTTCCGGCAGTATCCACGCTGGATCCAGGGGGCGCGGGCCCTGGCCATCTTCCTCGTGTTGTGGAGCTTGCTGGTCACGGTCGTCGAGCTGCTGTGGGTGCGCGCGCTCTACCTGCAATGGGTATGGCTTTTCGAATACGTGCGCTACGGCCTGCTGGCAGGCGCCCTGCTCGTGCTGGGCGCAGCGTTCGGGTGGCACTACCTGCGCACCGGCTGGCAGGCGCGCGCTTTCGCAAACGAAGCCGCCCGCCGGAAACGCGAAGCGCGCACGTCGCGCCGCCAGCCGTAATTCTCTTCCACCTACCCGAAGCACTGCCAACGTGCCCCATGCTTCCTTTCGCACGGTGCTTCGCCGCCAACGTGTGGCAAGCCGTTTGGCCAAATGGAAAATTTGTCGTTCCTTTGCCCTAACCATATGGTTAAACCAAAAAGATAAACCACATGGCCAATACACGCGATGCCGATACGGCTCGCCGCATTCTGGAGGCGGCCCGAAAGGTCTTTCTCGAAAAAGGTATGGCCGGGGCCCGCATGCAGGAAATCGCCGACGAGGCCGGCATCAACAAGGCCATGTTGCATTACTATTTCCGCTCGAAGGAGCAATTGTTCCGACAGGTATTCGAGGAGGCCCTGGCCGACATGATGCCGAAGGTGCACGCTGCCGTACTGCAGCCCATGAGGATAAAGGACAAGCTGAAGACGTTCGTCCGGGTCTATTTCGAGCAGGTGCGGGCGCATCCCGTAGTGCCGCTGTTCGTATTGCACGAGCTGCACCGGAGCGGTGCTTCCCTTGCCGAGGTTTTTGTCGAGCAAATGAAACAGGCAGTTCCCCGGGCGCCCGGGCTGTTCCCTCAGATACTGCTCGACGAGCTGCGGGCGGCTGCGGCGCGCGGCGAGCCGGGGGCCCACAAGCCGGATCATCTGTTGGTCAGCCTCATGGCCATGTGTGTCTTTCCGTTTGTGGCCCGACCCATGATCTGCGCTTTGATGGGCATGGATGAGGCAGCTTTCGAACGCTTCCTCGACGAGCGCGTGAGTCAAGTGGAGCTGTTTCTGGACAGTGTCTTTCCCGAAGAGCGATAGCCCGAGGGCATCTTTTGCCGAAAGGCGAGAAAAATCAACTACCCGAAAATACCGGCACATGAAAAGAATACTGATCGCCATCATTTGCACGGGCGCGATGTGGGGGCTGCGGGCGCAGGACAGCCTGCGGCTCGAACAGTGCTACGAGGCCGCCCTGAAGCGCGCCCCTGTGCTTCGCAACAAAACGCAGGTGCACGCGCTGGGCGAGCACCAGGCGGCGCGGCTCGACGCGTTGCGCCTGCCCTCCATTGCCTTTCAGGTTACCGGTTCGGTGCAGTCCGAAAACATCCAACTCGACTTTCCGCCGCAGGCCCCGCTGCAGCCCATCGAGCTGCCCCTGTATCGGGCACAGGCATGGGGCGAGGTGCGCTATCTGCTATACGACGGCGGGCGTACCGAGGCTGCCAAAATCGTCGTGGAGGCTACCGTGGCGCGTCAGCAGGCAGAGATACATGCGCAGGCCGACGCCATCCGGCAGCAGGTGCAGGACACCTGGTTTCAGGCGCTGTTGCTGCAGCAGCGAGAAGCGCTCGTCCGGTCGGGGCTGAAGGTGCTCGACGAGCGCATCGAGGCGGTGCACGCCGCAGTGGACAACGGCGTGGTGCTCGCCAGTGCCCTGCTCGAACTACAGGCCCAGCGCATCCAGACCGAGGGCGAGCTGCAACGGCTGCAGCAGACGCGTGCCGGCGTGCTGGCGTCGCTGGCCGTACTTACCGGCCTGCCCATCGACACGACCACTGCTCTGGCCTGGCCCGCCGAGCCCGATGTGCCGCAAGGCGACTTCAGTGCGCGCGCCGACATGAAAGTGTGGCCCTTGCGTCAGGCCGAGCTGACGGCCCAGGCCGGCCAGCTCGACCACGCCCTGACGCCTACGGTGGGCGCCTTCGTACAGGCCGGTCTGGGCCTGCCCAACCCCCTCAACTTCTTCGACGACAACCTCAGCCCCTACGGCATGATCGGCCTGCAGGCCACCTGGAAGCCTTTCGACTGGGGGGCCACGCAGCACCAGCGCGATGCCCTGTCGGTGCAGGCGCTCATGCTCGACCAGCAGCGCCAACAAGCCGAGCTGGCTCTTGAAGCACAACACGCGGCTCTCGTGCAGCAGCTCGAAGGATGGAAAAAGACGCTGGCTGCCGACCGCGAGGTGCTGGCCCTGCGCCGCCGCATCGCCGAGGAGGTAGCCCTGCAACTCGAGCAGGGCGTGCGCACCGCTACCGACTACCTGGCCGCATGGCAGGCCGTGCAATCGGCTGCCCTGAACCTGGAACTGCACCGGCTGCAGCGGCTGCAGCTGTGGTACCGGCTTCAGGCATTGCACGGGCATTTCTGAGAGGGGGCAATGAGGGTTGATCATCAGCCTGCCAATCCGTCCTGGGCACGGGACGTCTCAACCTCACTTGGATCCTCGATTCCTCCAAAAAACCACCGTTCATCAGTCTGAACAACAAACTGATTTTCACAGCGACCTTAAGTTGAAAAACTGAAAAAACATGAATACGAAAACCATCATCCTGATGGCGGTGCTGGTTGCGCTGGCAGCAGGCTGCACGAACGAAGAAGAGCGCGCCGATGCCTACGGCCATTTCGAAGCCGATGAGGTGCGCGTCTCGGCACAGGTAGGCGGTCCGCTCTTGCGTTTCGACCTGCAGGAAGGCGCTACCGTCGCGGCCGGCCGGCTCGTAGCGTTGGTAGATACCATGCCCGCCTTTTTGCAGAAGCAGCAGATTGAGGCCACCATGCGCGCGCTGCGCGGCAAGCTGCAAGATCCCGAGCCGGAGATCGCCGTCTTGCTCGAGCAGCAGGACGTGCTCGAGCGCGAACGCGCACGCCTGCAGCGGCTCGTAGCGGGCAATGCCGCCACACAAAAACAACTCGACGACGTCGAAGGCCGGTTGCGCGTGCTCGAACGCCAGGTAGCGGCAGCCCGCGCCCGCGCCAGCCAGGCCAACCGCGCCATCCTCAGCGAGCTGGAGCCGCTGCGCGCACGCCTGCGCCAGGTGGAAGACCAATTGCTGCGCAGCCACGTGTACAATCCCGTGCAGGGCACCGTCCTGGTCACGCTCGCTGCCGCCGGCGAGGTCGTTGCTCCCGGCCGGCCGCTCTACGTCGTGGCTCCGCTCGACACGCTGGTCCTGCGCGCCTGGATCAGCGAACCCCAGCTTGCCGAAGTGCGGCTGGGGCAGCAGGTGCACGTCCTCATCGACGGCCCCCGGGGCAGCCACCTGGCCTACCCGGGCACCATCAGCCGCATTGCCGACCAGGCCGAGTTTACGCCCAAGGTGGTGCAGACGCGCGAGGAGCGCGTCCATCTGGTCTATGCCATTGAGGTGCGCGTGCCCAACGACGGCCGCCTCAAGGTGGGCATGCCTGCCGAAGTGTGGTTCGAAAAACCGCCTGCCGAAGAAGTATCGGAATGAGCACCGGTTTGCCTTTCGGCAAATGCGGCCTCCGCGCAGGAGATGGAGTGAGGAGTGACAGAGAGAGGGTGTGACTGCACAAACTGCGTCAGCGCTGTGCTTTCTGCGGCCGAAGGCTGCGGTTTCAATGGATGAGGAACCGAGGAACCGAAGAACCGAGGATTTGACAAACAACTGATAATCAACAAGAAAAACTTTAAACTTTAAACTTTAAACTTTAAACTCTCAACCCTCAACCCTCAACCATTGCCACAGGATTTCCCAAACCACTTTGATTTGAGTGTAAAACACGACCCATGCCCATTGAAGCAGACAACCTCGTCAAGCGCTACGGCGACCTCACGGCAGTGGATCGCGTCTCGCTCCGCGTGGCCGACGGCGAAATATTCGGCCTGACGGGCCCCGACGGGGCGGGCAAGAGCAGCCTGTTCCGGATGCTCACCACGCTGGTGCGGCCCGACGAGGGTAGCGGGCGCGTGGCCGGCTTCGACATCCGCACCGACTACCTCGAGATCCGCAAGCGCATCGGCTACATGCCCGACGTGTTTTCGCTCTACGAAGACCTGAGCGTGCGCGAGAACCTGCACTTCTTCGCCCGCGTGTTTGGCGTACGCGTGAAAGAAAACTATCACCTCATCCGCGAGGTGTACGAGCCGCTCAAGCCCTTCGAGCGGCGGCGCGCCGGCAAGCTGTCGGGCGGCATGAAGCAAAAGCTGGCGCTGGCCTGTGCTCTCATCCACCAGCCCGAAGCCCTCTTTCTGGATGAACCCACGACGGGCGTCGATGCCGTGTCGCGCAAGGAGTTCTGGGACATTCTCTACCGCATCCGCGCGCGCGGCGTCGCCATTCTCGTAGCCACGCCCTACATGGACGAGGCGGCCCGCTGCGATCGGCTGGGACTGATGCAGGACGGCCGACTCATGGTGCAGGGCGCCCCGCAGGAGCTCATCGCACAATATCCCCACCACCTCTACGCCTTTCGCGCGCACCAGGCCTATCGCTACCTCGAGCTGCTGCGCCGCCATCCACGGGTGCACCGGGCCGTGCTGGCCGGCGAGGCCGTGCACGTGAGCAGTCTGGCTCCGCTCGACCCGGAGGACATGCGGCAGTATTTGCGCGAAGCGGGTATCATGGACTTTGCTTTCGAACCTGCAGCGCCCGACATCGAAGACGTCTTCATCGCCCTGGTGGATCAGCAGCAGCCACAAACGCAAGAAGCATGAACCCGACGACGACCATAACGGTACGCGAGCTGACGAAAAAGTTCGGCCCGTTCACGGCAGTGGACCACATCACCTTCGACGTCCATGCCGGCGAGGTGTTCGGCTTTCTCGGCGCCAACGGTGCCGGCAAGACGACGGCCATTCGCATCCTGACGGGCCTGCTGCTGCCCACCAGCGGCGAGGCGCGCGTGGCCGGCTTCGACGTGTATCGGCAGCCCGAGCAGATCAAGCGACACATCGGCTACATGAGCCAGAAGTTCTCGCTCTACCAGGACCTCACGCCGCTGGAGAACATCCGCTTCTTCGGCGGTATCTACGGGTTGTCGGTGCGCACGATACGCCGCAAGAGCGAAGAGCTGATGCACCGTCTGGGCATGGAAGCCATGGCTGACCGGCTGGTGGGCACGTTGCCCCTGGGCTGGAAACAAAAGCTGGCTTTCTCGCTCGCCCTGATCCACGAACCCCGGATCGTCTTCCTCGACGAGCCCACCAGCGGCGTGGACCCGCTCACGCGCCGCACCTTCTGGGAGATGATTCGCACGGAAGCCGACAAAGGCACCACCATGTTCGTCACCACTCACTACATGGATGAGGCCGAATACTGCGACCGCGTCAGCATCATGGTGCACGGCCGCATCGCCGCCCTCGACACGCCGCGCGGGCTCAAGGAGCGGTTTGGCGCAAGCCATATGGAAGAGGTGTTCCTGCAGTTGACCCGCGGCGGCAACGCCTGACCAGAGACGGGCCTGCAGGCTTTGACAGCATTTTCAGCACAAAACGACCATCATGGCCGGCATTTTCTGGGCATTTGTCAAAAAGGAGTTTTTCCACATTCTGCGCGACCGGCGCACGCTGTTCATCATGCTGGGTATGCCGTTCGCGCTGGTTCTGCTGTTCGGCTATGCCGTGACGACCGACTTCAAGCACGCCAGCGTGGCCGTGTTCGACCAGTCGCGCGATGCGTGGAGCCAGCGGCTGGTGGCGCGCATCCAGGCCGGGGGGTATTTCTCACTGGCCGCCGAAGTGGACGACATCGCATCGGTCGAGCGGCTTTTCCGGCAGGGGCGCATCAAGATGGCCGTGGTCATCCCTCCGCATTTTGGCGAAAGCCTGATGCAATGCGAACGGGTGCCGCTGCAACTGCTCACCGACGGGTCCGAGCCCAACATCGCCACCACCCTGGTGTCCTACTTCAACGACATCAGCATGCGTTTCCTCGACGAGCTGGCCCGGGCCAACGGCACCGAACTGCAACCGCTCATCAGCCTCGAGCCGCGCATGGTGTACAATCCCGCCCTGAAGAGCGTCTTCATGTTCGTGCCCGGCGTCATTGCGGTCGTGCTCATGCTCATCTCGGCCATGCTCACCTCGCTGTCTATCGCACGCGAGAAGGAGCGCGGCACGCTCAACCTGCTGCTCATCTCGCCCTTGCCGCCCCTGCTTATCATCATAGGCAAGGTGCTGCCCTACGTGCTGCTTTCCTTCTTCAACGCTTTGGCCATCATCGGCATGGGCATGGGCGTGTTCGGCATGCGCATGCTGGGTAGCTGGCCATTCCTGCTGCTGAGCTGCCTGCTGTTCATCGTCACGGCCCTGTCGCTGGGGCTGTTCATCTCCACGCGCGTCCAAACCCAGCAAACGGCCATGTTTGCCTCGCTCATGGGCCTGATGCTGCCCACCGTCCTCTTGTCGGGCTACATCTTCCCCATCGAGAGCATGCCGCTGCCCTTGCAGGTGGTGTCGAACGTGACGCCGGCCAAGTGGTTCATCATCCTCCTCAAAGGCATCATGCTGAAAGGTGCCGGCCTCGAGGTGCTGTGGCTGCCCGTGGTCGTGCTGTGCGGCATGGCACTGTTTTTCCTGCTCATCAGTTGGAAGAATTTCAAACTGCACGTCGAATGAGGACTCTGGGCTTTTTCATCTACAAGGAGCTTTTGCAAATCTTTCGCAACCGGGCCATGCTGCCCCTGTTGTTCCTCGTGCCCCTGGTGCAGTTGCTGGTGCTGTCGCACGTGGCCACCAACGAGGTGCGCAATCTGAAGCTGGCTGTGCAGGACAACGACCACGACCCCCTGGCGCGCCGCCTCGTGGACAAGCTGGTGGCTTCGGGCTACTTTTCACTTGCCAGCCTTTCGGCAAATGAAGCCCGGAGCAATGCCCTGCTCGACCGCGACGAGGCCGACCTCGTACTGGTCATTCCGCCCCGCTTCGGGCGCGAGCTGCGGCAGGGCAAGGCCGTGGAAGTGCAACTGCTGGCCAACGCCATCAACGCCATGAAGGCGGGCGTGGCCGTGTCGTATGCAGGCAACATCGTGGCCGACTACCAGCGCGAGCTGCTCGAAGAAGGACGCATCGGGCCCGGTGCCCGCCTGGCTGCCGCCGCTTGCGCCCCGGGCCTCGACCTGCGCTACCAGCACTGGTTCAATCCCGAGCTCGACTACAAGACCTTCATGGTGCCGGGCATCCTGGCCGTGCTGGTGAGCATGCTGGCGCTGCTGCTCGGCGCCATGAACGTGGTGCGCGAGCGCGAGATCGGCACGCAGGAGCAGATCGCCGTCACGCCCGTGAAAGGATACATCTACATCAGCGGCAAGCTGCTGCCCTTCCTGCTCATCGGGCTGGTCGAGCTGACCATCGGCCTGGGCATCGCCAAACTGATCTTCCACACGCCCACCGAAGGCCCGCTGGCGCTGTTGTACCTCTTCTCCGCCCTGACCATCATCGCGCTGCTGGGCCTGGGCCTGCTCATCTCCAACCTGGCCGATACGCAACAGCAGGCCATGTTCGTGGCTTGGTTCTTCATGATCATCTTCGTGCTGATGAGCGGCCTGTTCACGCCCATCGAAAGCATGCCGCTGTGGGCCCGGCGCATCACCTGGTTCAATCCCATCGCCCAGCTCGTGGCCATCGTGCGGCTCAACATGCTCAAGGGCGCCACACTGGCCGAAGTGTGGCCCTTCCTGCGCCACCTCGTCCTGCTGGGCCTCGGCTATGGCGCACTGGCCGTCTTCTTTTTCCGCAAGCGCAATGGATAGGAAGGGCGGTTGGACGAGTGCGAAAAGCGCAAAAAGTCTTGTTGAACCGCCGGCCCGATCATCGCGGCGCTGAAGGGAATTGCCTATATTTCCCGCACGATGCCCGAAAGCTGCACCAGCAGACGAGCCGGGCAGGCATTCCGATCCGGTTTCACCAACTTCAACCACTCGAGCGCATGATAATCAAGATGATCGGCCTGACCCTGGGCGGCGGTGTAGGTTCGCGCCTCTATCCCCTGACCGAGCAACGCAGCAAACCCGCCGTACCCATCGGCGGGAAATATCGCCTCATCGACATCCCCATCTCCAACTGTCTGAATTCCGGCGTGCGCCGCATGTTCGTGCTGACCCAG
>WFYJ01000087.1 GCA_015490175.1 Saprospiraceae bacterium | reverse complement strand
ATTTCACTCAGGGCCGAAATGCGTAGCCCGCAGTTCCGGCCGGCCGACGACTGCCTGTTTTGTCTTCCCGGGAAATGGTTGCATGTTGTTTCGGAAGCAAAGTTAGGGGGGGTATAAATTATGCAAGTGTGCGGGTTGGGAAAATTTTCTCCTGAATGAAAGGGTGGGAAAATTCTTTCTCCTGTGCGGAGCAATCGGTTGCAGGCGTCGCGTGCCTGCAATGCAAAAACAAAAAAGCCGCACTGCAAAGCAATGCGGCCCGGGGAAGCGGGTACCCACGACTGGACTCGAACCAGCACGGCCTGAAACGGCCACCAGGCCCTCAACCTGGCGCGTCTACCAATTCCGCCACGTGGGTAGGTAGATCGGCAATTTTGCCTTTTGGAAAGCGCCTTTCTTCAAAGGCGGTGCAAATTTAGAAGGCTTCATCGTTTTGCGCAATACCTAACTACTTTTTCCGCAAAAAAGTTCGCGCGTGGGGTGCTGGTTTGTGGCGAAAACGCGGGCACTCCCTGGGTCTGCCGGCGCTTTCTCAGCGGATGAGCGCAACCGATCCCTTTTTCAGCACGGTGGTGCCGTCGAGGCGCTCCACCTCGGCCATCCAGACATAGACCGATGAAGGTGCGGGCCGGCCGTTGGTGCGGCCGTCCCAGCCCAGGGCAGGGTCGTTGAGGGGCAGGTTGTCGGCTTCCCAGGCCGTGCCGCCCCATCGGCTGATGACCACGACGTGCCGAATTTGCCGGAAGCCGGGTCCAGCGAAGAGCGTGAAGGTGTCGTTGACGCCGTCGCCGTTGGGCGTGAAGGCGCTGGGGGCGTACACGTCGTCGAGGCCCTCCACCTCGATGCGCAGCGAGTCGGTGGCGAGACAGCCATCGGCCGAGACGGCCGTCACGGTGACGGTAGTGCCTTCGAGGGGGCGCGCCACGGGCTCGAGGCAGTCGGTGCAGCTCAGCACTCCGGCAGGCGACCAGGTGATGCTTTCCAGTATGCTGCCTTCCGGCAAAAGAGCGGTCAGGTGCGCCGTGTCGCCGGCGAGCAGGGGCTTGATCGGGCCGCTGATCTCGACCCACCAGGGTGCCGGCGCGGGCACGTCCAGGGTGAAGGCGGAGGTGCAACCGCCCTGGTGGGCGATGACGAGCGTGTGGGTGCCGGGAGCCAGACCGGTGAAGGGCGGCACTGCCGGCCGGCCGTCGAGGGTGTAGGTCCAGGCCGGATCGGCATTGGCGATGGTGGCCATGCCGTCGTCCTGACCGGGGCATGACGGGGCAGCCACTTCGATCTGCGGCTCGATGGGTTCGAGCGCGGCGATGACAAAGGGCACCTCGGCGGTGCAGCCGTTGCCGTCCACGATGGTGAGCGCGTAGTTGCCGGGGGCCAGACCCGAGGCGGCATCATTTGCCGAAAGGCCGCTGCCCCAGTCGTACAGGAAAGGCGGCGTGCCGGCCAGCGGGATGGCTTCGGCGCTGCCCGTGGCTTCGTCAGCGCATGAGGGATCGGTCTGCACGCCGGCCTCGGGCAGGGGGTGGATGGTCACCGTGGCCCAGGTGCTCAGCGTGCAGTCGTGATACAGGTCGTGGGCCACGAGGCTGAGCTGGGTGGTACCTTCGTTCGTGAAGGTATGCGTGAACTCGGGGCCCGTGGCCGTCTGTCCCGGCACGCTCCACGTGTATTCGATGCAGGGCACGACCGACCACTCGAAAGTCATCTGGCCCCAGTTGTCGCTGTACAGGTCGTCGGAAAAGCTGAGGACGACGGTGCCGCCATTGCCGGGGTAGTAGAGGCGATAGACGTGCTCGGGGTTGTAGCCGGGCGGCTCGACAAACAACGGCTCGGGAAATTGCAGATAGTGGTCGGCGGGCAGCAGGGGCTGGTTGGTGAGGGTGTCGAAGCGATAAAAGGCATCGTAGAACTGCGGCGTCTCGCTCCACACGGTGTATTTGCCCGAAATGGTCAGTACGTGGTAGCAGCCGCTGGCGCCGGCCTCGAACTCGAGCTGGAAGTCGCTCTGGAAGCCTTCCACATTCCAGGTGGACAGCACGACGGGCGTGGTGTCGAGCGCGGCCACAGGAGTGAAGGTAACGGTGAGTGGACCACCACAGGCGGCGGTGTCGGCCACACTGACGGCCAGGCTTTCGAGGCTGCACTGGGCGGAGAGGGCGGTGGCTTGCGCCAGAAAGAGCAGCGCAAAGAGGGAGCAGGGGCGTGCTTTGTTCATAGTCGTCCGGTTTGGTGTACCGGGCGTCCGAATGGTGTGGGGTTGTGAAGATAAGCGCTGTGCGTCAATGGGAAAAACGGCATGCGCCTTTTTTGTCTCTTCGTCGTGAATTTGGCTCGTGGGTGTTGGCTCGTGGCTCGTGGGTGTTGGGTCGTGGGTCGTGGGTCGTGGGTGATTGTGGCAATTCCGCCATTTCCAGCCCGATCTCCGTTTGAATCTCGTATTTTCCTCGCGGTCGGCTGGCGCGCTTTTTGGCGAAAGCCATTTGTTTTGCATGTGCCAGCCATGACACCATGTCGAGGCCCAACGCATCGGCCTTCCGCAGCCGGCAAGCCGCAAAAAATCGAAAAAACCGTTCTGCTGTATGAGCCACCAGATTCGTCCCTTCCGGAAAATTCTCGTTGCCAATCGGGGAGAGATCGCCATCCGCGTGCTGCGGGCCGCCAGCGAGCTGAAGCTGCGCACCGTGGCCATCTACACCTACGAGGACCGCTACTCGCTGCACCGCTACAAGGCCGATGAGAGCTACCAGATCGGCCCCGAGGACGAGCCGCTCAGGCCCTATCTCGACATGGACGAAATCCTGCGGGTAGCCAAGGAGAATCAGGTGGACGCCATTCACCCCGGTTATGGCTTCCTTTCGGAAAACGTCGAATTTGCGCGGCGCTGTCGTGAGGCCGGCATTGCGTTCATCGGTCCCGAACCGGAAGCGATGGAGCAGGTGGGCGACAAGGTGAAGAGCAAGGAACTGGCTCGCTCGCTGGGGCTGCCGCTCATCGAGGACAGCCGCGAACCGTTGACCAGCCTCGAGGTGGCGCGCAAGGAGGCGCACCGTATCGGGTATCCCGTCATGATCAAAGCTGCGGCGGGTGGCGGCGGTCGCGGCATGCGCGTGGTGCGCAACGACGAGGAGCTCGAGGTGGCTTTCGAGGCGGCGCGCAACGAAGCGCGCACGGCATTCGGCGACGACACCATCTTCCTCGAGAAGTTCATCGCCAATCCCAAGCACATCGAGGTGCAGATCCTCGGCGACCGCTACGGCAACATCGTGCATCTGTTCGAGCGCGACTGCTCGGTGCAGCGCCGTTTCCAGAAGGTGGTCGAGGTGGCGCCCTCGCTCACCCTCACCGACGCCACGCGCCAGCGCCTGTACGACTACGCGCTGCAGCTCATGCGCGCCGTCAACTACTCGTGTGCGGGCACGGTCGAGTTTCTGGTGGACAAGGACGAAAACATCTACTTCATCGAGGTGAATCCGCGCATTCAGGTGGAGCACACGGTGACGGAGCAGATCACGGGCATAGACCTGGTGCGCGCGCAGTTTCTGGTGGCCATGGGGCACCCGCTGTCCGATCCCCTGTTGCGCATCTACTCGCAGGCGCACGTCACGATGTCCGGCTATGCCATCCAGTGCCGTATCACGACCGAGGATCCGGCCAACGACTTCAAGCCGAGCTACGGCACGCTCATCGCCTACCGCTCGGCCAGCGGCTTCGGCATCCGCCTCGATGCGGGCAACGCCTATCCGGGCGCGCGCATCTCACCCTACTTCGACAGCCTGCTGGTGAAGGTGACGGCCTGGGGGCGCACGCTGCGCGGCGCGGCTGCCCGCATGGACCGGGCCTTGCGCGAGTTCAGGGTGCGGGGCGTGGCCACCAACATTGACTTTTTGCTCAATCTGCTGAACAACGAGACCTTCCTGTCGGGCAAGGCCACCGTCAATTTCATCAACGAACATCCCGAGCTGTTCGAGCTGCCGCGCCGTCAGGATCGCGGCACCAAGGTGCTCAAGTATCTGGCCCGGGTCATCGTCAACGGCCATCCGGATGTGAAGTACGTGGACCGGCGTCGCAACGAGCTGTTCCGTCAACCGAAGGTGCCCCGTTTTCCCGCCGGGTCGGATTTGCCGAAAGGCACCAGAGACATTTACCTGGAAAAAGGGGCCGAAGGCCTCGTCGAGTGGTTGCACGCACAGGAAGCCATCCAGTACACCGACACCACGCTGCGCGACGCCCACCAGTCGCTGCTGGCCACCCGCATGCGCACCTACGACATGATCCAGATGGCGCGCAGCTACGCCTGGCACCACGGCGGCGAGCTGTTCAGCATGGAGGTGTGGGGGGGCGCCACCTTCGACGTGGCGCTGCGCTTCCTCAAGGAAAGTCCCTGGGAGCGGCTGGCCATGCTGCGCCAGGCCATCCCCAATGTCCTGTTCCAGATGCTGCTGCGCGGCAGCAATGCCGTGGGCTATGCCGCCTATCCCGACAATCTGGTGGAGCGCTTCATCGAAAAAGCCCACGAGACGGGCATCGACCTGTTCCGCATCTTCGACAGCCTCAACTGGGTGGAAAACATGAAAGTCAGCATCCGCAAGGTGCGCGAGGTGGGCGCCATTGCGGAAGCGTGCATCTGCTATACGGGCGACGTGTCCGACCCCACGCGCAAGAAGTACGACCTGCAGTACTACCTCGACCTGGCGCGCCGCCTCGAAGACGAGGGCGCACACATCATCGCCATCAAGGACATGGCCGGCCTGCTGAAGCCGCGTGCCGCCGAAATGCTGATCCCGGCCCTGCGCGAAGCGGTGAGCGTCCCCATCCACCTGCACACCCACGACACCTCATCCATCCAGGCCGCCACCTATCTCAAAGCCATTGATGCCGGCGTGGACGTGGTGGACGTGGCGCTGGCCAGCATGTCGGGGCTGACGTCGCAGCCCAACTTCAACAGCATCGTGGCCATGATGCAGGGGCACCGCCGCGAGCGGCCCGTCAACCTGCGGTCGCTCAACCGCTTCAGCGACTACTTCGAGGCGGTGCGCGCGTACTACTATCCCTTCGAGACGGAGCTGCGCGCCGGCACGGCCGAGGTGTACGAGCACGAGATCCCGGGCGGCCAGTACTCGAACCTGCGGCCGCAGGCGCGCGCCCTGGGGCTCGAAGACCAATTCGACCTCATCAAGGAAAACTACAAGGCCGCCAACGAGCTGCTGGGCGACATCATCAAGGTGACGCCCTCGTCGAAGGTGGTGGGCGACCTGGCCATGTTCATGACGGCCAACGGCCTGACCAAAGAGGACATCCTCGAACGCGGCCAAACGCTCGACTTTCCCGACAGCCTCAAGGCCCTGCTGCGCGGCGACCTGGGACAGGCGCCCGGCGGCTTCCCCCGGCGCCTCGTCGAAGTGGTGCTCAAGGACGAAAAGCCCTACACCGATCGCCCCAACGCCCACCTCGAACCCGTGGATTTCGACAAAGAGCTGCCGGCCTTTTTCGAGCGCTTCGGCGACCACTACGACGAGCGCGACTTTCTTTCGTGGAAGCTCTATCCGAAGGTGTTCGAGGATTGGCACCGCCATCGCGAGCAGTACGGCGATGTGTGGTTCATCCCCACGCCGCCCTTTTTCTACGGGCTTTCGCCAAATGAAGAAATCCTGGTCAGCCTCGAAAAGGGCAAGACCATCATCGTGCGCTACCTGAACATGACCGAGCCCAACGAACAGGGCAACCGGCTGGTGTTCTTCCGCCTCAACGGCCAGGCGCGCGCCATCGAGGTGCACGACCAGTCGCTCGAGGTCGAGGTGGTGCGCCATCGCAAGGCCGAGCAGCCCAACGAAATCGGTGCGCCGCTGCAGGGTAACCTGGCGCGCATCCTCGTCAGGCCCGGCGAGGAAGTGGACGTCAACACTCCGCTGTTCGTCATCGAGGCCATGAAGATGGAGAGTACCATTACTTCGCCTATGAAAGGCGTGGTCAAAGAGATCGTCCTTCCGGAAAAAACGCTGGTCGAGCAGGGCGACCTGGTGGTCGTGATCCAGCCTTCAGGCAAATGAGCCGGCAGCCTTTCGGCAAAAAAAATGTCGTTTGAAACTGGCATGTAAGGTGGATGTGTTATAACTTCGCATGCAACACAGCCTCCACTGTTGTGTTTTGAAAGATTTCCCGCCCATTACCATCGTCCCACTGCCCGGCTCTTCCCGCCCACCTGGAGCCGGGCGCACTTTTTTGGGGGTTAGGGTTGAGGGTTTAGAGTTTAAAGTTTTTCTTTTTGATTATCAGTTTTTTGTCGAATATTCGGTTCTTCGGTTTCCCGATTCCTCCTTCATCAAAAGGCCAGCTCAACATTGCCGCATGAGCCGCATCTCAACGGGCCGGCGTAGCCGGGCACCTGTTCCCGTATCCGGGACAGGATCCGACCTGTCGGAATCAACATCCGCGTAGCGGTCTCAACCTCGCTCAAATCCTCGATTCCTCGGTTCCTCGATTGCTCAGCCATTGAAACCGCAGCTTTCAGGCGCAGATGGACGCAGTTTGCGCGCAGTTTTTACAACTCTGTGAAACTCAGTGTATGCTCAGTGGTGCTCTGTGTAACTGAATGGTCTCTCAGAGTTTTTTCAGCAGGCCCGAATCCTCGATTTCTCAAGATCATTGTCCATAAAACTCAAACCACCTCTTTGAGTCGCTTTTTGAGCGCAAACAGCTCGTCGCGATAGCGCGCGGCGGTGATGAAGTCGAGCTCTTTGGCAGCCGCCTTCATTTTGGCTTCGGTTTCGCTGATGAGTTTTTCGAGCTGGTCGCGGCCCATGTACTGCACCACGGGGTCGGCGGCGAGGGTGGGTTCTTCGGGTTCGAGGTAGTAGTCCTGTTTGCCGCGGATGTCGAGGATGGACTTGCGGTTGAGGATCTCTTCGCGCGTTTTGCGGATGGTGGTCGGTGTGATGCCGTGCTTTTCGTTCCATGCCATCTGGATGGCGCGGCGGCGGTTGGTTTCGTCAATGGTGCGCTGCATCGAGTCGGTGATCTTGTCGGCATAGAAGATGACCAGGCCGTTGGCGTTGCGGGCGGCGCGGCCGGCGGTCTGTGTGAGCGAGCGCTCGTTGCGCAGGAAGCCTTCCTTGTCGGCATCGAGCACGGCCACGAGCGACACCTCGGGCAGGTCGAGGCCCTCGCGCAAGAGGTTGACGCCGATGAGCACGTCGAACTCGCCCAGCCGCAGGTCGCGCAGGATCTCCACGCGTTCGAGGGTGTCGATCTCGGAGTGGATGTAGCGCACGCGCACGTCGAGGTTGGCCAGATACTTGGCCAGCTCTTCGGCCATGCGCTTGGTGAGCGTGGTGACGAGCACCCGCTCGTTGTGGGCCACGCGCCGGCGGATCTCGTCGAGCAGGTCGTCAATCTGGTTGATGCTGGGCCGCACCTCGATGGGCGGGTCGAGCAGGCCGGTGGGCCGGATGAGCTGCTCGACCACGACGCCGCCCGTCTGCTCGAGCTCGTAGTCGCCCGGAGTGGCGCTGACGAAGATGACCTGGTTGATGAGCTCTTCGAACTCGGCAAAATTGAGCGGGCGGTTGTCGAGGGCCGAGGGCAGGCGGAAGCCGTGGTTGACGAGGTTGAGCTTGCGCGCGCGGTCGCCGCCCCACATGCCGCGGATCTGCGGGATGGTCACGTGGCTCTCGTCGATGATCATGAGGTAGTCGTCGGGGAAATAGTCGAGCAGGCAGAAGGGCCGCGTGCCGGGCTTGCGGCCGTCGAAGAAGCGCGAATAGTTTTCCACGCCGCTGCAGTAGCCCAGCTCGCGCAGCATCTCGATGTCGAAGGTGGTGCGCTCGCGCAGGCGTTTGGCTTCGAGCAGGCGGCCCTCGCGCTCGAAGAACCTTACCTGTGCTTTCAGCTCTTCCTCGATCTCGCGGATGATCTGGTTCATCCGATCCTTGGGCGCGATGTAGAGATTGGCCGGAAAGATGGCGGCCGTGTCGAGTCGCTCGATGCGCTTGCCCGTTTCCACTTCGATCATTTCGATCGACTCGATCTCGTCGCCCCAGAAGGTGATGCGGTAGCCGTAGTCCACGTACGGCAGGTTGATGTCTACCGTGTCGCCGCGCACGCGGAAGGTGGCACGCTTGAAGTCCGTCTCGGTACGGGCGTACAGGCTTTCGACCAGCGACCACAGAAACTTGTTGCGCGGAATCTTCTGGCCCATGGCAATGCGGATGATGCCCGACTTGTAGTCTTCGGGGTTGCCCATGCCGTAGATGCACGACACCGAGGCCACGATGATGATGTCGCGGCGGCCCGACAGCAGGCTCGAGGTGGCGCGCAGCCGCAGCTTGTCCACTTCCTCGTTGATGGAGAGGTCTTTCTCGATGTAGAGGTCCGACTCGGCGATGTAGGCCTCGGGCTGGTAGTAGTCGTAGTAGCTGACGAAGTACTCGACCGCATTTTCCGGAAAGAACTCGCGAAACTCGCCATAGAGCTGGGCGGTCAGGGTCTTGTTGTGCGTGATGATGAGGGTGGGGCGGTTCAGGCGGGCAATGACGTTGGCCATCGTGAAGGTCTTGCCCGAGCCGGTCACGCCGAGCAACACCTGCGCGCGTTCACCGGCCTCTATGCCCGCCACCAGTTGCTCGATGGCTTGCGGCTGATCGCCCGTGGGCTTGAAAGGACTGACGAGTTTGAATCGGGACATGGGCTTTTGCTCTTTTTTGCGCACTGCAGTCCACCTGCGGCCTGTGGTACTGACGATAGGCGATGGGCAAACTCATGCACCGCCCTGACACCATCACTTCAGCAGGCAAAGTTCGTAAACTTGCAGCCCGAAACGATTTTGCCAACTGAAAACAACGACGGATGGAACTGGTTCTGCCCGATTTTGCTTCCGGCGCGGTGTGGATGGCCCTGCTCACGCTGACCTTTCTCGAGATCGTGCTGGGCATCGACAACATTATTTTCATTTCCATCGCTTCTTCGCGGCTCGATGAAAAAGACGGCAAGCGCGCCATCAACATCGGGCTGATCCTTGCCATGGTGCTGCGCATTGTGCTGCTGTTCGGCATTTCCGTGCTCATCGCCATGAACGAGCCGTGGGTGTCGTTCGACTGGGGCTGGGCGCATGGCGCCTTTTCGGGTCAGAGCCTGATCCTCATCGCCGGCGGCGTGTTCCTGCTGTACAAAAGCACCACGGAGATCCACCACAAGCTGGAGGGCGAACCCGCGCCCGAAAAGATGGCAAAAAACAAGACGTCCGCTACGCTGGCCCGGGTCGTGTTCCAGATCACGCTCATCAACGTCGTCTTTTCCTTCGACTCCATCCTCACGGCTGTGGGCATGACCAACGGCATCCGCGGCGCACTGTTGCTCATGATCATCGCCATCGTGGTGTCGGTGCTGATCATGATGTGGTTTGCTGCGCCGGTGGGGCGCTTCGTCAATCGCCATCCGACCATTCAGATGTTGGGGCTGGCTTTCCTGATCCTCATCGGCTTCATGCTCATCGCCGAGGGGGCGCACATGGCCCATCTGACCGTCTTCGGCGCCGAGGTGGGCGTCGTGCCCAAGGGCTACCTCTACTTCGCCATCACTTTCTCCCTGTTCGTCGAATTCCTCAACCTGCGCTTGCGCAAACGCGCGGCCGAGCCGGTGCACCTGCATTCGGTGAGTGAAGAGGCCGAGCGGGAAGGGGTGATTTAGGCTGGTGGCTGGTGGGTCATGGGTCGTGGGGCGTGGGTCGCCTCAATTGTTTCCACTCAAATCAAAGTGGTTCGGGAAATCATGTGGCATTGGTTGAGGGTTCAGGGTTTGGAGTGCACAGCTCTGTGAAAATCAGTGCGTGCTCAGTGGCTCTCTGTGTAACTGATGAATGATCTTCAACTTCGGTTCCCTCGGATCCAGCCGGTAAAATGGTCCATTGCCCATCGTCCGGACAAAAAACCGCAGCTTTCAGCCGCAGAGCGCCGCAGTTTGCACGCAGTTTTTACCTGTCGTTGAGGGTTGAGGGTTGAGGGTGTAGGGTTGAGGGATTAGCAACTCTGTGAAAATCAGTGTATTCTCAGTGACTCTCTGTGTAGCTGAATGATCTTTTGGCCGCAGAAGACGCAGGTGGCGCGCAGTTTGCACAATCGGTCACTCCTCTCTCCTCTCTCCATCACTCCTCTCTCCGTCACTCCGTTTGGGCCCTTCAATGCAACAGGTCGAATACCCGCGTGTACTTGACCGTGAAGCTGCGTGCCTGTGGCTCGAGCATGGTGCGCCCTTCGTTGAAGACGACGAACAGGCCGGTGTTGGCATCCTGCAGCCAGCCGAAGCGCACGTTGGCCGACCACGAGGCAATGACACTGTTGTACTGAATGAGTGCCTGCAGGTACATGCGCGGCGTGAACGAATACGAGATGCGCGAGCGGAAGATGTTGGTCGTCACATCGCCCAGCGGCAGAAAGATGTCGTTGCGGTTGAGCGTGAACTCGGACGTGAAGCGGTCGCCGAGGCGCAGGCCGAGGGTGACGTTGCTGTTGTAGCGCTTGCCGCCGAAGAAGCCGCCGAGGACGAATCGCGTGCGCACCCACAGGGGTTTGCTCTGGTTGGTGAAAAACACGAGCTGGGCCTCGCGGTGGCGGTAGGTGCCCGAGGGCACCGTCACCTGTCCGGCCAGCAGGAACGTGTCAACCACGCCTTCCACCGTGAAGTTGATGCCGGTGTGGAACTCCGTGCCGCTGTAAAAGACCCAATGGTTGTCTATGTGCCAGAAGCTGGTGACGAGGAAGTTGTCGAAGTTGTAGTAGCTGCGCCAGGAGGTGTGGGGCCGGAATTCGAGGAAGTGGAACCTGTTTTCGGGCGGGCGGATGCGCTTGAAGATGAGCAGCTCGGGTTTGCGGAAAGCGGTGCGCTGCAGGAAGCCCACCTCGGGGTTGAATCCTTCGCCGACCTGGGTGTAGGCCGCGTTCAGGATCAGGCCGTTCCACTCGTAGCGGCTTTGCAGGCGCCAGGCGTGGTCGTTGGCGTCGATGCCGGGCGTGCGTGTGCCGGCCCAGAAGCCTGCAATGAGCCCTTTCTTGCCGATGCCCCATTTGCCGTCGAGCGCCCAGGTGCGGTTCCAGTCGTCGGGCGTCTCGCCCAGGCCCTGCCGGTTGATGAACAGGCCGCCCACGGCCGACCGCTGCGCAAACTCGTAGCTGGCACGGGCTACGCTGTAATTTTGCCGCTCCATGCCGCTTTCGGGCACCGCCTCGGTGAACATGCTGAGCAGGCCCAAATTGGTGCGGTTCACCTTGCCGCTGAGGCGTGCTCCCCCGATGATGGGCACCACCTCGCCCGAAGGGCCGATGCCGATGCGGCGGCTGAAGAACAGGTCCACTTCGCCCGGACTGCCCACGGCAAAGAAGCCTGCATTTTCGAGGAAAAAGGGCCTTTTTTCCGGGAAAAACAGGTTGAAGCGGTCCAGATTGATCTGTTGCTCGTCCACCTCGACCTGAGCAAAATCGGTGTTCCAGGTCAGATCGAGCGTCAGCGAGGGCGTGATGCTGTATTTCAGGTCGCCGCCCAGCTCGGGACGCAGCTTCGTCTCTACGGGAGTAGTCATGTAGTCGCGGCTGGCCTGTGCCAACACGTAGGGGATGAGCTTGAGGTTGCCGGGGCTGCGCAGGCTCAGGCCGGTGAGCGTGCCGGCCAGCGACACCCGCTTGAGGTCGAACTGGATGGGCATGGGGGCCCAGTAGTCCACTTCGTTGTTCTTGCGGATGTTGCGCCGGAAGTTGAAGCCCCACGTCTGGTCGTCGCCCGAGCGGTAGCGCAGCGTGCGCAGCGGAATGGCGAACTCGGCGCTCCAGCCGTAGTCGCCCTTGCGGGTGCGCACCGTCCAGGTGGCATCCCAGTTGAGGTTGAAGCCGCCGATGCGGCCGCCTTGCTGCCGGTTGTTCGAGAAGTTGCCCAGGCCTTCGTTGTCCACCTGCGCGTCGTACTCGGTGCCCAGCACGTTGGTGCCGAAGATGAAGCCGTTTTGCCCGTCGTGGTAGGTGTCGAGCAGGAAGAGCACGGCATCGGCATTGTCGAGGGAGCCGTCGCGCCGCGCGTCCGACACGACGAGTTTGTCGGGTTCGCTGTCATAGGCCACTACGGCAACGTAGAGGTTCTGGGCGTCGTAGGCGATGCGTACTTCGGTGGGTTCGGTAGCGGGCTGGCCGGCATGGGGTTGCGATTGCGTCAGCGGGCCGATGGGCGGAATGGCTTGCCAGACGGGGTCGTTGCGCACCTCGCCGTCAATGGCGGGCGGAGCATCCACGCGCACGGCTTTGGCCACCGGCCTTTCGGCAAATGACGCATCGGCGCCGTTCTGAGCGGACAGACCGCCTGCCCAGCCCATCAGGCAAGCGAGGAAAATGGCCTTTCTCATCAGTCGGGTGTTTTGTCGGTGCCAAAGTTTGAAAAAAATTGCCACGGTAGAAATGTCCGACCCGGCAAATGGGCTCGGGGCAAAGTTTTTTCGCGCGATTCAGAAAAAATGGCATACCTTCGCCTCATTATTCACCAGGGGTGAATGGCCACGACCCGCGCGCGGCAGGAATCCGGAGCTGCTGAAAACGACAGTTTCGTTCGGGATTCAAAGCACGAACAGGCTCCGGAGAAAATCGACCCGAATCCTTTTCCCCGTACCTTTTTCGCTGATGATCTGCCAGGCAGATTTTGCCTTTCGGCAAATGCAGCCTGAGTGCCCAAGCCGTGGTGTGCGTTTGCCGAAAGGCGCGCAGCCCATCCATCCTGCATTTTGTTTTTCAATGACATTCAACGAAATGGGGCTGAGTCAGCCCGTACTGAAAGCCCTCGCGCGCCAGGGCTACACCCGACCCACCGAGGTGCAGCAACGCGCCATTCCCGCACTGCTCGATGGCCGCGACCTGTTGGCCAGCGCCCAGACGGGTACCGGCAAAACGGCAGCCTTTGCCATTCCGATTATTGAGCAGCTCCTCCGCGTTGCGCAGCCCCGGGGGCATCGCCCCATCCGGGCACTGGTCGTCACGCCCACGCGGGAGCTGGCCATCCAGGTGGCAGACAACTTCAAAGCCTACAGCCGCTACACCCAACTGCGTATCACCACCATTTACGGCGGCGTCAGGCAGCATCAGCAGGTGCGCGATTTGCGCCAGGGCGTCGATGTGCTGGTGGCCACGCCGGGGCGCCTGCTCGACCTGATCAATCAGGGCTATGTGAAGCTGGCATCTGTGGCGCACCTCGTCCTCGACGAGGCCAACCAGATGCTCGACATGGGCTTCATCCACGACATCCGCCGCATCATTGCTCTGGTGCCTACACAGCGCCAGTCGCTGTTTTTCTCGGCTACGCTGCCGCCGGCCATTGTCAAGCTGTCGAAGCAGATCCTGGGCGAGCAGCCCGAGCGCATCGTCATCAAGCCCGAGCAGACCACGGCCGAGCGCGTCAGCCAGTCGGTCTATTTCGTGTCGCGCCAGTCCAAGCTGCCGCTCCTGCTCCATTTGCTCAAGAGTGACGAAGAAAAAATGCCGACGCTCATCTTTTCGCGCACCAGGCACGGTGCGGACAAGCTGGCGCGCCGGCTCGGCAAGCAGGGCATCGCCGCGGATGCCATCCACGGCAACCGCTCGCAGGCCCAGCGCCAGAAAACTCTCAGACGCTTCCGCGAAGGACGCACCCAGGTGCTCGTGGCTACCGACGTGGCCGCCCGCGGCATCGACGTGGCCAGCCTGGGCCGCGTCATCAACTACGACATGCCCCACCAGCCCGAAGTGTACGTGCATCGCATCGGCCGCACGGGCCGCGCCTCGCGCAGCGGAGAAGCACTGTCGTTCTGCGGTGCCGACGAGCGCAAGCATCTCGTCGCCATCCAGAAGCTCATCGGGCAGCAGATTCCGGTGGCTGCCGAAAATCCTTACGAAGATGACGCTCCGGCGCCGCGTCCCGAGCGCAAGAAAAAGCCCTGGACCCACCGCGCCCGTAGCAGAAGTCGCAGGTGACTTTTGCCGAAAGGCACTGAGCCTGCTGAAAAAGTCGAAAGATTGTTCAGGCGATGGTCTATGGACGATGGACAATGGACAAACTGCGTGAATCTGCGGCTGAAAGCTGCGGTTTTGCCTGAGGAACCGAGGAATCGACTGTTTGATAAAAAACTGATAGTCAGCAAGAAAAACTTTAAACTTTAAACTCTAAACTCTAAACCCTCAACCCTCAACCCTCAACGACAGATAAAAACTGCGTGAATCTGCGGCTGAAAGCTGCGGTTTTCGGGCTGAGGAACCGAAGAACCGATGATTTTACAAGGCACTGATAATTAATAAGAAAGACTTTAAACTCTAAACTCTGAACCCTGAACCAAACATTAAACTTGAACATCGAACATA
>WFYJ01000086.1 GCA_015490175.1 Saprospiraceae bacterium | reverse complement strand
TGTCGGGATGACGCGTAACACCATAAATAACAAGCTGAATTAAAACAAAAAACACATTGCGAATCGTTGCTTTCCCGATACTCGGGACAGGCTTTTGCGTCCCCGACTGGCGTCGGAGCCTGTCCCGGCCACCGGGAACAAGCTTTCCGACAAGTCGGAACCTGTCCCGAAACTTCGGGAACAGGTTTTGCGCGAGACTATGGGTTTTTTCAGGGCCCTCAAGAATCGAGAATTTGACAAAACCCTGACAATCAATAAGAAAAACTTTAAACTTTAAACTTTAAACTCTAAACCCTCAACACTACACCCTCAACCATTGCCACAGGATTTCTCGAACCATTTTGATTTGAGTATAATCTTGTCGGCATTTCGCACAAATCCAGCCATCATGCTCATCGACGTCAAGCTCTTCAGCGGCACCCAATCGCGCTATCTCGCAGAAAAAATAGCCGATTACTACGGGCAGCCGCTGGGCGACATCACCCTCAAGCGCTTCAGCGACGGCGAAATGCAGCCCATTATCAACGAATCGGTGCGCGGCGCATATGTGTTTTTCATCCAGTCCACTTTTGCTCCGGCAGAAAACCTGATGGAGCTGCTGCTCATGATTGATGCCGCACGCCGCGCCTCGGCGGGCTACATCACCTGCGTCATCCCCTATTTCGGCTATGCCCGCCAGGACCGCAAGGACAAGCCGCGCGTGCCCATCTCGGCCAAGCTCATCGCCGAGCTGCTGCAGGCCGCCGGCGCCAACCGCGTCATGACCATGGACCTGCACGCCGACCAGATCCAGGGCTTCTTCGACATCCCGGTGGACCACCTCAAGAGCGAACCCATCTACATCTCCTATCTCGAAAAGCAGGACCTGACCAACGTCACTTTCGCCTCGCCCGATATGGGCAGCGTCAAGCGGGCGCGTACCTACGCCAAGTACTTCGAGCGCAACCTCGTCATCTGCGACAAATACCGCAAGCGCGCCAATGAGGTGGCCGAAATAACCGTCATCGGCGACGTGGAAGGCGACGACGTCATCCTGATCGACGACCTGGTCGATACGGCCGGCACCCTGTGCCGCGCCGCCGAAAGCCTGATGGAAAAAGGCGCCCGCAGCGTGCGCGCCCTCTGCACCCATCCCGTGCTGTCGGGCAATGCCTATGAGCTGATCGAAAAATCGCCGCTGACCGAGCTGGTGGTCTGCGATACCATCCCGCTGCGCCGCGAGTCGCCGAAAATCAAGGTGCTTTCCACGGCCAAGCTCTTCGCGCGCGCCATCCGCAATACGCACGAACATCGCTCCATCTCGGCCCTCTTCGTGGGCGAATGAGCCTTTGCCTGCCACGGAAGCGCTCTGCAGAACGCTTGTCTTCTTGCTCAAGCGGGATGCGCCCACAGGTCGAAATGCCGCACCCGGATGGTCAGCGCACCGCGCGCCATTTCGGCACGGCGCAGTTCGAGCCATGCCTCCCACTGTGCCACCATGCCGGGCATCAGCTCCATCTCGGCCAGTGCCCGTTCCATAAAAGCAAGCAACGCCCCCTGCATCTCGGGCTGGTCGGGTCCCACCACCCAGTTGGCCGGCTTGCGCAGCGTGCGATAGCCGCGCTGCTCGAGCAGCTCTTCCAGCAACGAGACGGCCTGCTTGCCGAGGCGTGCGCCGCCGGCCTGCTCGCGGGTCATGTGCTGTTCGTACAATCCCGTAATCGGCAGATCGGCCGTGCCCATCGGCTCGAACGACATGCTCGCGTAGTTGATCGTGGCCAGCAACGGCAACCGAAAGTCGGCCAGCATGCCGGCCAGCGCCTCGCACTGCTTCCAGCTAAGCAAGTCGAGCGAGGCGTTGGCCGTGACCAGGTCCACCTCGCTCAGGCTGACCGTCTCCATCAGCCTGTCGAGCGGTGCCGTCACGTATGCTACCTCCAGGCGGTGCCCGGCATCGGCCCACCAACCCTGCCGGCCGTCCCATGCCCCCTCGTAACCGGCGGCCGAAAGCCGCTCCGCCATCCACTCGAAACCGGCTGCGGGCACGCGCTCGTCGTGGTCGAGCAGCAGCCAGCGCTGGTCGCCCCGGATGCGCGGCCCCAGATGCACGCAGTTGGCGCCCAGCCCCGCGCCAAGGTCGAGAATCGTCAACGGCGAGCGGTTGCCCAGCCACCTCAGGCAGGCCGCCTCTACCTCGCGATTGCGGGCCGCTTCATCGAAGGGGAATCGCAGGCGCAGCCAGTCGGTGTCGAAATGCAAATCGGACATGCCGTGAGCGGTTTTTCGAACGCGAAAATCGGGTGGCGCGCAGCGGACTGGTCAGTCGCGGCCCCACAGGGCACGCATCACCACCGACGCCACCGCCTCCCATGTGGGATAGTCGGGACGAGCACCCAAGGCCGCCGATTGCAGCCGGCGGAATGCCTTTTCATCGAGCTGCACGAGCCGGTCCACAAGCGCCTCGGCATGGTCGAAAACGCGGCCTGCAGCCCCCCTTTCGATATGCCTTTCGGCAAACCCGCCCCGGCAGATCCACACCGGCAGCCCGAACGCGGCCGCCTCGGCAATGGCCATGCCCCAGGTCTCTATTCGGGATGTAGATACGAAAAGGTTGGCTTTCGCCAAAAAATCGGGTACGCGTGCCGCCGCTACCGCACCGGCATGTCGCACCCAGTGGCGGCCGGCCGCGCGGTTCAATTTGCCGACAAGGCGCAAACAATGCTGTCCGTAGGCCGAGTCGGTCCGGGCATCGCCGAGCAGGGTGAGGCGATGGCCCTGAGCCGCCAGGCCGGAAGCGTGAGGCGCCAACGCCTCGAGCCATTCGGCCAGCCCCTTGCGCGGAATGAAGTTGCCCGACCATAGCAGGCGCAGCGGCCATGCCGGTGGCTGCCAGCCTGCCGGGCGCTCCCACTCCACGCCGGGCGGCGCCACCGCGATGGGCCGGCTCAGCCCGGCGCGGCGCAGCTCCTCGGCCGTAAAGGGACTCGTAGCCACCAGCCCGTCGAAACGCGCCAACCAGGCCACTTCCTCCTCCCGTGCGAGCGGCTGTTCGGGCCACAACCACTGCAGGTGGTGCACCACGAGCCACTGCGGGGCTCGACCCGGGCGCCAGCACGTCATCCAGAGCGTATCCCAGAGGGCCGGTGCAGCAGCATCGCGACTGTCGGGCGTGCACCAGCGAATGGCGACGCCTTTTTGCGCCAGCGCCCGCGCCAGCATGGCATTGTAGCGATTGCCGCCCGAGGGAAAGGCATGCGGGTCGGGCGCCACGAACTGAAGCAGAAGGCTCATGCCACATCCCCTTCGTAAGCGGCCCACGCAATGTGCGACTCGCCCAGCGTGATGCGCAATCGCCCCTCGAACCGTCCTTGCAGGCGACGACTCATCTGCCCATGGATATAGTGTGCCAGAAATTCGGTAGTGGTAAGCTGCCCTTCAAACTCGGGCAGCTCATCCAGATTGCGGTAGTCGAGCGGCGCCAGTGTTTCCTCGAGCAACTGCAGCGCCAGCCCCATGTCGATGACTACGTTTTGCGCGTTGAGTCGCTCGCTGAAAAACTCGGCATCCACCACGTAGGTGGCGCCGTGCAGGCGCTGCGCCAGCCCGAAAGCGGGGTCGGGCAGGCTGTGGGCAATCATGATGTGCTTGCGCACGCGTACACTGTACATGGCCAAACCGTTTGGGCGGAAGATAACGCAGAATCGCGGCATGAGGGAAACCGCTGCCTCGCACCTTCCGACCAGAAAAACGGGCAAGAATACGCGCGCATCCAAATGGCGAGGGGAATCCCGTTGCCGAAATGGTGCAATCGGTTGAATCGGTACAACTCATGCAAATTTCGTGCGCTCAGTCCCTCCTCGCTCTTCTCTCCATCACTCATTCCCTCCCTCGCGCCATCTCTGAGAATGGTCAATAACAGAGACCTGTTCCCCGAGCATGTTCGGAGAACAGGCACTGTGAGACAGGGTGCCGCGCCACTGTTGCAGCAGATCAGGCGTTGCGGCCTACCCTTCGTTGTTGGCGACTTTGAGAGAGAACTTCACGGGCAGCATGTACTGCACGCGTACGGGCTGGCCTTTTTGCTTGCCCGGAATCCAGTTGGGCATTTGTTTCACCACGCGCACGACCTCGTCGCCGCAGCCGGCGCCGATGTCGCGCACCACCTCGATGTCACTGAGGCTGCCGTCCTTGTTCACGACAAAGCGCACGACGACCATTCCTTCGACGCCGGCGTCTTTGGCTTCCTTCGGATACTCGATGTTGTCGTAAATGAATTGCAGCAACTTCTGATCCGAGCACCGTTTGTGCTCTTGCGGGTCGAGCACGTCTTCGCAGCCGGGAAACTCGGGCATCTGGTCCACCATTTTGAATACCTCATCGGGCCCCGGTGCAGCAGCCGGTGCTGCGGCCTGTTCGGTGGTCTGTGCGAGCTCCTCGCTGACCTCCTTTTCGAGGCCTTGCTCGCAGGCGGTGCCCAGGAATGCAAGGGCAGCCGCGAGGCTGAGTGAAAGCAAACGTTTCATATCACTAAAATTTTTAAGGTGAAAAAAAACAATCCAGCGCGAGTGGACCGACCAATCGGTGTTTTGTCTTTCAGGCAGATGCATGAAAAGGT
>WFYJ01000085.1 GCA_015490175.1 Saprospiraceae bacterium | reverse complement strand
CCATCATTCATCAACACCAAACTCGTCATCTCACACCTCTTTCCGAGCTCCAACAGCGTATTCTGGCATTACTGAACCTCCCGACTGACATCTATACCTCACTTTGCATCAATCTGCCTATCCCCCCTTAAAAATGAGCGAAACGTGTGTTTAAACCCTGAACTTTAAACACCTTTTCGGGATGCGCGATCATCTGTTCAAGGACACCACCGAGGGAGTGAGTGAAAGCGCGAAGGGAATGTCCGTGGTACCAATTCCGCCGATTCCGCCGGTTTGACCGGTTTCGCCGGTTTGACCGATTCCACCAATTCTGCCATTTCCACCCTTTTTGACGAAAGTCATCCCTTCGATGCGGGGCTTTCGGTCTCTTTGCTTTTGCCGAACGCTCGTTCGTTCGTAATTTTGGGAAGCATTTGCGGAAGCGCAAAGCAGAGACCTCCGGACAGACGACTCAACGCAATCCGGTTCGGGAATTTTGAGATGGAGTGACAAAGTGATGGAGAGATGGAGAGAGGAGTGACGGAGTGCCGATTTTACCGATTAACCGATTGCACCGATTTTACCGATTACACCGATTTTACCGATTTTACCGATTGCACCATGTGCGCAACCGGATTTCCCGAACCCCTTTGAAGTGAGTGTAAAACCAGACAGGCCATGCATTACTACTCGCTTGGGCAAATACCGCACAAACGGCACACCCAGTTTCGCAAGCCCGACGGCTCGCTCTACCACGAAGAGCTGTTTTCGACCGAAGGCTTCAGCAACGTGTACTCGCTGCTCTACCACCTCAATCCGCCCACGCAGATCGTGCAGGTGGGCGAGCCCGTGTCGGTAGAACCAAAGATCGTGGCCGACCGCCAGTTGAAACATCGCAGCTTTTCGGGTTTCCAAATCGAGCCCGAAGACGACTACCTCGACAGCCGCAAGCCGGTGCTGGTCAACAGCGATTGCAAGATCATCCTGGCAGCGCCGCGCAAGGGCTTCAGCGATTATTTCTACAAAAACGCCGATGCCGACGAGGTCATCTTCGTGCACGAAGGCTCGGGCGTGCTGCACAGCATGTACGGCAAGTTGCCCTTCCAGCCGGGCGACTACGTGGTCATCCCGCGCGGCACCATCTACCAGCTCGAATTTGCCGACAGCAACAACCGGTTGTTCATTGTCGAGAGCTACAGTCCTGTGGTGACGCCGAAGCGCTACCGCAACCAGTTCGGACAGTTGCTCGAGCATTCGCCCTTCTGCGAGCGCGACATCCGCAAGCCGCAGGAGCTGGAAACCTGCGACGAGAAAGGCGATTTCCTGCTCTACATCAAGAAGCAGGACATGATGTACCCGTACCACTATCTCAATCACCCGTTCGATCTGGTGGGCTGGGACGGCTACCTCTATCCCTATGCCTTCAGCATCCACGACTTCGAGCCCATCACGGGGCGCGTACACCAGCCGCCCCCCGTGCATCAGACCTTCGAGGGGCGTGGCTACGTCATCTGCTCGTTCGTGCCGCGCCTGTACGACTACCACCCGCTGGCCATCCCCGCCCCCTACAACCACAGCAACATTGACAGTGACGAGGTGCTGTACTACGTGGAGGGCGAGTTCATGAGCCGCAAGCACGTCGAGCGCGGCATGATCACGCTGCATCCGGGCGGCATCCCGCACGGGCCGCACCCCGGCGCCGTGGAGAAGAGCATCGGACAGAAGGAGACGCGCGAGCTGGCCGTCATGGTCGATACGTTCCGTCCCCTCATGCTGACCGACCATGCCGCGGCCATCGAAAACCCGGATTACTACAAGAGCTGGCTCGAATAAGGAGCGGTGAGGTTCTGACATTTGCGGTCAACCACTTGTCCGAATCCCCGGTTCTTCAACCACCACACCGCAGCCTTCGGCCGCAGGCGGGCGCAGTTTGAACGCGGTTTTTGCGACTATGTGCAAATCAGAGGATTATATGTGAGTCTCTGTGTAACTGTAAAGATCTTTCGGACTTTTTTCAGCAGGCTCTTCCTCGAATCTTCGAATCCTCCAAAAACAAAATGCCATGAGTACCCTGACCAAAGCGCAAACCACGACCCAACAGGATACCTTCCCCATCAACGGGACGGATCACATCGAATTCTACGTGGGCAATGCCAAGCAGGCGGCCTATTACTACCAGGCGGCCTGGGGCTACAGACTGATCGCCTACCGCGGTCCGGAGACGGGCTGCCGCGACAAGGTCTCGTACGTGCTGGAGCAGGGCAAGATCCGGTTGGTGCTGACTGCCGCCCTGACACCCGACAGCGACATTGCGCGCCACGTGCACGAACACGGCGACGGCGTGAAGGTGCTGGCTCTCTGGGTGGATGACGCTGCCCGGGCTTTCGAGACGGCCGTAGCCCGTGGCGCTCAACCGGCCATGGAGCCGCAGGTGCTCGAAGACGGGCACGGCCGCGTCGTGCTGTCGGCGATTCACACCTACGGCGAGACCATCCACACTTTCGTCGAACGCAAGGACTACCACGGCGCCTTCATGCCGGGCTTCGAGCCGCGTGAACCGATGATGGACATCAAGCCCGTGGGCCTGCAGTTCGTCGATCACTGCGTGGGCAACGTCGAGCTGGGCCAGATGAACCGCTGGGTCGAGTTTTATCAGAACGTGCTGGGCTTCAAGCTGCTCATCACCTTCGACGACAAGGACATCTCGACCAAGTACACCGCGCTGATGAGCAAGGTGGTGTCCAACGGCAACGGCTACATCAAGTTTCCCATCAACGAGCCGGCCAAGGGCCTGAAGAAGTCGCAAATCGAGGAGTATCTCGAGTTTTATCGCGGCCCGGGCGTGCAGCACATCGCCGTCCATACCGACGACATCATCTACACGGTGAGCGAGTTGCGCCGTCGCGGCGTGGATTTCCTCTATGTGCCCGAGACCTATTACGACACCGTGCCGGAGCGTGTAGGCCACATTGACGAGGACCTCGAAGACCTCAAGCGCCTCAACATCCTCATCGACCGCGACGACGAAGGCTACCTGTTGCAGCTTTTCAGCAAGCCGGTGCAGGACCGCCCCACCGTGTTCTACGAGATCATCCAGCGCAAAGGCGCCAAATCCTTCGGCAAGGGCAACTTCAAGGCCCTGTTCGAAGCCATCGAGCGCGAGCAGGCGCTGCGCGGCACGCTCTGATGTGCCCGGCGCGACGCGGGGCGCGCACCACCTGCCTCGCGTCGCGATTTTTTTTTGGCGAAAGCCAGAAAAATGGCCCAGGCAAACGCTGCCCCATGCCCGAACACACGCATACATCGCCCAACCATTGTCTCAACTGCGGTGCGCCCCTGCCTGCGGGGGCCGGTTGGTGTTGCTACTGTGGACAGAAAGTGCCCAAGCAACTCGTGCCTACCCTTCGCGAGCTGCTCCTCGACGGCATCGAGACGCTGTTCAACCTCGACCATCGCATCTGGCGCACTCTCTGGGCCCTTTTCCGGCCGGGCGCGCTGACGCTGGCCTGGCTCGAGGGCAAACGCGCGCGCTACTATCCGCCTTTCCGCATCTTCTTCGTCAGCGCGCTGGTGTTCTTTGCCCTCAATGCGCTGCTCCAACCTGCCGACGTGGGCGTCGTGCAGGTATCGGGAGCAACACCCGCCCAGATCCGACAACAGCGCGCCCGCTATTACCTGCTCGACTCGCTGCGCCGCAACGCCGAGGCATGGTCTCCCGCCGCCCCCGACCAAGCCCGCCAGGTGCTCGACACCCTGCTGGCACGCATGCCCTCACCTTGCGGCGACAGCACCACCTTTACTACCCTTGATGGCCGCAGCCTTCGATTCTGCAAAAACGACCTGTTTGCGCTCAGCCCGGCCGAGTTCTTCGACCGCTACGAAGTGCGCGACTTCTGGTCGCGCCTCTCGCTCACCCTTCTGCTGAAGAGTATCCAGTCGTCGGATTCGCTCAACCAGTTGTTGCTCCATTACTTCGTGTGGTTTCTGGCCGCCCTGCTGCCGCTGCTGGCCGCCGTCTCACAACTCGTCTTCCGGAAGGCGCGCCGGCGCTACGTGGTGCACCTGGTGCGGCTGCTGCATTTCGCAGCCTTCGCGTTCGTCCTCCTCACGCTGGCACAACTGCTGACGCTCGCTCGCCTGCCCGCCACACCGATCGACACCCTCACCGTACTGGCCTTGCCCGCATGGGATTTGCTGGCCGCAAAGCGCTGCCTCGGCCTGTCGTGGCGCGCCACGCTCTGGCGCTGGCTGCTCTTCGGGTTGCTGGCCACCATCGCCTTCAGCATCGGATTGGTCGCATATGCCGCGCTGGGAGTGATCCTGCTGTGAGGGCGCGTCCAGTGCATGCGCCGCTGCGGCATAAGCATCCTGCAAAACAAAAAAGGCGCACCGCGATTGCCGTGCGCCTCCCATGACTATGAAAATTCACTCACCCATCCCTGTCTTTTTTCGTCAGAGCAGCCAGAAGCCCTTGAGTTGCCAGCGGCCGGCATCCTTGTGATGGAGGAAGCTGAACTTGACTGACTTTCGCTCGAATTGGAGCATGTAGCTGCGCTCTTCGATCTTGTCGCTTACCCATTGGGAGTCGAACACGACGAGGTTCTGGAATGCGCCCAGCTCCTTGTGATGCGTTTCGAGAAATTCGCGCGCCTCGCGCAGCACGGTACGTGGCGGTGCGCCCTCTTCGTTCTTGCTGATGCCGATCTGCGAAAGATCGAGGTAGATGTCCAGTGCATTCATGGTTCCCTTGTTTTGCCGGCAAGTTGCAGCCGGCCAGGGGGGCCGGGCCGGATTTTTCGGAAAACCGACCCGATCGCCCACCAAATGGAATCACATGCCCGATGGAAGCCATGCGCTCATTTCTGCTCGTCGGGCACGAATTTGAGCGACAGCGAGTTGACGCAGTGCCGCACATTTTTGGGTGTAAACCCTTCACCCTCGAACACATGGCCCAAGTGGCCGCCGCAGTGGGCGCACACGATCTCGATCCGGCGGCCGTCGGCATCGGGCTGGCGGCGCACCGCTCCCGGGATCTCGTCGTCGAAGCTGGGCCAGCCGCAGCCCGAGTCGAACTTGTCGGAAGAGCGGTAGAGTGGCGCCTCACAACGGCGGCACACATACGTGCCCTTGCCCTTGAAGTTCCAATAAGCCCCGCTGAAGGGCGGCTCGGTGCCCTTGTGCTCGATCACCCAGGCTTCCTCAGGACTGAGTTTGTTCCATTCGCTTTTCTTTTTCATGATCGTCGGTTTTTGACCGGCCGGCGCACTGCAAGGCGTCGGCCGGTGGATGAGGCAGGATGGCGGACTTGCCGAAAAAGTACGCATACTCAACGCAATCCGGTTCGGGAATTTTGAGATGGAGAGATGGAGTGACGGAGAGATGGAGTGCTGATTTGACCGATTATGCTCAAATCAAAGTGGTTAGGGAAATCCTGTAGCAATGGTTGAGAGTTGAGAGTTGAGAGTTGAGAGTTTAAAGTTTTTCTCATTGATTACCAGTATTTTATCAAATACTCGATTCTTCGATTTTTCGGTTCCTGAGGCCCCTGAAAAAACCCATAGTCTCGCGCAAAACCTGTTCCGAGTCTTCGGAAACCTGTTCCGACTTGTCGGAAAGCTTGT
>WFYJ01000084.1 GCA_015490175.1 Saprospiraceae bacterium | reverse complement strand
CCAACGGGCTGGTGACCATCACGCCCGACATGGTGGAAGGCGGCAGCTCCGACAACTGCACGCCGGCGGAGCAGTTGGTGATGCAGGTGAGCCCCAACACGTTCACCTGTCAGGACATTGGCACGCGCACCGTGACGCTGTCGGTGACCGATCTTTCGGGCAACACGGCCTTTTGCCAAACGCAGGTCGTCATTCAGGACAACCTGGGCATCTGTCCGCCTGCCTCGCCCATTGCCAGCATCGGCGGGCAGTTGGCCACCGAGCTGGGCGATCCGCTTCCGCAAATGATCGTGGGGCTGGACGGGGGCGTGCCCATTGCCATCCATACCGACCTGAACGGCAATTACCAGTTCGACAACCTGCCCACGGGCTACAGCTACACCGTGGTGCCGGCATGGAACAGCGACTTCGACAACGGCGTGACCACCTTCGACATGGTGCTCATCCGCCGGCACATCCTCGGCATCCAGTTGCTCGACTCGCCCTACAAGCTGATCGCTGCCGACGTCAACCGCAGCAACACCATCACCACGGTGGACATGGTGCACATCCGGCAGCTCATCCTCCACATGACCGACAAGTTTCCCGACAACACTTCGTGGCGCTTCATCGCTGCCGACTACGAATTTCCCGATCCGACCAATCCTTGGCTCGAGCCGTTTCCGGAAGCCATCACCATTGGCAACCTGTACGAAAACAGTTGGGGCAACGACTTCGTGGGCGTCAAGGTGGGCGACGTGAACGGCAGCGCCCTGACGCAACCTGCCGGCGGCTTTGCCGGAGAAGGTGAAGACCGATCCGACCGGATGCTGCTACTCGACATCGAAGACCGGGTGCTGCAGCCCGGCGAAGAAATCGAGGTGCGGGTGACCCTCGACGAGGCGCTGTCCCTCGTGGCGCTGCAGGGCACCTGCACCTTCGACCCCGAGGCCCTCGAATGGCTGGGCTGGCAGCCCGGCGCACTGCCCGCACTGAGCGACGAGTGCTGGAATGTGCGCCACAGCGGCGAGGGCTGGCTGGCGCTGGCTTGGATCAGCGAAGAAGAGCGGCCGGTGCAGGGCACCCTGTGGACGTGGCGCTTTCGCGCAAAAAAGGCGGTGCGGCTCTCCGGGGTACTGCACTTCGATTCGAGCCGCACCCGCGCCGGCGCGTGGTCGGCCGATGATGCGGCCTGGAAACCTGCTTTCCGTTTTGGCGAAAGCCGGCAGGACGAAGGAGTGACCGCATGGCCCAATCCTTTCCGCGACGGCTTTACCCTTGGGTGGCATTTGCCGAAAGGCGGAAAAACCACACTGAAAATATTCGACAGTACGGGCAAGCTGTGCCTGGAAAAAACGGAAACGAGGCCATCGGGTGCCCAGACCTGGCAGGTGGATGCCGACGAGCTGCCGGCCGGCGCGGGCGTGTACTGGTACCGCATCGAAACGGAAAGCCGGCAGTGGAACGGCCGCCTGGTGCGCCTGGAATGACATGGTACGACGACAGGTTTCAGGGAACATGCCGGAGCACGCCTGCACAAAGGGGGCCGTCGCTCCGGCTCCTCCCCGCCTGTTGGGTGAGGCGTGAGGGAGAGATGGAGTGACGGAGCGAGGGAGTGAAGGAGAGAAGAGTGGGGAGGGGCGATTGCGCCGATTGTACCAATTCAACCAATTCGATCATTGCATACCATGAGAAAACATTCACCCTTATTCAAAACCTGTCCCATGAGAAAAACAGAAAAGACAAAACGGTACGGGCGACAGCTGGCATGGCTGGGCGCCCTGCTGTGGGCAAGTATGCTGGCATGGACCGATGCCGGCGCGCAGTGTGCCATGGCCTGCAACGACGAGGTCAACATCTCGTTGCCGGGGCCCGACCAGAACTGTACCACCCCCATCACGCCCGAGATGGTGCTCGAAGACTCACTTTCGTGTCCGGGCGATTACATCGTGACGGTGATGGATCTGAACAACAATCCCATTCCGGGTTCGCCCAACGTGGGGCCCGACTACATCGGCCAGCAGCTGATTTATTCGGTGCTGCACCCCGACAGCGGCAACAGTTGCTGGGGCTACCTCAATATCGAGGACAAGCTGCCCCCTGCGGTCAACAACTGCGTGGATGTGACGGTGTTCTGCGTGGAAGACCTCGCTCCTGTGTGGGAGGGCGGCGACGTGGACGCGCCCTGGTTCGAGGATTGCTCGGACATCATCGAGCAGGGATATACTGATGAAACCGCCGTGGGCACCTGTTCCGATCCGTGGACGGCCATCGTGACGCGCACCTGGCAAGCCATTGACGAATGGGGCCATACGAGCACTTGCGTGCAAACGATTACGGTGGAGCGCGTCAGCATCAGCCAGTACACGCCGCAATGCCCGGCCGACGTGCAATTGGAGTGCAACGCCGCCGCCCAACCGGATACCGACCCCTCGGCTACGGGCTACCCGTATCTGGTGGTGGACGGAAAGGAATATCCCGTCGTGCCGGGGGGCGGGGGCGCTTGCGAGGTGGTGAGCGCGTACCAGGATGAAGTTTTTGAAGTGTGCGGGGGCGGCTTCAAGATTCTTCGGACCTGGAGTGTGTATGACTGGTGTTTGCCTCAGGGCGGTGCGACGCCCAATCCCTGGACCTGCACGCAGGTCATCAAGGTGATAGATACCACGCCGCCGGACATCGCCTGCCCGGCCCCGCTGGTACAGGGCACGCTCAGTGCGACCTGTGCGGCCAACGTCCAGTTGCCGCCGGCAGCAGTGAGCGACGATTGTTCGGATTTCGCGGTGCAGGTGCACACCGACTTCGGCACGCTGCAGGACAACGGCGGCTGGATTGATCAGGTGCCGGTGGGCGTGCACACCGTCACCTACAAGGCTACCGACGCGTGCGGCAATTTTTCGCAGTGCAGCACCACGCTGACGGTCGTTGACGATGTGGAGCCGGTGGCCGTGTGCGACGAGTTTACCGTTGTGTCGCTCACGGGCGACGGCACGGCCGTGGTGGCTGCCGAAACTTTCGACGATGGCAGTCAGGACAACTGCGGCATCGATCACTTCGAGGTGCGCCGCTTGCCCGATGCGTGCTGGCCTGCGGGCACGCCCTTCGATGCCACCGTTTCTTTCGGGTGCTGCGACATCGGACAGACGGTGATGGTGGCCCTGCGCGTCTATGACGTGTATGGCAATTTCAACGACTGCATGGTCGAGGTGCAGGTGCAGGACAAGATTGATCCGCTGATCGTGTGCCCGCCCGACAAGGTGGTGCCCTGCGGCCCCGACTACAGCGACCTGTCGCAGTTCAGCTATCCGGATTACAGCGACAACTGCCCGGATCCCGTGCTGACGACCGATTCGGTCTTCGACATCAGCTCGTGCAATGTGGGCACGATCTACCGGCATTTCACCGTCACCGACGCGGGCGGCCGCACGGCCGAGTGTACGCAGACGATCACCGTCGTCAACGACGATCCATTCAGTGCAGACGACATCCAGTGGCCGGCCGATTATACCACGACCACCTGCGATGCGCCGCTCGACCCGGAGAATTTGCCTGCCAGCCCCATCAACTACTCGGCCCCCATCACCTACGAGAGCAATTGCGACCTGGTAGCCGTCACCTGGTCGGATCAGGTGCTGCCCATCGCTCCGCCGGCCTGCTTCAAGATCTTGCGCAAGTGGGTGGTGGTGGACTGGTGCCAGTTCGATCCCAACAACCCGACGGCAGGGGGCTACTGGGAACACACGCAGGTGCTCAAGGTGACCGACCACGATGCACCCGAAGTGACCTGCCCGCAAGACGTGGTGGTCATGAACCTCGATCCCGATTGTGCGAGCGACTACGTGGCGCTGGACCCCGTCGTGGCGGTGGACTGCAGTCCCAATCTGGCCTATGGCTTCGAGGTGGACCTGTTCAGCGACGGCACCTTCGACCGGGCCGGCGCCGGCGCCGATGCCAGCGGCGAGTATCCGCTGGGCACGCATCAGGTGGTCTTCACCGTGTCGGATGGCTGTGGCAACCAGAGCGTGTGTGAGGTGGAGGTCGCGGTCGAAGACGGCAAGAAGCCCACGCCCATCTGCGTCAACGGCATCGCCGTGGATCTGATGCCCGACGGCAACGGCGGCGGCATGATTCAGCTCACGCCCGATCTGTTCGATGCGGGCAGCTACGACAACTGCACGGCGCAAGAGGATCTGAACATCTGGGTGACGCCCGATGTGTTCACCTGCGACGAAGTGGGCACCAACATCGTCAGCCTCTGGGTAGAGGACGCGGCCGGCAATGCCGACTTCTGCCTCACCTACGTCATCATCCAGGACAACATGAATGCCTGCAGCGGCACTACGACCAACCCGAGCATCGCCGGTGCCATCCAGACCGAACAGCAGCAAGGCGTGCAGGGCGTCGAGGTGCAGATCAACAGCGGCAGCTTCGGCGCCAGCGCCGCCACGGCGGCCGATGGCACCTACCAGTTCGACAACCTGACGGCAGGCAACGACTATACCGTGACGCCGGCCCATGATGTGGACCCGCTCAACGGCGTGACGAGCTACGACCTGGTGCTCATCATGAAGCACATCCTTCAGATGGACCCACTCGACTCGCCCTATCAGCTCATCGCCGCCGATGCCAACAACTCGGGTTCGGTGACGACGGCCGACGTGGTCGTTTTGCGCAAGCTGATCCTGTTCATGGAGCCGACCTTCCCCGACAACACGTCCTGGCGCTTCGTGGATGCACACTACCAGTTCCCCAATCCGGCCAATCCCTGGCAGGAAGTCTTTCCCGAGGTGTACAGTGTCAATGACCTGACCACCGACCAGATGGACGTCGATTTCGTGGCCATCAAGGTGGGCGACGTCAACGGTACGGCGACGACCAACGAGTTCGCGGCGAGCGAGGACCGCAGCCTTCAGCGCCTGAAGTTGCAGGTGCCCGAGCGCGAGCTGCGCGCCGGCGAGGAGGTGGTGGTGCCGCTCGTGCTGGCCGACGAGGCCGCGCTGTCGGCCCTGCAGGGCACCTTCCGCTTTGATGCCGACCACCTCGCGCTCGAAGGCGTGGAGCCGGCAGGGTTGCCGGGCCTGAGCGCCGAACATTTCGGCTACGCTTACGCAAATGACGGGCTGTTGACCTTCGCCTGGGACGATGCGGCCGGCATTCGACTCGACGAGGGCACTACGCTGTGGCGGATGCGTTTCCGCGCCCGCACCGACGGCCGCCTGTCGCAGTGGCTGGCGCTCGGCTCCGAGCTGACACCCAAAGCGGCATACGATCCCGAGGGCGGCATGGCCACGCTTGTTCTGGCATTTGGCGAAAGCCGGACTGCCGAGGGCTATGCCCTGTACGCCAACCAGCCCAACCCCTTCAGCGAGGCGACGGTGATCGGTTTTGAACTGGCTGCTGAAGGGCCGGTCAGGCTCACCATCCGCGATCTGTCGGGACGCGTGGTGTGGCAGCGCACCGCCCGCCTGGGCAAGGGCTACCACGAGTGGCAAATCCGGCGCGACGAACTGCCGGCTGCCGGCGTGTATGCCTGCCAGCTCGAGGCCGGTCACTTTACGGCCACGCGTCGCATGGTGCTGATCGACTGACGGGCGCGGGCAAGCCTGCCTTGCAGCCTTTGCCCGCCCGTGAAAAATATGGTCATAGGGAATCCCGGACCGATTACCACAAAGGAACCGGTGCCTGTCCGTGCGGACGGCACCGGTTTTCGTTTTGGCGGCAGCCGGAAGCAGGGGCGTCATTGCAGGAGGACGCGGCGATGTGATGGAACTGATGATTTTGCATCCTCGAAATGAGCATACGGCAAAAAGGTGCAGCGTCGGGCGCTTTTATGCTGATTGACTTTGATGAGCCTGGCCCGGTGTGCCGGAACGAGCTTTCCGACAAGACGGAACAAGCCCCGATTTGTCAGAAATCAAACTGTTACGGGAGGAATTTTTGAGGGATCCCGGTGTGTTCAAATGATTTTTGTGTATTTATACCCAACGCAATTCGGTCCGGGAATTTTTGACGATAGTCAATGGACGCCAGACAATGGACAATGGACGATAGACTATGGAAATTTCTGATTGAGCAATCGAGGAACGAGCGCCCTGAAAAAAGTCCGTAACAATCCCGAGCAAAGTCGGGGGCAAGCAGTGACGGCCCTGATGCTCGGGGCAGGCTTCCGACGAGTCGGAACAGGTTTTCCGCTGGGCGGAACAAGTTTTGCGTGAGATTTGGGGGTTTTTCAGGGGCCTCAGTATTTGATAAAACAGGGGGATGAAATTTCCTGTGGAAAAAACAGCCATATGAAACCTGTTGGAAAAACTTGCCGTCTGGCGGGGTGCTTACTGCGGAAAGGCATCGGGATTATCATGTTTGCGACAGGGATGGTGCTTGTGAGCGGATGTGCCGGCTCGGGAGCGGAAAAGAGCGCGGGTAGAAAGGCCTGGTTTGCGTCGGTGTCGCCTGCCGAAACGGGCGTGCACTTCATCAACCGCGTCATCGAGACCTACGAGAACAACATGCTCAACAACGCCTACGTCTATTCGGGCGGTGGCATCGCTGCCGGCGACGTAAACAATGACGGCTTGGTCGATCTGTACTTTGTGTCCAATCTGGAGCAGGACCGCCTTTACCTCAACGAAGGCAATTGGCACTTTCGCGACGTGACGGCCACGGCCGGCATACGCGATGGCGGCGGCTGGCACGCAGGCGTGACCATGGCCGACGTCAATGGCGACGGCTGGCTCGATATCTATGTGGCGCGGGGAGGAGCGGTTCGCGACACGTCGCTTTGTGCCAATCTTTTGTATATCAATCAGGGGGATGGAACTTTCCGCGAGGAAGGGCGCATTCGCGGTCTCGATGACCGCGCGCCATCTACGCAAGGCGTCTTTTTCGATTACGATCGCGATGGCGACCTGGACTGCTATGTGGTCAATCATCCCTATCAGGGCTTCGAGCTGCCGGTGGAGCTGTTGCGCACCATCAAGTTCGATCCGCCGGCCGATCACCGCTATGCTTCCGACCGGCTGTATCGCAACGATGGCACGGGGCATTTCACGGACGTGAGCGGGGAGGCCGGCATCAGCAACTGGGCCTACGGCCTGGGTGTGGTGGCTGCCGATCTGAACCTCGACGGCTGGACGGACATCTATGTGGCCAACGACTTCGAGATCGAGGATTTCTGCTACATCAACCAGGGCGACGGCACCTTTCGCGAGACGCTGAAAGACGGCTTCCGCCACGTCAGCTACAGCTCCATGGGCGTCGATGCAGGCGATCTGAACAACGACCTGCTGCCCGACCTGTTCGTCACCGAGATGTTGCCCGAGACGCATCTGCGCACCCAGCTCAACATCCTGCCCATGCCGCTGCGTCGCTTCGAGGCGTTGACCGGTGCGGGTGCCCACTATCAGTACATGCAGAATGCCCTGCACCTCAATCGCGGCCACGGCCACTTTTCCGAAATAGCCGAATATGCCGGCGTGGAAAAAACGGACTGGAGCTGGGGCGTGCTCTGGCTCGACATGGACGCCGACGGCTATCAGGATCTCTACATCGCCAACGGCATCCTGCGCGACATGAACGACCGCGATTTCACCTGGAATGGCAACCGCCTGGCCTCGCTGAAGGGCGGCAAGCTGACGCTCGAGGAAATGCTCGGCCTGGTGCCTTCCACGCCGGTGCCCAACTATGCTTTCCGCAATCGCGGCGACTACACTTTCGAGCGGGTGGATACTCTCTGGGGGCTGGCCCATACCGGCTTTTCCAACAGCGTCGTCTATGCCGACCTGGACAATGACGGCGATCCCGATCTGGTGACGGGCAACCTCAACGAAAAGCCGCTCCTGTACCGCAACCTTCAGGCCGAGCAGGGGGCGGCCTTCGTGAGCTTGCGCCTCAAGGGACCATCGGGCAATCCGCGCGGCCTCAATACAAAGGTTTATCTCTACACCGATGGCGGCACCATGTACCGGGAGGCCATGGCGGTGCGCGGCTTCCAGTCTTCCTGTGAGCCGATCGTCCATTTCGGCCTGGGAACAGCACGGCCCGAGCGCCTGCAAGTGATCTGGCCCGATGGCCGCATGCAGACGATCGAGGATCCGCCTGTCGGCAAAATGCTGAGCGTGCGCCATGCCGATGCTGCGGAACGCCGGCCCGGCTTTTCCCGGCCCCGAACCATGCTGCGCGCCTGTGCAGACGAGCTGGGGCTGGCGTGGCGGCATCGCGAGCGCTTCTTCGACGACTTTGCCTATGAAAACCTGTTGCCGCACCGCTTTTCGCAAAACGGCCCCGACCTGGCCGTGGGTGACCTCGACGGCGACGGCCGCGAAGACGTGTTCGTGGGCGGTGCTGCCGGTCAGGCGGGGGCGGTATGGCTGCAGACGGCTGCAGGAACATTTGCCGAAAGGCCACAGCCGGCGCTGGTTGCCGATGCCGCTTTCGAAGACATGGGCGCCGCCCTCTTCGATGCCGACGGCGATGGCGACCTGGACCTGTACGTCGTCAGTGGTTCGAACGAATACCTCGACCGCGCGGAAATGTATCAGGATCGCCTCTACCTCAATGACGGCAAAGGCAACCTGAAGCGTGCGCCACAGGCACTGCCGCACATCGCGGCCAGCGGCTCCTGTGTCGTGCCGTCCGACTTCGACGGCGACGGCGACCTCGACCTGTTCGTAGGAGGCCGCATCGTGCCCCAGCACTATCCCGAACCGGCGCGCTCGTATCTGTTGCGCAACGAAGGTGGGCGCTTCGTCGATGTGACCGAAACGGTGGCCCCTGCGCTTGCCCGTGCAGGGCTGGTCACGGCGGCCGCCTGGGCCGATCACGATGGCGACGGCGATGCCGACCTCTGGGTGACGGGCGAGTGGATGCCTTTGCGCGTGTGGGAAAACGAGGGGGGAGCATTCACAGAACGCACTGCCGAAATGGGGCTGGCCGAAATGACGGGCTGGTGGTACGCCCTCTTCCCTTTCGACCCCGATGGCGATGGCGACCTCGATATGCTTGCAGGCAACATGGGACTCAACTATCGCTTCCAGCCGACTGCTCGCGAACCGCTCGAAGCCTTTTACGCCGACTTCGACGGCGGGGGTGGGGGCGATGTGGTGCTGGCCCGGTGGGAAAACGGCAAGCTGTATCCGGTGAAAGGGCGCGACAACCTTTCGGAAAGACTGAAATTTATCCGCAACAAGTACCCTTCGTTTGCGCAGTTTGGCGCCGCTGAGGTCTATGACATTTTTGGCGACAAGCTGAAGGATGCCCTGCACCTGAAAGCCCACACCTTTGCCTCTTGCTGGCTCGAAAATGCAGGTGAGGGCCAGTGGGTCGTGCATCGCTTGCCCGCCGAGGCACAGTGGTCGCCTGTCATGGATGTGACCGCTATGGACATCAACGGCGACGGTCGGGAGGAGTGGCTGGCTGTGGGCAATCTGTACGGCACCGAGGTGGAGACGCCGCGCCTCGATGCAGGCCTGGGTGTCGTGCTGCAGTGGCGCAACGGCCACATGCAGGCACTGTCCGCATCGGTGTCCGGTTTTTACGTGCCCGACGATGCGCGAGCCGTGGCCGTTTGTCGGGTACAAAGACGCGCCCTGGCGCTCACGGCTGGATCCAATGTCCCCCTGCGCGCTTTTTGCAAAACAGCCGACTGAATACTTGCAAGAGGCCCGGCCCTTTGTGGACGGAAAAGGTGTATGTTCGCCCGGCATCTTCAAGAACGATTTTTCACTATTGTATTTGGAGATGTGGCAGAGTTGATTAACTTTGTACCGACTTGTCCCGACGCTCTGGAAGGGAATTTTTCTGACTCCCGTTTCAAAATACCCGAATAAGGGTAGTGACACAATCCCAGGAGCCATTATCTTTGTGGTGCAATAGCGATTGCCCCGTGCTGGTGTTGACAACAGATTGTAATCCCGGATGGACAGGCCTTCCCCGAATGTCTTTCCTTGTGCCTTTCCCATGAGTTTTTATCTGTCCGGGATGGAGTAGTGGATGAGCAATCGCAGCGGGGGCTGCGACATGGGAGGCGGTCTGGTTTTCGCGTGGTTGTTGGTTTTGCGTGCAAACGGACGAATTGAATCTTGCTACTTACACATAAAGGTTCCGCTTCGGCGGGATGCTGTTAACAAATTATAATCGAGTGAAAAACGAATCTTGCACGCGCAAACACTCGACCTGTTGCGACCGCAGGTCGCCGTGAAAAAGGCATCAGAGTGTCCCCTCGTGGGCACGCTGATGCCTTTTTGCGTATGCAAAGGTTCCCACACACTACAAGAGGCAGCCCTCGGGCTGCCGCAGCGGGAGTTGAAAGGTTTGTTTGATATTGAGAAACTTGATTTTTAAACCAAATTCTGATCTCATGAAAGGATTGAATTTAGCTTCGAGCGTCAAAGGCCTGTTGGCTGCTGCCATGGTGCTCGTGCTGGGGCTGTTGTTTGCACCGCAGACACAGGCCCAAACCCTGGATAATGGCTCTGCGCTGACCGGCGTGGTGAGCAAGAGTACTTCCTCACTGCTCAGCAACGTCAACTGGGTTGGCGAGCAGGAGGCCATCCAGGTGCTGATGGATGCACGTGCCCAACTGGAGGCGCAGACAGGGCAGGTGGCTTCCAAAGCCGAAAAGGCGGGTCTTTCCGTGCGCTATGACTACTATTGGTTGTTGGCCAAGGAGATCAAAAACGGCAGTACAGTAAATAATGCTGTGGTGAATACCTATGATCGACTTGGGGGCATGTGTGCCGAGATGGATAATCTCGTCAGTCCGGAAGACGTGCTGCAGGATGTCGTTACCCTGCTTTCCAACTGATTTTGTAAACAACAAATTCTGACTCATGAAAAAAACGAATTTTACTCATTGGCTGATGTACGGCTGGGCCATGATCTTTGGCCTGTTTGCCCTGCAACCAGCTCAAGCCCAGTGTCCGGTGGGCCAAAGTGAGATTACCATCACTTTTGGCTCGGGGAGCTGGAACAGTGAAATCGGCTGGGAGCTGGTCAACACGACCACCGGCCTGGTGGAAGCATGTGAAGCCACGGGTTCCTTCTCCGCAGGCTCGGTGCTCACCGTGTGTGTGACGAACGGCGACACCTACGAGTTCGTTGCCTATGACTCGTTCGGTGACGGATGGAACGGCGCTACTGTCGAGGTGGATGCCACGGAAGACGGCTCCGTCAATGGCGAGCCCTGGATGACGGACATTATCGATCCACAGGTGCCGGATCCGTGTGCCGGCGGATGTACCACCGCCTGCAACCTGGGGGGTGCCCCTGCCGGTGGCGGAGGTGCGGTACCTACCGTGTTTGGGGGCACTTCTTTCGTAGCCGGTCCACCCCAGTGCGATCTGCTGTGCGATCAAATTCCCGAGCTGACGGGGCCCGGCGTTATCGAAGTGAACAACGAACCGGGTGAGTGTGGTGCCAATGTCACTATTACCAATCCGGATGTGTCGGGCGTCGGCTGCACGAGTTTTACGCCCATCCTTCAGGAAGGCTTCGATGCGGGCACCATGCCCGCCGGCTGGGCCATTGACGATGGTACCGGCGATCCGGTGAACGGCTATTCGGGTGCATCTTCCGACGGTGCCACAGAAGGCAACGGCATCTACTTTGACTCACAGGATGTGGATGGAGGCCCAGACAACCCGAACTTCAGCGGCAACCGCCTTGAAATCAATGATGATGACTTCAACAACCTCGGTATTGGATATGTCGTGACGCCTACCATGGACGTGACGGGATATACCACCCTGTTGCTGAGCTTCGACTGGCAGAACGAGGCATTTGTCAACTCTGGCGCTACTTATGTAGATGTATGGGATGGCTCTTCATGGGTGAATATCCTCTTTGCAGATACAGACGATCAAGGGTCGGTGGTAAACATGGACCTTACGCCTTATATCAACAGCCAGTTTGCCATTCGCTTTGGCTATGACGACGAAGGCGAATGGGCTTGGGCTGCAGGTTTTGACAACATCGTACTGCAAGCCCCCAGCGGTGCGCCTGTGGTGACCAACGACTACAACGGCACCGACAATGCCTCGGACTTCTACCCCGTAGGTACGACGACGGTGACTTTCCACACTACCGATGTCAATGGTGCGCCGGTGAGCTGCAGCATTGACGTCATTGTGCACGATGTCGAACCGCCTGTCCTTACCGGTCCGGCCGACATGACGGTCGACCTGGGTCCGGGCGAGTGTGGTCAGGTCATCAACTACGATGTGACGGCTACGGACAACTGTCCGGTGAACCTGCCCGGTGGCGACGTGACGACCATGTTTCTCGGTGGCAACGGCCAGTCGGGTAACATGTTTACCGTACAGAACAACGGGAGCCAGCCAATTATGCTCACTTCCTTCGACGTCAACCTCGACCCGGGTACGTGGAATATGGAGGTGTACTATACGAAGACGGCGACCACGCACGTAGGCGTGCAGCAGATCCCGAGTGAATGGGAATTGCTGGGCACGGCTTCCGTCACTTCCGCTGGCGGCAATCAGGCTACGCCTCTGCCTGTCGGTGGCCTGGTGCTGAATCCGGGTGAAAGCAAGGGTATTTACGTGACCGTCACCAACGGTACGGCGATGAACTATACCAATGGTTCTTCGACTGCTACCGACGGCACGCTGCTGATTGATATGACGCAGGGCAATGGGGTGGCCTATCCGTTTGGGACTATCTTCACCCCGCGTCAGTGGAACGGTACGATCTACTACGACATTCTTACGACCGACCTGCCCGTGACGCAAACCCAAGGCCTGCCCTCGGGCAGCGAGTTCCCCATCGGGGTGACGACCAACTGCTTCGAAGCCACCGATGCTGCCGGCAACACCGTTACCTATTGCTTTACGGTGACGGTAAACGAATACCCCAACGCTGTGACGCAACTGGTGTGCAACGATCAGGTTCAGATTTCACTGGATGAGGAATGCCAGGCCGCCATCGGCGCCGACGACATCCTCGAAGGCGGTCCCTATGGCTGCTACGACGACTACATCGTCATGGTGCTCGATGCCACGCAGGCACCGCTGCCCTCGGGCAACGTGGTGGATGCCAGCTTCATCGGCAATACGTGGACGGTGAAAGTAGTCGATCCGGAAACGGGCAATTCGTGCTGGAGCAGCATTACTGTAGAAGACAAGCTGCCGCCCATTATCGAGTGCCAGGATCTGGTGGTGAGCTGCACCGAAGAGGTGCCCCAAGCGCCTATCCCCGCCCAGTCGGGTGTACAGGTAGTCGGTATTTCGCCGGGTACGGTGATCGACGATGCCAACCCGGGCACCTATACCGAAACCATCGAGGTGAACCTGCATCCCAACTCGACCATCCAGGATATCGACGTGGGTATCGACATCACGCATACCTGGGTGGGCGACCTGACCATCACGCTGACCAGTCCTGCAGGCACCACCATCATACTGTGGAACGGGTACTGTGGCTCTGCTGACAACCTGTTCTTCATCGCTGACGACGAAGGAACGCCCTCCGTCGCGTGCGTGGATTACAACAGCTCGGGCGAACACCTCGATCTGTTCAGCGTAACGGGTCTGCCGCCGCTTTCGACTTTCGACGGTGAGAACCCGAATGGTACGTGGACGTTTACCGTTACTGACGGCTTTGGCCTGGATGGAGGTACCATCAACAATGTGACGCTGTACATCGATGGCGGTGACCAGGCTGCCATCGCTCCGTACGATGCCTGCTCGCCCGTGGATGTGGAATACACCGAGACGGTGAGCGAAGGCGACTGCAGTGGCCCGGGTGGCGTGATCGTGCGCACTTGGACGGCTACCGATGCCAGCGGTAACAGCGCAAGCTGTACGCAGACCATTACGATCCAGCGTCCGACGCTGGCGGATATCGAGTTCCCGGCCGACGTGACGGTGAGCTGCGACGACTATGCCGCCAACCCGAGCATTATTGATCCGACGGTAACAGGTGCCGGCGAGCCCACCATTGATGGCATCGGAGTGGGTACCAGCAACCAGTTCTGCGACATCACCTGCTCGATTTCGGATGAGGTGACCATTCCGGTATGCGACGGCACCTTCAAGGTGCGCCGCAAGTGGCTGTGCATCGACTGGTGCGCCGGCGAAGAGCAGGAGGTCATCCAACTCGTGAAGGTGCTCGACGAGCAGGGTCCGGACATTGCCAACCCGCTCGATCCGTCGATGCTGCCCATGCAGGTGACGGCCACGCACCTCGATATTTACTCGTATCAGGCCAGCGCGCCCTCGAGTGATCCGTATGCCATTTGCAGCGGCCACATCGAAGTGCCGCCCGCACAGGGCTTCGGCGACAACTGCAGCTCGATCAGCGGATGGGTGACGGAACTGTGGACGGAGGACTTCAGCACCCTGCTGCAGTCCATTGACGGCAATGGTGGTTGGTTCTGGGACGTGCCCCTGCACGACAACAACCCGGCAACCAACGGTGCTGCCTACTGGGTGCGCTACCGCGCTTTCGATGCCTGCGGCAACGAGAGCTCGACGGATCTGCACATCGTCGTACACGACAAGATTCCGCCGGTGGCCGTGTGTGACGAGATCACCGAGCTGGCCATCAACAACAGCAACGCCAACGGCGGCAGCTGCGCCACCCTCTTTGCCGAGGATCTGGACGATGGCAGCTACGACAACTGCGGCGAGGTGTACTTCCTCGTAGCGAAGATGACCGGCAACGGCGCTTCGTTCAGCCAGGACATCTACAACCGCTGCTACTATCCGTCGGTAGAGTTCTGCTGCGACGAGGTAGGCGAGCAACAGGTAATCCTGCTCGTGCTCGATGGCGATCCTTCGCCCTACTTCACCTCGCTCAACTCGCCTTCGCTGGGCTGCAACGGCACGCCGGGTCTGTTCCTCACGCAGGGTTGGGACAACCTGAACTTCAACACCTGCATGGTGACGGTTCAGGTGACCGACAAGATCCCGCCCGTGGTCGTTTGCCCGCCCGACAAGTCGATCTCGTGCGACGAGTACTGGGATACGTATGAGGTGCCCTACAACCTCATCGGTTGCGATGCCTTTGCCGACTTCGGTTCGGCGACGGCCTACGACAACTGCGACTTCACGATGGACTACTCGTGTGCCGTGAACCTCGACCAGTGCGGCAACGGTACCATCACCCGTACCTGGGTGGTTGATGACGGCGCCAATGCCACGGCAAGCTGTACGCAGACCATCTCGGTATATCACGTATCCGACTGGTATGCCACCTTCCCGCCCGATATTACGGTGGTGTGTGAGCCGGGACAGACGGCCGGAGCAGCACCGACGGCACCCGCCTTTGGCGAGCCGACCATCTACAACGAGACGTGCGAGCTGATCGCCATCTCGTACGAGGATACCTACTATCCGGTAGTGCCCGATGCCTGCTACAAGCTCGTGCGCACGTGGACGGTGCTGAACTGGTGCGACACCGATCCGTTCGGTTCGGCCCAGACGGGTACGCAGATCATCAAGGTGATCGACAACACGCCTCCGACGATCAACGGTTGCGACGACCGTTCGTTTGAGGAGCTGGACAACGAGTGCGGTCCGGTATTCGCCGACCTGAGCATCGAGATTCTGGATGACTGCTCGAACCTGTTCACGGTGAGCTGGGAAGTAGACCTGAACAGCGATGGCACAGTGGACGCTTCAGGTACGGACACGGACGTCGCACCGGGCACGTACAGCGCCGCCAGCGGTGACTATCCGCTCGGCACGCACACGGCCACCTTCCAGGTGATGGATCAGTGCGGCAACAGCAACGCCTGCAGCTTCACGTTCACGATCACCGACGGCAAGAAGCCCACGCCCTACTGCGTCAACGGTCTGGTACTGGAGATCATGCCGAGCACGGGCATGGTGGACGTATGGGCCAGCGACTTCGACGCAGGCAGCTGGGATAACT
>WFYJ01000083.1 GCA_015490175.1 Saprospiraceae bacterium | reverse complement strand
GGTGCTGCTCGGCGTGCCCAACTACGGCTCGGGCGCCCTGGAATGGGCGGTCAAGCCGGTCAATGAAACGGATGAATTGAGTCAGGCCCAGTTGCTTATCGGTCAGTTGAAAACCATGAAGGCGCAACAAGGGTGCGAAGGGGACTGCAACCTTCTGGAATCTTTTGAAAAATGGGTCAATTTGCTGCGCAATTCGCCGCAGTTGTATGAACCCATGTTTCCGGAAAGCCCGGAACTCGTTCAGCTCAATCAGAACTTGCCCGGGGTGCCCTATGCCGTAATTTATGGCACTGTAGAAGATTTTTCTTTGTCCGAGTTTCTGTCAACTTTCTATTTCAACAGTCTGTCCATCGGTGGTGATCCTGTCGGGGAATGTGAGACTTTCCTTGTCCAGACCAAATTGCTCAGGCGCAAGCGGGCCCTGATAAAGGAAACGGTGGCAAACCTCAACGGATTCCTCAACTGGGTCAAGAATGTGATCAGCTTTACTATCGATACTACTGCTACCGACCTGGGCGCGACCGTTACTTCGATAATCCAGGACTACCTGCAATTGCTGGTCAACAACATAGAAACGATTGGGAAGTATCATGAAGAAACAGCCCGGGATATGCGTTGCTTTTTGATCAACAAGTATCTTGAGGCAGAGTGGTTGAGCAGTATCCTGACCAGCAATTGGGTCAATGTAAAGCAGACCGAAATATGGGTGCCTTCCTACACGACATGTTACAACGAGTGCATGATGCAGTTTCCCGGCGATTCTTATGAGGCTTTTTACGATTGCATTCCTGCATGCCTGGAAGAAGCACCCGTGATTGCATACTCTTTCGAGTCCGAACAAGACGGTTTGCTTTCGCGCTCGGAACAACTTCTGGAAGGAGCTGTAAAAGCGTATCATTTGCCCGAGTCGTATCATTTTGAGGAGCCGGTGCTCACGGCAAATACCCTGCTCGACGAAATTCTGATGCAAATCTTCGATGGGGATCCTGCTACCGCCTTTGTCGTGCCCAAATAGGGGTCTGTCTCTCTACCTGGCCAGCGCCATCGGCCCCGCGCCGGTGGCGCTGCGCTGTTTTTGCGGAAGCGGGATAACTATACTCAACGCAATTCGGTTTGGGAATTCTTGACGCCAGTCAATGGACGATTTTTTGAGATGGAGAGAAGAGAGAGGGAGTGAGTGGGGGAGTGACCAACTGCGCAAACTGCGTCAGCGCTGCGCCTTTTGCGACTGAAGGCTGCGGTTTCAATGGCTGAGGAACCGAGGAATCGAGGAACCGAGGATTTGATTCAAGAGCCTGCTGAAAAAGTCGAAAAATTATTCAGTTACACAGAGAGCCATCGAGTACACACTGATTTTCACAGAGTTGTAAACGCTCAACGCTACACCCTCAACCCTCAACGACAGGTAAAAACTGCGTACAAACTGCGGCACTCTGCGGCCGAAGGCTGCGGTTTTTGACTGAGGAATCGAGGAACCGAGCATTTGGAAAATATGCTGATAGTCAAGAAGAAAAACTTTAAACCCTGAACTCTAAACGCTAAACGCTCAACCATTGCAACAGTATTTCCCAAACCTCCTTGATTTGAGTATACAACTACTCGATTCGTTCGAGAAAGGCCTGGATGAGCTCGCTTTCGTATCCGCGGCCGAGGGCCCAGCGGTAGAGTTTCTGTCGGCGCTGCGGAGGCGGTTGGTCTGCGAGCTGGTCCCATTTCTTTTGCAGGTATGCAGCCACTGCTTGCCGGTATTCGGCTTCGTCTATTTCGGCGAGGGCCTGTCGGATGCAGTAGTCGGAGATGTCGCGCGCCTTGAGTTCGCGCACCAGGCGGTTGCGGCCCCAGCCTTTCATGCGAAATTTGCCGCGGGCAAAGGAGCGGGCAAAGCGCGCCTCGTCGAGGAAGCCCTCTTCGATGAGGTGCAGCAGGATGGCGTCGCGGTCGGCGCCGCGAATGTCCAGCTCGCGCAGCTTGCGCTCCACCTCCTGGTGGCAGCGGTCCTGAAAGGCACAGTAACGCTCCAGCTTTTGCAGAGCCTGCTCGCGGGTGAGTTGACAGCGTTTTTTGCCCAAACCTCTTTGAATGTTTTTTGTTGTAAAACGAGGCTGCTGCCAAAATGGCGCAGCGCCTCAACTGGCAAGCATGTTGATCATTGCCAGTGACGAAGCAGCAAAAACAGCAATGCCTTATGAGCGACAAAGAAAAAAACAAAATACCGGTAGAGGAGGCCCGCGAAGCCGAAGCTGCTGCTGCAGCGCCTGAAGCGGAGGCTGCTGCGGAGGAAGCGGAAGATCATATGAAACACACGCAAAATCAGGAAGAAACTATCGAGCAGTTGAAAGCAGAGAACGAGCGGTTGAAGCAAGAAGTGGCCGAGCTGAAGGACAAATACCTTCGGCTGATGGCCGAGTTCGACAACTATCGCAAGCGCACGCTCAAGGAGCGCGCCGAAATCATTGACCAGGCGGCGCGCGACACAATGACAGCCATTTTGCCCGTGTTGGACGATTTTGACAGGGCCAAGGCCTCGGCCGAAGCGCCCGACAGCAAGGAGCAGTTCAGCGAGGGCGTCAATCTGGTGTACCAGAAGCTGTACAAGACGCTCGAGTCGCGTGGTCTGGAGCCCATGGAAAGCACGGGCAAGGAGTTCAATCCCGACGAGCACGAGGCCGTCACCGAAGTGCCTGCTCCGAGCGAGGAGCTGAAAGGCAAGGTGGTGGACACCATCGAGAAGGGCTACAAGCTCAAGGGCAAGATCATCCGTCACGCCAAGGTCGTGGTGGGCAAGTGACGGGTGTGCCTCGTCATGGGCGTGCCGCCATAGGCGCCCATAGGTGAAAAGGAATGCCGACACCGGCTGGAGGAGCACAGTGCGCTCCGGGCTGGTGTCGCTTTATACCCAACGCAATCCGGTTTGGGAATTTGAGATGGAGTGAAGGAGCGACTGAGCGAAGGAGTGACCGAGCACACGAATTTCGCGCAAGTGGTGCCGAACGCTCAACGCTACACGCTCAACCCTCAACTCAAACTGCACAACCGGTTTTCCCAAACCACTTCGTTTCGGGTATATTGATGGCAATGTGGGGGAGGCTGCCGACCTTTGGCCCCCAACAAACGAAAAGGCATGGCAAAGAGAGATTACTACGAGATACTGGGCGTGTCGCGCAATGCGACCGAGGTGGAGATCAAGAAAGCTTACCGCAAAATCGCCCTGAAGTATCACCCCGACCGCAACCCGGGCGACAAGGAAGCCGAGGAGAAGTTCAAGGAAGCTTCGGAGGCCTATGGCGTGCTGTCCGATCCCGAGAAGCGGGCCCGCTACGACCGCTATGGCCATGCCGGCGTGGGCGAAGGCGGCCCGGGCGGCTTTTCGGGCGGCATGACCATGGAAGACATCTTCGAGCACTTCAGCGACATCTTCGGCGATTTTGGCGGCAGCCCCTTCGAGCAGTTCTTCGGTGGCGGCGGCACCCGCACGCGTCGGCGCCGGCCGCGCGGGCAGCGGGGCGCCAACCTGCGCGTCAAGGTCAAGCTCACGCTCGAAGAGATCGCCAAGGGCGTCACCAAGCGCATCAAGGTGAAAAAGCAGGTGCCCTGCTCCGAGTGCGGCGGCACGGGCGCCAAGGACAGCTCCTCGGTGCAGACCTGCACTACCTGCCGGGGCGCCGGCCAGGTGCGCCAGATCCGCAACACCTTCCTCGGCCAGATGGCCACGACCACGACCTGCCCCACCTGCCACGGCAGCGGCCGCGTGGTGATCGCCAATTGCCCGGCCTGCCGCGGTGAGGGCCGCGTCATGGGTGAGGAAACGATTGATATCGAGATACCGGCCGGCGTGGAAGAGGGCATGCAACTTTCCCTCTCGGGCAAGGGCAATGCCGGTGTGCGGGGCGGCAGTCCGGGCGATCTGCTCATCACCATCGAGGAGCTGCCCCACGCGCACCTCGAGCGCGACGGCATGAACGTCATCTACGAGCTGTACCTCAACTTCGCCGATGCCGCCTTGGGTACCTCGATCGAGGTGCCCACGCTCGACGGCAAGGTGAAGATCAAGATTCCGCCGGGCACCCAGCCGGGCAAGATCTTCCGCCTCAAGGGCAAAGGGCTGCCGTCGGTACAGACCTACGGCACGGGCGACCAGCTCATCCACGTCAACATCTGGACGCCCAAAAAGCTCAACGACGAAGAGCGCGCCCTGCTCGAAAAGATGCGCCACCTGCCCCACTTCCAGCCCGACCCGGGCAAGTCGGAAAAAGGCTTTTTCGAAAAGATGAAAGACTATTTCCGGGGTGAGTGAGTCGTTTGCTCACATCGCACACCCATAACCGAAAAAAGCGAAAGGGCCCCTCTCGGGGGCCCTTTTCCTTTTGGTGTGTGTTTGCGGTCATGTCAGTTGCCGCTGTCGTAAAGTACATTGCCGTTGGCGTCGAAGACGATCTTGACATCATTCGACAGATGGACGAAGTACTTGCGGTGATAGGTTTGCACGGCTTTGAGAATGGTCTCGGCAGGATAGTTGTTTGCGATGTAGTCCTGGGCGGCTTGCGGCAGTTGGTCGGGCTGCAGGAGGCTGCCGCCGTCCACGTGGCTGCCGCCCTGGTTGTCGTGTGAGCCGTTGTCGTGTGCGTCGGAGTTGTGCATGCCGTTGTTGTGGGCGTTTTCGTCGTGGGCTTGGCTTTGGCCCTCACAGCCGCAGTTCTTGATGTGGGTGCCTTCCGTGTCGAACAGCAGGACGGTGCCGTCGCTCAGTTCTGTGCCGAAGTGGCCGTTGGGCTTGATCACCACCGAGCTGATCGAGGCGTTGGCGTGGTTGTTCGCTACGTAGTCGGTGGCGGCCTGTGGCAGATCGCTTGCGTCAAGGGCATTGCCTTCGAGGCACTTGGCCATGTGTGCCTGGTCGTCGCCGTTGTGCAAGCCATCCTTTTCAGAATCGCCGGCAAACTTGCCGTTCAGGTCGAAGTACACTTGGGTGCCGTCTTCGAGGACGACTACGTAGCCTTTGTCGGTAACCTGCCAGGCATCAACGATCTCCAGCGGGTTGTAATTCGTTTCGACATAGCCGGTGATGTCGGCAGGCAGTTCGTCAGCGCCCACGGCCGAGCCGCCCGTAGCGGAGGCCAGCGTGCTGAGCAGATCAGTGGGGTCGGTCAAAAGGCCGTCTTTCTGACACGAGGGGTAGAGCGCCAGCATACCTGCCATCAGCAGGCCTGTCAGGATCTTCTTCATGACTTCTCAGTTTTTTGGTTTTGAAAAAGTTTTCACTCGGTTCGGGAATCAATACAGGGTGCAAGTTTCGACTTCCATTCATTCAGGCGATGCCAAAGGTGCAAGGGTTGCATTTCGAGGATTTTTTCAAAAAAGTCGCTGTACCGAAGCGGCCCAGCCCACCGACCAGCCTTTCGTCTGGATGTACCATGCCTTGTGGGGCGAGGTGAGGAGTCCGACGAAAGTGGGGCCCGCGCCTATGCGCCAGTGGCGGGTGAGCGGGTACTCGAGGCGGATACTGGCCATCCCTTCGAGGTAGAGGTCGCGGGCGTAGGGCATTTTCAGGTCGAAGGCTTGCTTGTCGGGCTCGAAGAAGGGGTGCAGCGATTGCACGTCGAGCAGGGCGGCCTCGTCGTGCAGGAGCAGGTTGGCCATCAGTCCGCCCGTGCAGGCCAGGCTGAGGCGGCCCAGCGGTTGTCGGTACTGAAAAGCGATGGGGATGGCGAGGTAGCTGGTGCGCTGGCGCAGGCGCACGTTCATGGTGATTTGTTCATCGGGTGAAACGGGTTGCAGCGTGTCTTGCGGCACTACGGCCAGACGCAGGCTGAGCACGCCCGTGGCCGTGTTGAGGTTGTAGGCAAAGACTTGTTCGTAATGAGGGCCGTGCCCGTACGGACCGCCGCCGTGATAGGGCGGGCCCCAGGGCATGCTTTCGCCGTATTTGAAGCGGGCCTGGTGGGCCAGCTCGTAGGCCTGTAGTCTCAGATGCAGCCCCGTGCGCAGTTGCCAGCGCCCGGCCAGGGGCCGTTCCCATGCCAGGCCGGCCATCGTCTCGCTCAGGTGCAGGCGCGTGCTGTCGTAGAATTCTTTTCCTCCGAAGAAAGGCCTGTTTTTGAAGGCAACCGTGCGTCGGGTCGTCTGCAACTGCATCCATTCGGCGGCAAGGGCTTGTCCGTTGCGCGGTGCGCGCAGTGGGGGCAGTGGTCTGGCAGGCAACACCCCTTCGGGTTGCCACTGGCGAATGGTGAGGGATTGTATGGGCACGAGTGCGGGGTGGGCCACTGCCGTGCCTTGCATGGGCAGGCGGGCAGTGGCTGCGTGGGGTGCCGAGGCGTTTTGGGCAGCGCCACGCAGAGGGCTACGTTCGTGCGGCGTCGGAGCACTCGGGTGTGGCTCTGGCGTCGGCAAATCCGTTTCGCTCTTTTGTGTGGCTGCGGGCTCGCCTGTGGCGCGATGTGAAGCAGTGAAAAATTCGGGTGACGCCGTGGGGGCTTCGTTTGCCGGAAGGCGGTGTGCCTGACCGGCTGCCCCTGCGGGCGTCACCTCGTACCGGGGTCTGGTTTGCGTTTCAGTGCGTTGGAGGGCGTGCCATTGCTCGTGCAACAGGGCGATGCTGTCCTGCTGCCGGCGCAGGGCCTGCTCGAGTTGTCCGATACGATGCTCGTATCGAACGAACTGCCATGCCACGAGCGCCGCGCACAGAATGGCCGCCACGGCCCACCAGGCAGCGCGGGGCAGTGCCGGCCGGGTACCATCGGCAGGGCCTGTTGGCAGGTGCTCTTCGATGCGGGGCCACATGTCGGCGGGAGCAGGCTCCTCGTGCTCCGCCAGCGATTTTTTCAGAAACTTTTCGAAAGGGTCGTTGCGTAGATTTTCGGCCATAGCGTCTCGTTTGCATGGTTGGTGCTATCGGGTCAGGCTCTTTTCCCACATTTGCCGCAAGGCGGTCTTGGCCCGGCTCAGTTGCGATTTGGAGGTGCCTACCGAGATGCCGAGGATCCGGGCTATTTCGGGATGGCTGTATCCTTCGATGATGTGCAGGTTGAGCACGGCCCGGAAGCCGTCGGGCAGTTGCTGCATCAGTCGGATGAGGGTGCGGGCAGGCGGCCCCGACTCGTCAGCTTCATCAGGCGCATCGGCCAAGTGCCACAGATGGGCGTAGGCGTCTTCGAGGCGCATCTGTGGCTGGCGGTTGCGTTTGAGCCAGTCGATGGCCGTGTGCGTCATGATCTTCCGGATCCATCCTTCGATGCTGCCCTCGCCCCTGTACGAGGGCAGGTCCCTGAACACTTTCACGAAGCCTTCCTGCAGTATGTCTTCGGCGTCGGCACGCGAGGGGGCATAGCGCAGGCACAGCGCGAACATCTTGTCCTTGTAGCGCTCGAAGAGTTGTCGCTGCGCTTTGCGGTCTCCCGCCTTGCATGCCTCGATGAGTGGATCCATGCCCTCGTGTTCGGTGGAATTTTGTCTTTCCTTTCGTCCTTTACCGCCTCAGGCATCCGGAAACTGCGCGGGGTTGCATGCGGCCTGGCATTTTTCGCCTTTCGGCAAAAAATATCCGGCTGTCGTAGCGTTGCCGGCTCATGAGCTCATGGAAAGGCATAAATTTCGCGCTGCTTGTGCCAAAACCCGAAAAACGCTTTCCCATGAAGCCTGTACGTGTCTTGCTCGTACTTGCGATTTGCTACCTCTGGGCCGCGCCGTCGCGGGCACAGCGCCCTCATGCGGTGGCCGAGTCGCATATTCTGCAGTTGAAAGAGGGCGTTCTCATCGTCGTGTTGCCCACCCGCCACAAGAAGATCGCCGAGCTGGAGCGCCTGCTCGCTTCGGACGAGCTTTCGGACAAGAGCCGGCGCCGGCTGGGCCGCATGCTTGCCGACACGCGGGCGTCGGTGGCTTCCTTGCAGCAGGCGCTGCGCAATGCCTTTCGCGATGCTTATCGCTTTTCCGCTGTGGCGTTCGCGTACGACCACGAGGCCGTGCGGCTGAAGCCCGCCGAGCTGGCACTGACCGATGTGTCGGGCGCGCCTTTTGCCTTGCCGCCCGGTCGGCCCGTCTATTTCGCCATGCTGGGCCGTACCGATCCACAGACGGGCAGCAGCATGGAAGCCCTGCTCATTGCCGATGCACAGCGCGAGGTGCTGCAGCGCCCCTTCCCTTACTACCAACGGCGCTATCCGCCGGCGGCCATCCTCGACGCGCTCATCGGTGCGCCGGGTGCCGAGGAGCGCCATACCCGAAAAATGGTGGCGCGTCTCAACCGCAAGCTGTTCCGCTATCATCAGGAAGTGCTCGAAGCCATTCGACAGGCCGAGGCATACAGCCAGCAACGTTGAATCGTTGAGATGGAGAGAAGAGAGATGGAGTGAAAGAGAAACCCACTGCGCAAACTGCCTCAGCGCTCCGGCTTCTGCGGCTGGAAGATCATTCAGTTACACAGAGAGCACTGAGCACGCACTGATTTTCACAGAGTTGTAAACTCTAAACCCTAAACGCTACACGCTCAACCCTCAACCCTCAACGACAGATAAAAGCTGCGCGCAAACTGCGTGAATCTGCGGCCGAAGGCTGCGGTTGGATGAGTGAGGAACCGAGGAACCGAAGAATCGAGGATTTGATCAAGTGTCTGATAGTCAAGATAAAAAACTCAACCCTATCACGCACTCCGTCACTCCCTCCCTCGGTCGCTCCCTCCCTCCCTCACTCCTCTACTCCTCACTCCTCACTCCTCGCAACTTCGGATCGCGTTGCGTATGCACTTTGCTTTGCGTACCTCAGCGCATGCGCCCTATGAGGAACACGGCGGGCCGCTTGTGCAGCTCGGGCGGAGGGCTGGTCTGCCACGCTGCCATGGTGCGCGTGCGGATCCATTCGGAATCGAGGGTGAGATCGCAGGCGATGCAGAGCGCAGTGTCGGGGGCCAGCGTCTGCAACATCGTTTCGAAGAGCCCCATGTTTCGGTAAGGCGCCTCGATGAACAGCTGGGTGCTGCCATGGCGTTGCACCTCCTGCTCGATGCGGCGCAGGGCACGTACGAGTTGGGCTTTCTTGCGCGGCAGGTAGCCGTGAAAGCTGAACCGCTGCCCGTTGAAGCCCGAAGCCATCAGCGCCAGCAGCAAGGACGAAGGACCTGGCAGCGGCACCACTTCGATGCCTTCGAGGTGGGCCTGACCCACCAGCAGCGCGCCCGGGTCGGCCACGGCCGGACAGCCCGCCTCGCTGAGCAGCCCCAGGGGATGGCCCTGCCGCACGGGATCGAGCAGTGGGGCCACGGCCTCGGGGGGCGTGTGTTCGTTGAGCTCTTCTATGTGCAGCTCTTCGATGGCGAAGGGCGGGTCGGTTGCCTTGATGAAGCGCCGTGCCGTGCGTGCGCGCTCGGCCACGAAGTGGCGCAACGCATGCAGGTGGCCGATGACGTAGGCCGGAATCGTGTGTATGGCCTGCTCGCCCAGGGGCGCAGGAATGAGGTACAGCGCTGGACGCATAGCGGGTTTTCGGGCAAAGGTAGCGAGGAAGCTGCATGAGCCGGGGCTCGCTCGAGCCGTTCGTTTTGTGTACCAGATGCGGGGTGATTCGCGAAAACAGCTCTGTTTTGAGTGTCGTACAAGCCCAGAGCACTTGCTTTCGCCAAATGACGGCAGGGAGGCCCTTTGCCCGCGCATGGCCGTGCCCAATGGCTTTGGCCATCGGCATTCGGGGTGGAATTTTTTTCATGAATAAATGATCATATTTCCTTATTGTTGTCCCGTCAAGCAAACCCGGGCTCCGAATTTTATTTTGCACGGAAGGGTTTGCATGTATGCAACTGTTTGCTTTTCAATGAAAAGCGAAAGCAGTTTCGGGTGTGGAAAAGTTGGGATAGGGTTTTTTTTAAAAGAAGCCAGTGCACTACCTTTGCGCCGTCTTTCAGGAAGGGTATATCGGCATACAACGAAAAGAGTCATACAGCATGCGTCGAATTCTGTTGATTATCGCCTGCTTCTGGGCACTCCAGGGCACTGCGTTGGGCCAGTCGCACGACAACCATCAGGCGGAGGAGCCTCATGCCACCGAGGCACATGCCCGGCACGATGAAAACGCCGGGCACGAAAAGGCCCACGACGACGAAGAGGTCGATCATGCCGCTCATGGCGATCTGTGTGCCCACGCAGGCGGCCATCAGGAGGAGGAATTCGACCCTGCCGCTACGGCCTACCACCACATCTCCGACGCCAACGTCTATACCATCGGTCCGTGGGCTTTTCCCCTTCCCTGTATCCTGTACTCGAAAGAAGATGGCTGGTCGGTGTTCATGTCGAGCCGCTTCGGCATCGGCCACCACGGCAACGGCCACAAGGCCTACAGGCGCTACGTGCTCGACGAGGGCGTAGTGAAGCGCATCAAGGACCCCGGCTTCCCGATGGAGGAAGTGGAAATTGACGGCATCGTGCATCAGGAAGCAGAGACGGCCGATGGCAAAAAGAAAGTGGTGGCTTGGGTGTGCTACAACGGTCAGGCCTTCGAAACGGAAAACAAGAGCACGGCCGACTTCGGCATGTTTGGCGGCGGTGTCACGTCGTTTTACGATTTTTCGATTACCAAGAACGTGGCCTCGATGATGCTGGTGGCCATCCTGCTGGGCTGGATGTTCATCTACGTGGCGCGCAAGTACGAGGAGCGCGACGGCAAGGCGCCGGCCGGGCTGCAGTCGTTCATCGAGCCCATTTTTCTTTTCATCCAGGACGAGGTGGCCAAGCCTTTCCTTGGCGACAAGTGGGAGAAGTTCCTGCCGTTCCTGCAGGCATTGTTCTTCTTTATCCTCGGTCTGAACCTGTTTGGCCAGATTCCGTTCCTCGGCGGTTCGAACGTGACGGGCAACCTGGCCGTGACGGGCGCCCTGGCCCTCATTACCTTTATCGTGGTCAACATCAACGGCAATGCGCACTACTGGAAGCACATTTTCGCCATGCCGGGCGTGCCCAAGCCGCTGTTGGTCATCATGACGCCGGTGGAGATCATCGGTCTGTTCATCAAGCCGCTGACGCTCATGCTGCGTCTGTTTGCCAACATCACGGCCGGCCACATGGTGATCATCATCTTTATCAGCCTGATCTTCATCTTCGGCCAGTCGGGCGAGAACGTGGGGGGCGCCTTGGGTGCTGCGGTGGGCAGCACGCTGCTGACCATGTTCATGATGTCGATCGAGCTGCTGGTGGCCTTTATCCAGGCGTTCGTCTTCACGATCCTGACGGCCTCGTACCTGGGCGCGGCTACGGAAGAGGAGCATCATTGATTTGAGCAATCGAAGAACCGAGGAATCGAGGGTTTGATAAAATCCTGATAATCAGGAAGAAAAACTTTAAACTCTAAACCCTCAACCCGGTCAAAAACTGCGTTCAAACTGCGGCGCTCTGCGGCTGAAAGCTGCGGTTTTTGGCTGAAGAACCGATGATTTGACAAAAAACTGATAGTCAACAAGAAAAACTTTAAACTCATTTTTTAACCATCATAAACAACCTGTCATGGGTGGATCTATTGCAGCAATTGGTATGAGTCTGGCCGTTATCGGCGCCGGCATCGGTATTGGCAACATTGGCGCGAAGGCTATGGAAGCCATCGCCCGTCAGCCCGAGGCCGTGGGTGACATTCGCGCCAACATGATCCTTATGGCCGCTCTGGTCGAAGGTGCCGCGCTGATCGCCATCATCCTCTCGTACCTGACTGCGTAAAACCGACGAGCGGGCCGGTGGCAGAGCGATTGGCTGCTGTGCCGGTCCCCTTTTTTTTGCGAAAGCACTATTGGTAAAAAGACATAAACTGCTGACCCAATGATTTTCCTTGCAGAATTTTCCGTGATCAAGCCGGACATCGGGCTGCTGTTCTGGTCCACCGTGATCTTCATCCTGTTCTGGGTGGTGGTCGGTTCGCTGGCATTCAAGCCCATCGTCCGTGCCCTCAAGAAGCGCGAGCAAGACATCCAGAACTCGCTCGACGAGGCCAAGCGCGCACGCGAGGAGATGGCCAACCTGAAAGCCGAGAACGAGGAGCTGCTGCGCCAGGCGCGCGAAGAGCGCTCGCGCATCCTGCGTGAAGCCAAGGAGATCGGCGACAAGATGGTGGCCGAAGCCAAAGAAAAGGCCAAAGAGGAGGCGCGCCGCATCGTGACCGAAGCCAAGGAGCAGATCGAGAACCAGAAGCGCGCCGCCATGATCGAGGTCAAAAACGAGCTCGGCATGATGGCCATCCAGATCGCCGAAAAGATCCTGCGCAAGAATCTGACCGGAGACAAGGAGCAAGAGGCCTACGTGAAAAGCCTCATTGACGAGATCAAGCTGAACTAAACCATTACGGTGCGCCCGTGCGGGCGCCCTCATCACAATGCATCAGGCATGTCGGTACAAAGAGTTGCATCGCGCTACGCCAAGTCGCTGCTCGATCTGGCCATCGAACAGCAGAAGCTCGAGCGCATCAGGGAAGACGTAGAGGCCTTCGTGGCCGCCACGCGCGTGCGTGCGTTCTATCTGATGCTCAAAAGCCCTATCATCCACAAGGACAAAAAATGGGCAATCCTGCAGGAGCTGTTCAAGGGCAAGTTCGACGAGCTGACGATGGCCTTCCTCAAAGTGCTGCTCAACAAGAGCCGCGAGGCCTATCTGCCCGAGATCGCACGCGCGTTCATGGAGCAATACAAGGCCGTCAAGCACATCTCTGAGGTCAAGGTCGTTTCGGCTGTGGTCCTGAGCGAGGACACCCTCGAGGCCATCCGCAAGAAGCTCGAAGAGAGCCCCTACACCGACGAGCACGTCGAGCTGATCACGGAAGTGGATCCCGAGCTCATCGGCGGCTTCGTCATCGAATTCAACGACCTGATGTACGACGCCAGCGTCAAGCACAAGCTCGAGCTGCTGGCCAAGGAGTTCAGAGACAACGAGTACATCTCGCAAATCTTTGCGCACTGATAAAGGCCTGCCCGCCTGCAAGGGTCGGCGGCGCCACTGCAAAAATTATTCTTTCAAGCATTCAAAAAACGCATCGCCATGGTGGATGTAAAACCCGATGAAATATCTGCAATACTCAAGCAACAACTCTCCGGCTTCAAAAGCGATACCGAGCTGGAAGAGGTGGGCACCGTGCTGCAGGTGGGTGACGGTATCGCCCGCGTCTATGGCCTGACCAAGGTGCGCGCCGGCGAACTGGTCGAGTTCGAGACGGGCGTCAAGGCCGTGGTGCTCAACCTCGAAGAAGACAACGTGGGCGTGGTGCTCATGGGCCCCGGCGACGGCATCCGCGAAGGCTCGACGGTGCGCCGTACGGGCCACATCGCCTCGATCAAGGTAGGTGAAGGCATGCTGGGCCGCGTGGTCAACCCGCTGGGTGAGCCCATCGACGGCAAAGGCCCCATCGAGGGCAAGCTCTACGAGATGCCGCTCGAGCGCAAGGCCCCCGGGGTGATCTACCGCCAGCCCGTGAACGAACCGCTGCAGACCGGTATCAAGGCGATCGACTCGATGATTCCCATCGGTCGTGGTCAGCGCGAGCTCATCATCGGCGACCGCCAGACGGGTAAGACGGCCATCGCCATCGACACCATCATCAACCAGCGCGAGTTCTACGAGCGCGGCGAACCCGTGTACTGCATCTACGTGGCTGCCGGCCAGAAGGCCTCGACGGTGGCCAATGTGGCGCGCACGCTCGAAGAACACGGCGCCATGGACTATACCATCATCGTTTCGGCTTCGGCTGCCGACCCCGCTCCGCTGGTGTTCTACGCACCTTTCGCCGGTGCTGCCATCGGTGAGTATTTCCGCGACACGGGCCGCCCCGCACTGATCGTGTACGACGACCTGTCGAAGCAGGCCGTCGCCTATCGCGAGGTGTCGCTGCTGCTGCGCCGCCCGCCGGGACGCGAGGCCTACCCCGGCGACGTCTTCTACCTGCACTCGCGTCTGCTGGAGCGCGCCGCCAAGATCATCGCCAACGACGAGATCGCGCGCCAGATGAACAACCTGCCCGAAACGCTCAAGAACGCCAAGGATGAAAACGGCGAGCCCCTCGTCAAGGGCGGCGGTTCGCTCACCGCACTGCCCATCATCGAGACGCAGGCAGGTGACGTGTCGGCTTACATCCCGACCAACGTAATCTCGATTACCGACGGTCAGATCTTCCTCGAGTCGAACCTCTTCAACGCCGGCGTGCGCCCCGCCATCAACGTGGGTATCTCGGTGAGCCGGGTAGGTGGTGCCGCCCAGATCAAGTCGATGAAGAAGGTGGCCGGTACGCTGAAGCTCGACCTGGCCCAGTATCGCGAGCTCGAGGCTTTCGCCAAATTCGGCTCCGACCTCGACCCCGCCACGCTGGCCGTCATCGAGAAGGGCAAGCGCAACGTCGAGATCCTGAAGCAGCCCCAGTATCAGCCGGTACCCGTAGAAAAGCAGGTAGCCATCATCTACCTCGGCACCAAGGGGCTGCTCATGGACGTGCCCGTAGAGAAGATCCGCGAGTTCGAAGAGCTGTTCCTGCTCAAGCTCGAGCAGTTGCATCCCGACGTGCTGGAAGCCTTCCGTCAGGGCAAACTGCCCGAAGAGGCACTCCAGAAGGTCGAGCAACTGGCCAAGGAGCTGAGCGCACAGTTCAAAGCCTGATACGGAAAAAACGGTGTGTGCGGAAGGCCGCAGCCTCTCCCGCACACCATAGCCTTTTTCATTTTCAACAGGAAAGCCCATGTCGGGAAGTCTCAAAGAGGTAAGACAGCGGATTCGCTCCGTACAGAATACCCAGCAGATCACCAAGGCCATGAAGATGGTGTCGGCAGCCAAGCTGCGCCGCGCCCAGACGGCCATCCAGCAGATGCGCCCCTATGCCGAAAAGCAGGAGCAGATGCTGCGCAACGTGCTCAGCAACCTGGGTGACGGTGCTACCGACGTGACCATCTACAGCAAGGAGCGCCCCGTCGAGCGCGTCTGTCTGGTGATCGTCACCTCGAACCGCGGCCTGTGTGGTGCCTTCAACACCAATATCAACAAGGCGCTGCAGGCCCGCATCGAGTCGGAATACCGCGCGCTGTACGAGCAGGGCAAGCTGACGCTGCTGCCCATCGGCAAGAAGGGCTACGAGTACTTTGCCAAGCGCTATCCGAAGCTGCACATCATCACCGACTACATCGAGCTGTTCAACAAACTCAACTTCGACAGCTCGACCGAGGTGGCCAACCTGTTGATGGACGCCTTCGCCTCGGGCGAATACGACCGCGTGGTCGTGGCCTACGGCCACTTCAAGAATGCCGTGAACCAGTATCCGACCCTCGAGCAGTGGTTGCCCGTGCCGCCCCTCGAATCCGAAAACGGCGACCAGAGCCGTGCCGATTACATCTTCGAGCCCGGTATGGAGGAATTGCTGCAGATTCTGGTGCCGGGCATCCTGCGCACCAGCTTCTACAAGTTCCTGCTCGACACGCACGCTGCGGAGCACGGCGCCCGCATGACGGCCATGGACAACGCGACCGAGAATGCCAACGAGCTGTTGCGCGAACTGCGCATCAGCTACAACAAGGCCCGTCAGGAAGCCATTACGAAAGAGATCCTCGAGATTGTCGGGGGGGCTGCCGCCCTCGAAGCCGGTTGATCCGGTATTGTTTTTCGGCAGCAGCCAAAGCGAAAGACGAAAGCGCGCCTTCCCTCGTGGAGGCGCGCTTTTTTCGTCGGCAGATTCTGCTGCGGTCAGTGAAGCGGGGTAGAGCCCCCTACGCGCCTGTTGAGATTCCGACAGGTCGGAAGCGAGCGTCTGTTGAGATGGTCTTTTGACCAAGAAGGAATCGAAGAACCGAGGAACCGGGGATTTGATTCAGGAGCCTTCTGAAAAAGGCTGAAAAATCATTCAGTTACACAGAGCACCACTGAGTACGCACTGATTTTCACTGAGTTGTAAAAACTGCGTGCAAACTGCGGTGCTCTGCGGCCGAAGGCTGCGGTTTTTTGTCCGGACGATGGACAATTTTCCCGGCTGATTCGAGAAGCCGGGTATTTGGCAAAAATCTGATAGTCAATGAGAAAACTTTAAACTCTGTTGAATCCAATTAAGTCGTACTAACTCTGAGTCCGAAAAAGTCGTATCAACTTTATGGGTACCCCCTTGATCGGCTCGTACTTCCACCCCAAGCCCGGCCTGCGAAGAGAGGTGGCCGATGCACTTCAGCAGCCGACGGTGCCTTGGCCCATTACTTTGGGTTTTCCGTTTGGCAGGCAAAGTGTGTGGCCCCGGTGCCGTTTGCCCACTGGATAATGG
>WFYJ01000082.1 GCA_015490175.1 Saprospiraceae bacterium | reverse complement strand
TCAGAGACAGAAAACTCTTTTGGTCTTTATCCACACACAGTGCACGCATAGACTCATTCCTTTTTGTTTTTCCTGATTCCTTCTCTTTCTTTACGCATAGCACCTTTTTGTTGTTTACTCCAATATGAGCGTTTTGATTTTAAATCAATGTGTTATCTATAGTGTACAATGTGTTATCTATAGTGTACACGTCGTCACGTCGTCACGTCGTCACGGACTTTTTTCAGTAGGCTCAGGATTTGACAAAAAGCTGGTAGTCAGCAAGAAAAACTTTAAACTTTAAACCCTAAACCCTAAACGATACACCCTCAACCATTGCCACAGGATTTCCCAAACTGCTTTGATTTGAGTATAGACCATGTCTGCCACTGAATGTCCCGGATCACTTTGAAGCGCGCACACATGCCACGCAAACAGACCGACTACTACGAATACCGACTCACACCCGACGATCCCGATGCCGTAGAGGCCTTGCTGGGCTTGTGTAGTCAGTTGCCCTTCGAGTCTTTTCTCGAAGAAGACGATGCGCTGCTGGCCTGGGCGCCTGCCTCGGTCGAACCCCGGGAGCTGGAGCGCGCACTCAGCGAGCTGACTGCCCTTATCCCTTTCGCATGGTCGGTGCGCCGCATCGAGGCGCGCAACTGGAACGAGGTGTGGGAATCCAACTTTCAGCCGGTGGTCGTGCGCGACTTCTGCGGGCTGCGCGCACCTTTTCACGATCCTTTGCCGCAGGTGCGCCACGAAATCGTCATCGAGCCGAAGATGGCCTTTGGCACGGGGCATCACGAGACCACCTGGATGATGATTGACCGCATGGAAGCCCTCGATTTTGCCGGAAGGCAGGTACTCGACTACGGCTGCGGCACGGGCGTGCTGGCCATCCTGGCAGCCCGCCTCGGCGCCGGGAAGGTCACAGCTGTGGACATCGAGGAGCCGGCCTGGGAGAGCACCCTCGAGAATTCGGAACGCAATGGCGTCAGGGACCGGATCGAAGCCATCCACGGCACGCTCGAAGACGTACCTGCCGGCCCCTATGACATCATCCTGGCCAACATCAATCGCAACGTCATCCTCGACTCGCTGGCCGGCCTGCATGAGCGCCTTTCGGCAAACGGCATCCTGCTGCTGTCGGGCATCCTGGCCGAAGACGAAGCGATCATGCAGGCCGCTGCCCGGACGCATCACTTCCGGCCCGTTTTTCGCAATCAGCGCAACAAATGGCTCTGCCTCGAATGGCGGAAAAGCTGAGCCTTTCGGCAAAAGATGCCCTGCCGGTATGCCTGAACGGCCCTTTTTTGCGTTTGCAGGCATGTGCCCTGCCCACGCCTGCCGCAAGAGGGCTGGCGTCGCAACACTCAAAACCGACCAAAGGAACAATCATGCGCACCACCATTCTTGCACTTGTCTTGCTGCTGTTGTCCGGATCGTTGCTTGCGCAAAAGGATTCGCTCGGCTTCAGTCGCGAGCCCGGCGCTTTCTGGAACGAACTCGAAGCGTTGCTCGTGCACACGGGCAATCCCACCCTCGAACGACTGGCCAAAGACTTCGGCAAGCTGTGGCTGTCGGGCTACTACGAGCCCGCCGAAGCCGAGCGCATCATCCGCACGGCGGCCACCATGCGGCTCAAGGGCATGGGGCCCACGCCCTATTTCCGCACCTACCTCGAAGCCCTGATGCATATCAAGAATGCCGAGCAGTCGGCCGCCCGCATGCAGGAATGGCACGACCTGCTCGACACCCTGTTGGACCGGGTGGAAGGCAGGCGTTTCAAGCCCTATCAGAACTTTCTGGCGTTCAGCCGCGACTTTTTCCGGGAAGGGGCCCTGCGCAGCTCCAGCGTCACCTGGAAGGTCACGTCGAGCCGCTGGGAGATGGCGCTCGACACCAGCGGGCCCGTGATCCGCATCCCCGAGACCGACCTGATTGCCCTGCAGGGAAAGGACTCCATCGTCATCGAAGGCACGGGCGGCGTGTACCACACCACCAGCCAGACGTGGTCGGGGCAGGGCGGCAAGGTGAGCTGGGCCCGCTACGGGCTGCAGCCCGAGGAGCTGTACGTCACCCTTGCCGATTACCGGATCGACGTCACCAAAGCGCTCTACGAGGCCGACCAGGTGACCCTCCATTACCCGCGCTTCTTCAGCGGCAGGGAAGTCAAGGGCTACTTCCGCGACAAGGTGAGCCGCATCCGCAAGGACAACTCGGGCCTCTATCCCTCCTTCGAATCGTACGACCACAACCTGCGCGTCAACAACTTTGGCGAGGGCGTGTACTTCCGCGGCGGCGTGCGCCTCGAAGGCATGACCATTTACGGCACCGGCACGGCCGACACGCCGGCCGAGGTGGTCATCTACAACCGCGACGAGGCGAGGCGCTTCCGGGGGCTGGCGCGCCTGTTCGTCATCCGCGAGCAGGAACGGCTCACGGGCGAGCAGGTCGAAGTGTCGCTCTACTTCGGCACCGATTCGATCTTTCACCCCTCGGTCAACGTGCGCTACGAGATGGATCGACGCCTGCTCACGCTGCGTCGCGGGCGGCGCGGCAGCGATCGCAATCCTTTTACCGACAGCTACCACGCCCTGCGCATCGACGTGGAGCTGGTGGAAGCCGACCTCGAAACCGACTCGCTGATCATCGGGCCCAAGAAGCTGTCGATGGCCCAGGCGCCGCGCCCGGCATATTACGAGTCGGTGCACTATTTCGATCCGGTGGAGTACCGCCGCATCCAGCGCATCGCCGACTTCAACCCGCTGGCACTGATCCAGGCGGTGTATCGCGAGACGGGCCAAAAGGTCATTCCCGCGGGCACGCTGGCCCAGCGCCTCAACCCCAACTACACCGTGGACAACATCCGCACTCTGCTGTTCGAGCTGGCCGCCGAGGGCTTCGTGCGCTACGATACCGAGCGCGAGCTGGTGTATCTGCAGGACAAGATCTTCCACTTTGCCAGTGCCGACAAGGGCGAGGTGGACCACGACTGGTTCCGGCTGAAGTCCGACACGCGGGAGCCCAACGGCCTGATGAGCTTTTGCGACGGCAGGTTGGTGGCCAACGGCATCGAAAACGTGGAATTCAGCAAGCGGCAGCGCGTGGGACTCAAGCCTTTCGGCAAACGCATCACCTTCCTCGAAAACCGCAACATGGACTTCGACGGCCGCCTCTTCGCCGGCTTTGCCGTGCTGACGGGCAAAGACATGCATTTTGAATACGATCCTTTCCAGGTGCGGCTCGACTCGGTGCGCTACCTCGATCTCTTTTTGCCGACAGGCAGAGTGGACCGCAGCGGCAAGCCCGAGGCCGTCAGCATCGCCTCGCGCATCGAGCACGTGGGCGGCACCCTGCTCATTGATGCGCCCAACAACAAGTCGGGCCGCGAAGACATCCCGTCCTTCCCTTCGCTGCATACCGATCGCCCCGCCTGCGTCTATTACGATTGGCCCGACCTGTTCGGCGGAGTGTACGATCGCGATTCGTTCTACTTCGAGCTCGACCCCTTCCACCTCAACGACCTGGACAAGCTGCGCCCGCAGGATCTGGCCTTCGACGGCACCATGGTGTCGGCCTTCATCTTTCCGGACTTTCGCGAGACGCTGGTCCTGCAGGAAGACCGCTCGCTCGGCTTCGTCACGCGCACGCCCGATGCCGGATGGCCCGCCTACACGGGCAAGGGCACGTATTCCGGTGAGCTCAGCCTCAGCAATCAGGGCTTCCTCGGCAAGGGTACCATCGGCTACCTGGGCGCCCTGATCGACTCGGAAGACATCATCTTCAAGCCCGAACAGACGCTGGCGTCGGCCGAGCGCTTCAACATGGAGGAAGACCGCACGGGCCCCGTGGAAGTACCGCAGGTGCGCGGCTACGATGTCAAGATTGACTGGCGGCCGTGGCTCGACAGCATGTACGTGCGCAGTGAGGAGGCGCCCTTCGAGCTGTACCGCACCGGCACCCACTTTCTCGACGGCACCCTCATCCTGACGCCGGGCGGCCTCAAGGGGCGCGGCATCTTCGACTGGGGCAAGGCCAGCATGCGCTCGCCCCTGTTCAGCTTTGGCGCCTTTTCGGCAAAAGCCGACACCACCGACCTGCGCATCCGCGCCTTCGATGCCGACGCCATCGCCCTGCAGACCGACAACCTCAACGGCTTCGTCGATTTCGACCGGCAGCTGGGCCAGTTCAAAGCCAATGCCGACTTTCTCACCACGACCTTGCCCTACAACCAGTACACCACCTCGTTCAACGAGTTCGACTGGGACATGGCCGGCCTGACTATCACCTTCAAGGCCACGGAAGGCCGCCTGGGCCGCTTCGTCAGCATTCATCCCGAGCAGGACTCGCTGCGCTTCACGGGCAAGGCTGCCCGCTACGACCTGCGCTCCAACCTGCTTCAAATTGACGGCGTACCCTGGATCGTCGCTTCCGATGCCTTCATCTATCCCGATTCGGGAAAGGTAGAGATCCAGCCCGGCGGCAAGATGACGACGCTGACCAACGCCCGCATCGTGGCCGACACGGTGAGCAAGTACCACGTCATCAATCGCGCCGAAGTCAATATTCTCGGCCGCAAGGAATACCGCGCAAAAGGCTTTTACGAATACAACGTGCCGGGCCACGAGCAGGAGATCTGGTTCGGGCAGATCGTCGGCACCCGCGTGGGGCCGGGGCGCATGAGCGAGAAAGCCAGCGTGACGCGCGCCTCGGCCGAGATCAAGCCCGAGGATGGCTTTTTCATGGGCGACCATTTCGAGTATTTCGGTACCATCGAGCTGAGCGCCGAAAAACCGCTGCTCAAGTTCAACGGCTTTGCGCGCCTGCAGTCGGAGACCCTGCCGGGCCGCCACTGGTTCAGCATCCACTGCGAGGCCGACCGCAACAACCTCGTCCTGCCTTTCGACACGCCCAAAAACTACGAGGGCCAGCCGCTGGCCACGGGCTTTTACCTGAGCAAGGAAACGGGCAATCCCTATCCGCGCATCATGATGCCGCTGTACTTCCGCCGCGACCGGCCGCTGCTGCCCGTCACGGGCGTGATTCGCTATGAGCCGGCATTGCGGCGCTTCGTCATGGGCGACTCGGCGCGCGTGCTGGGCAATGCGCTGGCCGGCAACATGCTCGTCTATTACGACCGCAACCGCAAGGTGGAGGGCAGCGGCAAGGTCGAGCTGGGCTCGGGGCTGCAGTACATCAGCGTGGACGCGGCAGGCACCGTTGAAACGAAATTCAGCGGCGAGATCGTTGACTCCACGCTCGGCATTACGGCCGGGCAGGAGGAAATCCGCGCCAAGGTGATGGCCGGCATCCACCTGATCCTGCCCGACAACCTGCTGCGGCTCATGTTGCTCGATTTCCAGTCGGAAAGCTTTGGTACCGACTACATCGTATATGCCACCGACATTGCCTTCTACCAGCGGGCGCTGGCCAACCTGTTTCCGCAAAACGACAAGGATATCCGTGAGGCCATCGCCAATCTGGCGGGAGGCTCCCTGAATCTGCCGAAAAAACTCAACGACTACACCTTCCTGTTCAGCAAAATCCCGCTCAAGTGGGATCCCGACTACCAGTCCTTCATCAGCACGCAGGACAAACTGGGACTGGTGAGCATCGCGGGAGAAATGTTCAACCGCCAGATCAAAGCCTACGCCGAGTTCAAGATGCCGCGCAACGGCCAGGACCGCCTCTACCTCTATCTCGAATCGCCCAACGGCTACTACTATTTCTTCGGCTTCCGCGACGGCGTGCTCAACGTCGTGTCGAACAACACGCGCTTCAACGACGAAGTGATCAACATGAAGGAAAAGGAGCGCCTCATCAAGATGGGCGATGGGGAATTTTACGAGATCGCGCCCGTCAACCCCGGCACGGCCAATGCATTCGTGCGCCGCGTGCTGGCGGCACGCAATGGAAATTGAGCAGGCGGTCAGGCGCTATTGCCGGGTCACCAGTTGGGCAAACTCGCGTGCGAGGCGGTGCGCATCTACGGGCACCACACCCACGCGTTCGCACACCTGTCCGCCGGCGAGGTTGGCCAGCAGGGCGATCTGCGGCAGCGGCAGGCCGGCGGCGAGGGCCAGTGTGGCCACGCTGATGACCGTGTCGCCCGCGCCGCACACGTCGGCAATGTCGCGCGGGTGGGCGGGCAGGATGCCCATGTCGTGGCCGTCGTCGTAGAAGATGCCTTTTTCCGAAAGGGTGATGAGCGTGATCTGGTGGTCGAGGCGCTGGCGCAGTTGTTGGCTGGCCCGGGCCAGCTCGTCGAGGGTGGGGTGCACTTTGCGGCCCAGCCCGTCCGATACTTCCTTGAGGTTGGGCTTGAAGAGCGTCGTTTGCCGAAAGGCGAAAAAGCGATGGAACTTGGGATCGACCGTGGTAGGGATGCCTGCTTCGCGGGCCATCCGGATCACTTCCTCGATCACGGTTTCCGTCAGCAGGCCCTTGTTGTAGTCCTGAAATAGCAGCACGTCGGGGCGTTCGGTGCGCAACAGGCGTGAGAGCCGCCCCAGCACTTCGGCCGTCTCGTCGGCGTCGAGGTCGTGCGTGTCTTCGCGGTCGATGCGCAGCAGGTGCTGCCCCTGGGCGATGACCCGCGTCTTGACGGTCGTCTGCCGGCGGCGGCTGCGCACCATGCCCGAGCCGTCGATGCCGGCAGCCGGCAGCAAATCCATGAAGATGTCGCCATAGGCGTCGTCGCCGATGACGCTGACCATCAAGGGGATGGCGCCCATGGCTGCGATGTTGAGCGCCACGTTGGCCGCGCCGCCCAAGCGGTTTTCTTCCTTTTGAAAATGGACGACGGGCACCGGCGCTTCGGGCGACACGCGCGACACCTGGCCCGTCAGGTACCGGTCGATCATGACGTCGCCCACCACCAGCACCTTGAGGTGGCGGAAGCGTTCAAACAGTTCGTGTACGTGTTGCATCTTCGATCTTTTCGGGATGAGCCGTAAGTGGCTGCAGCAGGGGCGCCAGCCCGTCCATGATGCGCTGCGTGGCGCCTGTGCCGGCCTCGATATAGGCCTGTACCTTCCTGTGACTTTCTTCCCATTGCGCTTCCCGGCACAGTTGGTCGAATGCCGCGATCAGCTCCTCGGCTGAGCGGATGCTGCGCCCCCCGCCCGACGATACCAGGTATTCCGCTTCCGCAAATCCGGCATAGCGCGGCCCGAACAGCACGGGCAGGCCGAAGGCCATGGGCTCGAGCGTGTTGTGTATGGCACGGCCAAAACCGCCGCCGATATAGGCGATCCGCCCGTAACGGTACAGGCGCGACAGTATGCCCACGTTGTCGATGACCAGGACGCGCGTGTCGGCCAGGTCCCTTCCTTCAGCTTCGCTGTAACGAATGGCGGGCCGTTCGATCTGGCGCATCAGGGCCTGCACGTGCCCTTCGTCCACCTCGTGTGGTGCGATGATGACCTTCCAGCCTTCCGGCAAATGCTCATTGATCAGGGGCGCCAGCACTTTCTCGTCGGCCGGCCAGGTGCTGCCGCATACGAGGATGTGGCGGGCATTGCGCGCAAAGGCGTCCACTCGCGGCAGGGGGGGCGGCGCCTGCCGCGCGAGATGCACGACGCGATCGACGCGGGTGTCGCCGGCCACGATCGCATGATCGAAGCCGATCTGGCGCAGCAGCTCCGCCGAAGCTTCGTCCTGGACGAAGAGGTGGCTGAAGCAGCGCAGCATTTGCCGAAAGGCACCACCCCACGGCTTGAAGAAGATCTGGCTTTTGCGAAAGCGCGCCGACACCAGCACGGTGGGTATCTGACGACGGTTCAGCGCCTCGAGGTGGTTGCGCCAGAACTCGTACTTGACGAAAATGGCCAGCGAGGGCTGCACCCGCGCGACGAACGCCTCGGCTGCAGCGGGCAGGTCGGGGGGCAGGTAAACCACCACCTCGGCACCTTCGTAGTCCTTCCGCAGCTCGAAGCCCGAGGGCGAAAAGAACGTGAGCAGGATGGCCACGTGCGGGTGCCTGGCGCGGATGGCTTCGATGAGCGGGCGCCCCTGCTCGAACTCGCCAAGCGAGGCGCAATGCACCCAGACCACGGGTTTGCCCTGCGGCAAACGGGCAAGCCGCGCCGCGTTGTCGCGGCGGCCTTCGACCCACCGACGCGCCTTGTCGTCGAAAAGGGCTGCCAGCCGGATGGCCAGCACGTAGAGTCGTATGCCGAAGTCGTACAGCATGGGATCGGGGCGCAAAGGTAGGCATCTTCGGGCTGGTGGCTCCTTGTTCGTGCGGTAAGCTCCTGTAAAAAGGTTGAGGGTGTAGAGTTGAGGGTGTAGAGTTTATAACTATGTGAAAATCAGTGCACGCTCAGTGGTTCTCTGTGTAACTGAATGTTTTTCGACTTTTTCAGCAAGCTCTTGAGTCAAATCCTCGGTTCTTCGGTTCCCCGGTTCCTCTGCCAAAAACCGCAGCTTTCAGCCGAAGATGTATGCAGTTTGAGCGCAGTTTTTTCAACTCTGTGCAACTCAGTGCATGCTCGATGTATGCTCTGTGCAACTGAACAACCTTTCGACTTTTTGCAGCAGGCTCAGTAATAGATCTCTTCCGGGTTCTGGTTGAGGTAGAAGGGCATGATCCATCCGGCGCGCAGGCCGATGAGCATGTCGAAGCGGCGCTCGTCCAGCTTGCCCATGGTGGCGAAGTCGTAGTCGCGCCGATTGCGCGTGAAGCCCTCTTCCAGCTCGATGCCAATGAAAAAGTTGATGCGGCGGTTCTGGCTCAGCGTCTGCCAGCCGATGAACTGGCGCAGCGACGGGCCGTGGGTGAGGCGATCCCAGCCCTTCTTGTAGTCGCCATGTACCAGCGCCACGAACGACTGCGGGTCTTCCTGCACGCGGATCTTGTGCTGCAGCAGCCCGATGCCGCCTTCGAGCCGCAGCCCTGAGCGCGGATTGGAGGTGAGCGACCACAGGTAGCCGAAGTGGATACCCGACGCGAAGCCGCGCTCGCGCAGCCGGATGTAGGACGGTTCGCCGTTCTCGCCCGGGATGTTGCCATCGGCATCGCGCAGCAGGGCGAGGGGGTCTTCCCTGACCTGCTCGCCAAACAGATAGTGGTGGTGCAGGCCCACGAACCAGTTGCTCCGACTCATGAACTCGAGCGCGATGCCGAAGGTGAGGTTGGTGCCGAAGCGTTGGGCCAGGTCGCCTGCCGGCAAATGGACCCCGTAGCTGACCCCCACGGCCAGCAGGGGGGTGTCGTTGTCGTAGTGGCGCTCGAGGGGTTGTTGTGCGTGCAAGCCGGACGCAATCAGTACCATCAAAGCCAGGCCAAGCCACCGGGCAAGCGTGCGAACGAAGGGCGAACTCGAATTCATCGGGAAGGGCATTTGCTTTTGGTGAGAAGGTGCGGCAAAAGTACGGGCAGGTTGGTCACACAAAAAACCCCGCTCTGTTGGAGCGGGGCATGTCTTCCGACGTTTTTCGGCCGGCTTCAATGCATGTCGTGGCCGTCTTCGTCCATTTCATGTCCGTCTTTGTGCATGTCGTGATCGCTGTCTTCGGCAGCAGCTTCTTCCTGTGCGGTGGTGTCCGCCTGGGCGGCCGTGGTGTCGGGAGCGGGAGCAGCTTCTTCAGCCGGTGCAGCAGCTTCTTCAGTCTGCTCGGTGGCCTCCTCGGCAGCTTCTTCACTGCTGCCTTCGCTGCCGTTGCAGGCAACCAGAGCGAACAGGGCGCCGGCCATGAGGAACGAGCCGAAAATCAACTTCAGGTTCTTCATAATGCTTTGTTTTGATGAAAAAATGAACTTTTCTGATGCGAGCTAAAATAAAGAATTGTCCTGGATTTTACACAATACCGCTTTCTCCGCGTGTCTCGGGAAAGCATGGCCATCGCTGACGAAAGTCAGCCCCGTTGCTGACGAAGCTCAACAAGGGTGGGGCATGAGGGCCGCCACTTTTGTGAAAACATTCTTGAAATGACGGCCCTCACACCAGACAGGAAACTGACTTCCCTGCCGAAAGTGCCCGAGAATGAGGCTGCGGTTGAAGCAGGGGTGTGTTATCACTGTGGTGAACCCTGCGGCCAGAATCCTGTCGAATTCGATGGCAAGTGCTTCTGCTGTACGGGATGCAGCATGGTCTATCAGATCCTGCGGGAAAAAGGCATGTGCCGCTACTACGAGCTGGACCAGAATCCGGGCATCTCGCTCAAGGGGCGGCGGCAGGAGCGCTATGAGTTCCTCGACGACGAAGAGGTGGTGGAGGCCCTGCTCGATTTCCGCAACGAACAGATGGCCAGGGTCAGCCTGCACTTGCCACAGATACACTGTGCTTCCTGTGTGTGGCTGCTCGAGAACCTGTATCGGCTGCGCGATGGGATCATCCAGTCGCGCGTGCATTTCATGAAGAAGGAATTGTCGCTTACGTTCGATCCGGCGCGCATCAGCCTGCGCCAGATCGTGGAGTTGCTCGCATCGGTGGGGTATCCGCCCGCCATTCACCTGGCTTCGGCCGAGCAGGCGCGCAAAGGTCAGACACCGCGTCGCTTGTGGTACCAGATCGGCATTGCGGGTTTTGCCTTTGGCAACGTCATGCTGCTCAGCTTTCCCGAATATCTGGGGCTCGATCTGGCCACGCAGCAGGGATGGGTATGGGTGTTTGGCTATCTCAACCTGGCCCTTTCGCTGCCGGTGTTGCTGTATTCGGGTGCCGACTATCTGCGTTCGGCATGGCAGGGTTTGCGCATGGGGCAGCTCAACATCGATGTGCCCGTGTCGTTGGGCATGCTTACGCTCTTCGGGCGCAGCACCTTCGAGGTGGTCACGCAGACGGGGCCGGGCTATTTCGACAGCCTGGCCGGCCTGGTGTTTTTTCTGCTCGTGGGCAAATGGTATCAGCAGAAGACATGGCAACAGCTCGCTTTCGACCGCGACTACAAGTCGTGGTTGCCGCTGGCGGCTACCGTGGTCGCCGGCCGGGAGGAGCGCAGTGTGCCCGTGCGCAGGCTGAAGGCCGGCGACCGCATTCGCGTGCGCCATGGCGAGCTGGTGCCGGCCGACGGCATCCTCACCAGGGGCGAGGGCCGCTTCGACTACAGCTTCGTGACGGGTGAGGCCGAGCCGCAGCCCGCCGCCGAAGGCGAAAAGGTGTTTGCCGGAGCGCGGCAGATGGGTGGCGCCATCGTGATCACACTCACCAAAGACGTGGCACAGAGCTACCTGACCCGCCTGTGGAACGAGCAGTCCTTTGCACACAAACAAACCCGACTCAAAACCGAGCTGCTGGCCGACCGCGTCGGCAAGTGGTTCACTGCGGTGGTGCTGGTGTTGGCCACGGGCGCGCTGGCGTGGTGGTGGCCGCGCGACGTGCATGCCGCCATCGACGCCTTCACGGCGGTGCTCATCATCGCCTGTCCGTGTGCCGTGGCCCTGGCCATCCCCTTCACCTTTGGCAATGCGCTGCGCATCCTGGGCCGCAATGGCCTTTACCTCAAAGACACCACCGTCATCGAGCGCCTGCAGCAGGTGACAGCCGTCGTCTTCGACAAGACGGGCACGCTGACCACCACCCGCAAGGCGCGCCTGCACTACGAAGGCCAGGCCCTCACACCCGAAGAGCAGCGGCGCGTGGCCGCCCTCGCCGCCCAGTCGGCGCACCCCATGAGCCGCCGGCTCGTACAGACGCTCGGTCGGGCCGAAGGTTCGGTTGCCGACTTTCGGGAAGTGCAGGGGCAAGGCATCGAAGCAACGGTTGATGGGGTGGCGGTGCGCCTCGGCAGTGCCGCTTTCGTTGGCGCTTCCGCAAAATCCGGCTCGGAAGTGTGGGTACGCATCGACGGCGAAGTGAAAGGCCGCTTCGTGCTCGAAGCGGAGTGGCGGCCGGGATACGAGGCGGTGGTGCGCTATTTCCGCGATCAGGGCAAGGAGGTGTGGCTGCTGTCGGGCGACAACGAACGCGAAGCGGCTGTCCTGGCTCCGCTTTTTGGCGAAAGCCACATGGCCTTCCGGCAAAAACCGGAAGACAAGCTGGCCTTCATCCGACAGTTGCAGGAGCAAGGGCATCGCGTGCTCATGCTCGGCGACGGCCTCAACGATGCCGGCGCATTGAAACAGGCCGAGGTGGGAGTCGCCGTCACCGAAGACATCACCCACTTCACGCCGGCCAGCGACGCCATCCTCGATGGGGCGCGCTTTGCCGATCTGCCGCGGATGCTCGAATACGCGTGCCGGTCGGTGCGCTCGGTTTTTCAGGCCTATGGTCTGGCGGCGGTGTACAACCTCATCGGGCAGAGCTATGCGGTGCAAGCCCTCCTGTCGCCCGTCATTGCGGCCGTGCTCATGCCGGCCAGCTCGGTGACCATAGTCACTTTCGGGGTGGGCGTAACCACCCTGATCGGATGGCGTATGGGGCTGTGGCCCGGGGACTGAGTGATGGAGAGAGGAGTGAGGGAGTGACCGATTGTGCAAACTGCGCGAGACAGCGTCTTCTGTGGCCGCAGGCTGCGGTTGCAATGGCTGAGCAATCGAAGAACCGAGGAATCGAGGATTTGATTCAAGAGCTTTCTGAAAAATACTGAAAATCATCCAGTTACACAGAGCACCACTGGGCATGCACTGATTTTCACAGAGTTGTACACCCTCAACCCTACACGCTCAACCCTCAACAACAGGTCAAAAACTGCACTCAAACTGCGGTCATCTGCGGCTGAAAGCTGTGGTTTCAATGACCGAAGAATCGAGGAACCGAAGAACCGAGTATTTGTCAAACAATTGATAATCAACAAGAAAAACTTTAAACTTTAAACTTTAAACTCTCAACCCTCAACTCTCAACCCTCAACCCTCAACTCTCAACCCTCAACCCTACACGTCAGTGACAAATGTCAGCATGCTTGCTGAGGTGACTCATCGGATCACCGGCCCACATCGGCCCTTT
>WFYJ01000081.1 GCA_015490175.1 Saprospiraceae bacterium | reverse complement strand
TTACCCGAATGCGCGTAGAAGGCGGGGGAAAATGATCCGTTGTTGGTGAGCAACGGCAAGTTATCATTTTTTGTAAAAAACACAATAAGCCGATGCCGCTTTCGCAAAAGCGCAACCACCCTTCCTCAGCGCGTGAAGCGCCGACCCGCGAAGCGCAACACTTCGGGCAAGGCCGTGCGCCAATAGTTCCACTCGTGCCCTCCGTCGCGCACGCGATACTCGTGCACAATGTTCAGATCGCGCAGCAACACGTGCAATGCCGCATTGCCCTTGTAGAGGAAATCGTCGTCGCCGCAGTCGATGTAGAAAGACACCCTCCGGATGAGCTCGCGATCCACCTGCCGGGCCAGCCAGAGCGCGTTGTTGGCCTTCCAGTGGTCGGTGAGGCGGGCCTCGCCCTGCAGTCCCGTGCCGATGAGTTTGCCCCACACGTGATCCCACCGGTCTTGTGGCATCCCGATCACCTCTTTGTCGGTATAGACTGCAGCACTCAGTGGCGCACAGGCCGCAAACATGGCCGGATGCTTCAGGGCGTATATCAGCGCGCCATGCCCGCCCATGCTCAGGCCGGCCACCGCCCGAAATTCCCAGCCGCGTCGCACCGGCCAGGTGGTCTCGATGTGGGGCAGCAGCTCGTCGAAGAAATAGTCCTCGTACCGCTCCGTACCGGCATGGTCGTTCATGTACCAGCTCAGGCCCGCATCGGGCATCACGATGATCATGGGCGGCGCCTCGCCGCTGCGGATCACCGCGTCGGCGATGTGTGGCACCTGCCCGAACTGCACCCACGCCCACTCCGAGTCGGTATAGCCGTGCAGCAGGTACAGCACGGGGTAGCGGCGCGTACTGGCCTCATAGCCCGGCGGCAGGTAGATGGCATAGCGCATGGTGCGGCCCAGAATCTCAGACTCCAGCTCCTGCCCCTCGAGCACGATGCCTTGCTGCGCCCGGGTGCCGTTTGCGAAAGCGAAAGCCAATACCAGAAGAACGAGCCATGATTTCATGATCGAGGTGGTTTGTGGGTCGAATCGGTCCTTCACTCCGTAGCTCCTCTCTCCTCATCCATCGTCAAAAATTCCCGGACAGGCAAGGCGCACTGCCGACAGACGCACCGCCGTGCGCCGCTACCTCCCTCACTCCTCACTCCATCTCTCCTCTCTCCATCACTCCTTCACCGCCTCCAGCCCCTGGCGAATGCCTTTTTCCCATGCCGGCACGCCGCGCTCCATCCATTGGGGCATGGGCGCATCGAGCAGGTAATGGTCGAAGAACTGCGCCATGCGCGTCTGGAAGTCCTTGCGGTTGGGCAGCTTGAGCGGCCAGTGCGGTTCGCCGTTGTAGTTGAGCAACCAGGCGGGCTTGCCCAGGCGGCGCAGGCCGATGTAGTATTCGATCCCCTGATACCAGGGCACGGCCCCGTCCTTGTCGTTGTGCAGGATGAGCACGGGCGTGGTCACGCGGTCGAGGAAAAACAGCGGCGAGTTTTCGAGATAGCGCAGTGGGTACTCCCAGATGGTGCCGCCGATGCGGCTCTGCGTGCGTTCGTACTGGAACATGCGGCTCAGGCCGCTGCCCCACCGGATGCCGCCGTAGGCCGAAAACATGTTCACCACGGGTGCGCCCGCCTCGGCGCAGCGGAAGAGGTTGGTTCTGGTCAGCAGGTAGGCCACCTGGTAGCCGCCCCAGCTATGTCCCTGCACGCCGATGCGCTCCTTGTCCACGAACCCTTTGTCAATCAGCATGCGCACGCCCGACATCACGGCATCGTAGCAGCTCTGCCCCGGGTAGCCCACCTTGTACGGAATGTCGGGATTGAAGATCACGTAGCCCTTGCTGATGTAGAGCGGGTAGTTGATGGTACTGCGATGAGCATAGGGGCGACGGTGGCGATTGAGCGTCTGGCTGCTGCGCTCGTAGAAGTTGACCAGCAGCGGGTACTTCATGTTCGGGTCGAAGTCTTCGGGCTTGACCAACAGGCCCTGCAGCTTCTGCCCGTCGAGCGAGGTCCACTCCACCAGCTCGATGGTACCCCAGCGGAAGTCCTTTTGCCGGGGGTTGGCGTGGCTCACCTGTTTTGCTTCCGCAAAATCCGGCCCGGCATACCGCAGGTCGGGGAAGACCTGGTAGTTCTCTTTGGTGAACACGAGCCGCTCGGCATTCTTCGCCTTGAGCACGCGCGTGCCGAACCAGTAGTGCCCGTCGAAGACGGCCACCTGAGGCGCCTCGTCTTTTGGCGAAAGCCAGGCATAGCCGCTGCCCTTGCTCTGCTCGTCGAACATGCGCAGCAGCAACCGCTCGTCGAGAAAGTGGCGCTCGCGGTCGAGGTCCACCACGCGGTAGCTCATCCGGCTTTCGCGTCCCCGCGTCAGTCGGCGGGCGGGGGCCTGCCCCGACGGATCAATTTCCCACAGGTCGTAGCGGTCGTAGAGCACCACGCGGCGATCGCCCTCGGTCCATCCGGCCGAGCCGTAGGGCCGCGGATGCATGGGCCGGTCGTTGAGCTCGTCGTAGAAGGCCGACAGCTCGTTAGTGGTCAGTTGTCGCACGCTGCCGTCGGCCAGCGCGCAGGCGTACCAGGCCGTGTCGGCCACGTGGTACCAGAGTGCATACTTTCCTGCCGGGCTGATATGGACGTTGGCACGCACCTCACGTGCCACGAGGTGGCGCGCGCCGGTCTCCAGATCAATGCGGTAGATGTCTTTGGCCGAGGGAAAGCCTTCCCACGACACGCGGTGGAAGTACGGCCACTCGTTCCAGCCGATGGCCCAGCGACCGGCCAGGTCGGGCGTCAGCGCCACTTCGGGCAGCGCCGTATCGGCCAGCGGCACGAAGCGGTCGGCATCGAGCTGGTAGAGCACCTCGTAGGAGCGTTTCAGCTCGCGTTCCTTGCGCACGTTTTGCTGGGGGTAGATCATGGGATCCTTCCACGTCCACACTTCGACCTGCGCGATTTCTTCTTCGAGCAGCGAGGTGTCCTGCTGTGGCGGCACGCGTTTGATGCCGAAGAGCAGGCGGTCGCCTGCATCGCTGAAGCGCAGGCGCTCGTCGGTGCTGAGCTGCCAGCCTTCCGGCAAAAAGGAAGCTGCCGTGTCGGCAATGATCGTCGCAGAATCCTGCCCATTGCGGTAGAGCGCCAGGGCCCAGGGCTTGACTGAGGCGCCCGTGGTGTCGAGCTGCAGGAGGAAGGCGGCCGCACGCCCCTGCTTGTCGAGCGTAAGCCGCTTGAATTCGGCTTTGGCGATGGAGGTGCGCCACAGAGGACGCGGCTGCGGATCGGGCCGGCGCAGGTCGAGCAGCCATACGCCCCGCTGTACGACCGAGTCGTCGCCGCTGGTATGGTAGAGCAGCACGGGGGCTTCTTCGGCCAGTTGCCAGTCGGTGACGTAGTCGAGCACCACGCCGGCGCCGCCCGCGAGGGCGCGCAGTTCGAAGCGCGAACCGTTTTCGCGCGACTCCTTTTTCTTGTTGCTGCCGTTGTGGGTGGTATCGCGCTGGTTGTCGGGTTCGTACCAGATGGCCACCCAGCCGCCGTACTTGTCGGGCATGGCAAAGCGCTTCACGCCCGGCACACGGGTCAGCTCGCCACTGTGCAGGTCGAGCAGGGCCAGGGTGTCCTTCGGCCATTTCTTCCTGGGCAAGTCCCGCTTCTTCCAGGCGCGCACGCTGTCGGCAGGTGCCGTGAGGCGAAAGGCCAGCCAGCGGCTGTCGGCACTGAATGCCGCGCGATCGCCCCGCGCAAACAGCCGCCGTTGCCGGGTCGTGGCATCCCACAGGCCAAGGGTGTCGTCGCCCTCTTCGGGATGCTGACGCCAACAAACGAAACGGCCATCGGCCGAGATGAGCGGGTCTTCGATGCTTTTCCAGCGTACCAGATCGTCAATGGTGAGTTGCTTTTTGCCGGAAGGCGCCTGGGCATGTCCCCATGTGCACACGCTGCCCCACACCAGTAAAAGAATCGCAAAACGGCTCATGTAACGTTTTTTTTGTCGGGTGATACCATGCCGGCTTTGCAGGGTCGGGATCGGCCAACAAAATAGGCATTGGGCAGGAAAGCCATTCCGCTTGCGCAAAATTCTGCCCGCGCCCGACTTCAAAGGGCTTTCTTTCCCGTTCATCGAAAAAAGCGAACCACAGCCCCCTGCAGGGCATAATTTGCCGAAAGGCAAGGCGATGAAAAGAACAGAGCCGGTGCCATTTGGTCCGGGAATTGCTGGCGAAGGGCAATGATCCGAGAGGGAGTGATGGAGTGATGGAGAGATGGAGTGAGGAGTGAGTGACCGATTGTGCAAACTGCGCTAAGACTGCGTCTATCTGCGACCGAAGGCTGCGGTTTTTGGCTGAGGAATCGAAGTATGAGGTCCCTGAAAAACCCAAAATCTCACGCAACCGCTTGTTCCCGGTGGCCGGGACAGGCTCCGACGCCAGTCGGGGACGCAAAAGCCTGTCCCGAGCATCGGGGACGCAACGATTCGCAATGTGTTTTTTAT
>WFYJ01000080.1 GCA_015490175.1 Saprospiraceae bacterium | reverse complement strand
AGGCACATTACCCTCATGCACCCGAGCTACTTGTTTTGGCTGATGGGGGCGGCAGCAACAGTTACCGTTCTCGCCGTTGGAAACAGTTGCTACAAGAAAAAATCGTTGATGCCTTTGGCATCGGTGTCACTGTATGCCATTATCCGCCAGGTGCATCCAAATGGAACCCGATCGAACATCGACTCTTTTCCCAGATCAGCCGTACATGGGCCGGCATGCCTTTGACTTCTTACGAGATATTGATAGATGGCATCCGCCGCACGACAACGCAAAAGGGGCTGCAAGTGGAAGCGACTCTTGTGGAGAAGGCCTACGAAAAAGGACTTACCGTCTCGGCCAAAGACATGGCCCGATTAATGATCGAAAGACATGCAACCTGCCCTTCTTGGAACTACACGATCCGGCCAAGGAAAAAGGAAGGTAATTTTTAGACGGTTACTTAAGAAAGTTCTTTGACAACCAAATAAAATTTGGCCTTTGGTGGCCATCTGCAGGCTCAAAATACCTGTCGCGCTACTGACCCAAGTGAGGCACTGTAGCGCATACAGAGCGGGAAAAGTCAAAAAATCGGCCTTTTCCTCTGCATTTTCGCTCTTTTCCTCGGTTTTGGGCGGTTGCAGGCCACGGGTTATCCACTTAATGATACGCCAGAAGTTGACATATATGGCCCGCAGGTAGACGAAGAGCTTGTTTCTTCCTTCTCCTCGGTATTTGCTCTTGTTGCCATTCAGCGTACAGAACACATGATGGATCGTGCTCTCTACATTGGCTCTTCGCTTTCGGGTGTGCCTGGCATCGTGCTGAATTTGCTGGCGCAGGAAGTAGTTGTCGATTTGTTCTCGCAAGAAGTAGCGATAGTTGCCCTCACTTACCTGGATGCGGTATTTCTCTTGGCGGCTTTTGGTCCGAAGGGCTATGTACACCTGACCTGTGGGCAGATGAGTGACGCGCAACTTTTGCCCTTGCTCGATCCATTCAAATGCATATTGAATACTTTGGCCCTGAATGGCCGTGCGATACCATTGGGTGGATCTTCCCTGCTGTGAGATAAATTCCTGGTTGGGGGCAGAATGGTAGGCCCCATCGGTGAATACCTTGCGCACTTGTTGGGCACTTGTCTGCTCAGTTTGCTGGATGGCCTTGGCAAAAAACTCGCAATCGGGCGTGCTGGCTGGTGTGACCATGACATCGGTGATGAGGTTCAGCTGATCAGGTTTGCACGTCTCGGTAATATTGGCCACGTAGCCTCTGACCTGTTGCTGTTGCGAGCCGCTGGACTTGCACCGATAGGTCGCATCGGGATCATGCACCGATTGCAACACACTGCCCGATTCATTCTTCTTGCACTCCACTTCCGGTGTTTGCTCATCTGGCTGCTCAGCCTCTGGCTGCTCCTCTGGCTGCTCGGCAGACTGCTCGGCAGGTGGTGACCCTTGATCCTCTGCAGACTTCAGCTCAAAATGTTCGTGGAAAAAGCGCTCCAGCAAATCATATTGACCGGCCCGGCTGTGCTTGAAGCGATGCAGCAGGTAGGCACAGATTTGACCCAGGGTGCGCAGGCTTGAGCGAATCTGGGCACTGGTCTTGTGCCAAGTGTGTTGATCGGGTGTTTTGGCCAGCAGTTGCTCCAGATAGCGACGCGTGCTGTTCTTGATCTGTGCACGATGCGCTTCACTCAGACTCTTGAAATAGTTCTGAAGCACTTCGACACACAGCGTGTACATGCTGTGCCGGCGAATGTTCGAGCAGAACAATTTGGAGTCCATGCGCACTTCCGTTGCATCAACCTTGAAGCGCTTGATCTGCCCTTCGGTCAGTTTGGCAAACTGCTCAGCTATCAAATCATGTCCTGTGCGCTGTTCGTACTCCCGCAACCGGCGGCAAAAATTGTAGTAGGTGCGCAAAGTAGGCAACTGGTCATGGACATTGCTCAAACCCAATGCAAGCATGAAAGTCATATCAAAACTGGCCCGTTCATACAGTTGCTCATCCGACAGCCCGAAGGCTTCTTTGAGGATCATCATGCCCACCAACACGCGCACCGACGCATTGGGCCGACCATTATCCTCGCAGAACAGTACGCGGAACGACTCTTCATCAATGTGTTGGATGATATGTTGCCGGAACAAATTCCACCATTTACCCTCATCGGCCAGAAGCACTGCCTTGGACTGGCCTGCAACATGAAAAATATTGCCAAACAAATCCGGCTGGGTAGAAAGGTTACTCCGCTTAAACATAGTGTGGATATTTGCTCCAGCAAAATACCGAATTTTGTTCGCCGCTAAAAGCAATTAGGGGGTTTTTTCAGGGGGCTCAATTCTCAAATCCTGATAAAGATCCGCTTGCGGTACAGCCAGTACACGGGTAGGAACACGATTGCGGTGTAGAGCAGCGCCCACAACAGGGAGACGAAGCGCGGTTCGAGGCCCTGGGCCGTGAGCGCGTCGAAGAACAGGGAGACGATGGACGCCGGCCCGTCGGCGGTTTCGAAAAATGGATGGCGGAACGGGTAGTTCAGCATGGAATGCAGCACGTAGGCCGTGATGGCATTGGCCCCGAACACGACGCCCGGCCACGTCCATGTCTTGATGCCTTTCACATCGACCAGCCAGATGGTGGCGCCAAAGGTCATGGCGGCCAGTCCCGAGGTGTACATCACGTACGAGCTGGTCCAGAGGTTTTTGTTGATGGGGAAAAACCAGTCCCAGGCCGAGCCGATGACGTAGCTGAAGTAACCGGCCAGCATCAGCCACGTGATGCGGCGCCACGTGTCGGCCTTGGCCAACAACAGGCGGCCGGCGAGCATGCCCGAGATGCCCGTGGCGATGGCCGGAAAAGTACTCAGGATGCCCTCCGGATCCCACGTTTTTTGCCACATCACGCCCGGCAGCAGGAGGTGGTCCACCCAGGCCGCGAGGTTCTTGCCCGGCTCCAGCATCGGCGCATCGTAGCCCGGCGTGGGAAGGAAACACATGGCCAACCAGTACGCCACCAGGATGCCGGCACCGAGCCAGGCCTGCGTGCGCCAGCTCGTGTAGAGAAAGAGGAATGCACACACCCCGTACACGACAGCAATGCGCTGCAAGACGCCGGTCCAACGGATGCGGGAAAAGTCGAACTCGGGCCACAGCCACAGAAACACGCCCAGTGCAAACAGGATCAGCGTGCGGCGGATGATCTTGCCGGTAAACTGCTGCGGGCGCATGCCTTGCCGCAGCCGCCGCGTGAAGGCCAGCGCGATCGACACGCCGACGATGAACAGAAAGAAGGGAAACACCAGGTCGGTCGGCGTGACGCCATGCCATTCGGCGTGGCGCAGCGGCGCATAGACGTGGGCCCAGTTGGCCGGATCGTTGACGATCACCATGCCGATGATGGTAAAGCCGCGAAAAGCATCGAGCGAGACGAGCCGGCGCCCGGCAGCCAGCACGTCGGCGAGGGGGTCGTGGTTGTGCATCCTTTTCACCTTTGGTATCCACAAATTGCCGGAGCGCCCTCATCATAAGGGCACATCGGCCAATCCACACTTGTCGGTGCGCAACGGGATGGTCGGGCGGGGTTTGCCGAAAGGCGCTTCAAGGTAAAAATTTTCGAAAGAAGCGAAGCGGTATCGGCAAACGGCAATTGAAAACTTCCCGGGGCCATCCATCATGGTCCATGGGCGATGATCACCCTGCGCAGGGCCGTACGCCCCCGCACATCCGTGGCCTTCAGGAAATAGACGCCTTCCGGCAAACGGGAAACATCGAGCCGTACTTCCCGCGCCGGTCTGCTCTGGTGCACGATCATCGGTCGCCCATCCACCGTGTGCAAGGCAACGGCGATCAGGGAAGCCGTCTCGCAGCGCACCACCAGTTGGTCGTGGGCCGGGTTGGGGAACAGCCTCAGCCGGGGCGAGGGGTGCGGGTCGCTCAGGCCCGTCTGCGTATCGAGCACGAGCGGGCGCACCTCGCTGTCCGCGGGCCCGCAGGGCGTGTACGCCCGCACCAGCCACCATACCGGCACCCCTTCTTCGAGGATGCCGGACAGGTCGGGAGAGAGCTGCGTGGCACCCGCGACGGTCTGGCTGAACAGCACCGAACCGGCGAGGTTGGCCGTGTCGGCGAAAATGATGAGGGTAAAGGAGTCGGCGCTGCCGGCCACCCACTCGAAGGTGGGCATGGCCGTAGTCACCACGGCACTCGGCGGCGCGACGGGTTGCGGGGCCTCGGGTTCAGGCACCACCGTCAGCGTGCCCGTCCAACTGCTCTGGTGCACGCCATCCCAGAGGGTCACGGTTACGGCCCACTGGCCCGCGGCGGCGGGTGCCAGTTGCAGGGTGAGGGTCCCCGCAAGGCTGTCGGCCAGCACGGCATTTGCCGAAAGGCCCTCGAGCGAAACGTCGAGGGAGGCCCACTGCCAGGCGGCACCGAGGCTGAGCGCGAGTTCAGTGCTCTGGCCGGCACACGCGGTCCAGTTGGCATCCGGCCCCAGAATGGCATAATCGGGCTTGGTGACCGGCCCGAACACGTACAGGCCCGACTGCATGTCGGACAGGAGGTTTTTGCCGGAAGGCAGGGGAAACACCCCCCATGCTCCCTTGTAGGAAAAGCCGTCGGCGCCGGGGTAGGTGTCGTAGGCTGCGATGTGGAGCGGATGCAACGGGTCGCTCACGTCCCATGCCTGAAAGCCGTCGTAGTAGTAGGAAACGTACAGCACCTCGTCGCGCAGCAGTGCATTGTGCGCGATGCGCGAATCGGCGGTGCCGGCGGCCATGGTGGCCACCACGTGCATATCGGTAAAATCGCTCACATCGACCACTTTGACGGGCGAGCCATGCGTCTCGTCGCAGAGGAAGTAGTAATGCCCGTCGTCCGACAACCAGCCGGAATGGTTGTACCCTGCCCCTGGATAGTCGGTCATCGTACCGAGCAGCACGGGTTCGAGGGGATCGGTGAAATCCACCACGTACAATCCGCTGTTGCCACAATTGAGCCAGGCAGTATCATTGCGCACGTAGAGGTCGTGGACGTAGGGCAGGTAAAAATTGGAATTGGGATAGGAGGTGATCATGGCGGGATCTTCCGGGTCGGCCAGCGACAGGATGCGCACGGCAAAACCGCCGGTAGGCGAATTGCCGCCGCAGAGGTACAGCTTTGCCGTGAGCGTGTCGATGAACAGATTGTGGGCCGTACGCACGTATTCATCGTCGTCGTACACGACCGTGGTACTGTTCGGCAGCCCGCTCATGTCGATGACCTGCAGCGTGCTGGCGCCCTCGTCGGCCACGGCGTAGAGGTAATGCTGGTAGTGTTTGAAATCGCGATGGATGAGGTTGCTGCCCTGGGCGGCACCGGCCACCCAGGCATCGGTCAGCACCGAACACTCCGGCGCCTCGGTCACATCGACGAAATGAATGCCCTCGGTCGAGCCGATAATGGCATACTCGCGGCCGCCCAGGGCGACTCCCCACACTTCGTTGTAGCGGCTGTGCAGCCACGAGGTCGGAGTGAGGGTGGAATCCTGCCAGTGGCAGAGCAGGTCAGGTGTCTGAACCTGGGCAAGCACCCTGAGGCCTGTGCCGGGCACAAGCAATACGAGCAAAAGCAGACGGACAGAGAAAGACATAAGCCTGGCTGGGTTGGTCAAAAAAAAGCCCCACCAAGTTAGCACAACCTTTGAAACACAAACACATTACAAATCGTAATAATATACAAACAACCAAAATATGTTTACGAATAGCAAGATTACACCTATTTTTGTAGCCCTCCCCACTTATTACGCCCATTAACCCTCCCCGGTAAGAAACGTGAACATTGCTTTTGAACAGCACTCAATCGCCATATCATGGCTCATGCCAACGTATACGTGTACGAAAAAGACGGGACAGGAGTTTTGGCCAGATGGAGGCTCGAACTGACTTTTGCCATTCTGATCACGGTGTTGCCTTGGTGTCATTCGGCTTTTGCCAAACATCCGATTGAGCAACTGAGAAATGTGGCCAGAATCACCCGGCTCCCTGTGGGTCAGGCTACCCCTCCCGTGCCGCTCGAATGGACGCCTCTGGGTGCCGGCCTTGATGGCCCTTGCAATGAAGTCATTGAAGACGGAAATGGCCACGTTTACGTGGGGGGAAGTTTCAATAAGGCCAGTGGACAGGTCGTCAACCACGTAGCCAGGTGGAACGGTTCGACCTGGACGGCGCTGGGGTCGGGCATGAACGACGATGTGTGGGGGCTGGCGCTTGCGCCCAATGGCGATCTGTATGCTGTGGGGAATTTCACCCAGGCCGGCGGCCAGACCGTCAATTACGTGGCGCGCTGGGATGGCAGCACGTGGTCGGCATTGGGTACCGGCCTCAATGGCCCTGCCTATGCCGTTGCGGTGGCCGCCAACGGCGAGGTGTACGTGGCCGGCGCCTTCACCCAGGCCGGTGGCAGCACGGCCAAATACATCGCCCGTTGGAATGGCAGCACGTGGTCGTCGCTGGGGGCCGGCCTCAATGACGAGGCCTATGCCCTCGCTATCGACAACGCGGGCAATGTGTACGTGGGCGGCGCCTTCACCCAGGCCGGCAGCATAGGCGCCGCCCACATCGCCAAATGGAACGGGAGCACCTTTTTTCCACTGGGATCCGGCACCAATGGCAACTGCTATGCGGTGCACGTCACTCCCACAGGGATGCTCTACATCGGGGGTGAATTCACGCAGGCGGGCAATCAGAGTGCCAATCGGATTGCGCAATGGAACGGGGCCAACTGGTCGGCGCTGGGCAGCGGCCTCTCTTTCTGGTGTATGGATATCGAAAGCTCGCCCACGGGCACCATTTACGCTGCCGGTCTGTTTCTGCAGGCCGGCGGTGTTACCGTCAATTACATCGGGGCCTGGGACAGCAGCGGCTGGTCGGCCTTGGGCGGCGGCACCGGCGATTGGGTGTATGCACTCGACCACAACGGCACCAACACGCTTTACGCAGGGGGCGAATTTGCCTATGCCGGCGGCGTGACGGCCAATTACGTAGCCCAATGGACCACCCAAGACCCGCCCCCGGGCTGTACCTTTCTGGCCAATCCGCCAAATGGCGCCACCGGCGTGCCCAGAAACATCGTCCTTTCCTGGAATCCGGTGGGCAATGCCTTTGGTTACCTGCTTACGGCCGGAACCTGTCCTTCCTGTACGGACATTGCCAACAACCTGAACGTGGGCAGTGCCACCAGCTACGATCCTCCCGGCCTGCTGCCCTGTCTGACCCAGATCTACGTGACCATCACACCCTATAATGCAAATGGCACGGCCACGGGCTGCATACAGGAATCCTTTACGACGGCGGGCGTCGAGGCAGAGGCCATTCCCGACCAGACGATTTGTGGGGCCGATTCGGTGCAGTTGTGGGCTACGGGCGGCGTGCAGTATCGGTGGTCACCTGCTGCCGGCTTGAGCGATCCGTACATCGCCAATCCCTGGGCCAGCCCCTCCTCCACCACCACCTACCAGGTCACGGTATTCGACTACAATGGCTGCAGCGACGTGGCCACAACCACAGTGTACGTCCAGCCAGGACCCGCCGTCACAGTCATCACCACCGACGAAACAGCCAACGACGCCAATGACGGCACGGCCACGGCTCTGGTGAGTGGCGGGACGCCGCCCTATGCCTACCTCTGGAACACCGGCGACACGAGTGCCGCCCTCACCGGTTTGCCACCAGGCACCTATACCGTGACGGTCACCGATTTGTCCGGATGCATGGTGAGTGCTTCCGGCACCGTGGATTCGTTTGTCTGTCCCGCTCTGATTCCCATCGACACGTTCAGTCACCCCTTCTGTGCCGACAGTTGCACGGGCATGATTCAGATCGTGGCGGTGCAGGGTGCCCAGCCGCCATTGCAATACCTGTGGAGCAACGGCCTGCAGGGAAGCTCACTCACCGGCCTGTGCGCCGGCACCTACACGGTCACCATCACCGACGAATCAAACTGCAGCGTGGTGGATTCTTTCCTGCTGATGGACACCATCAAGATCCAGCTCAGCATGAGCGCCACCGCGGAGACCGGATACCAGTTCCACGACGGCACGGCTTCCGTGACGGCCACAGGAGGATTGCCCCCCTATACCTACACCTGGCAAACGGGCGATACCACGGCCATGATCGACAGCCTGGCGCCCGGCTGGTACTTCGTGACGGTCCACGACTCTGTGGGCTGCTTCGCTTTCGACTCGGTATTGGTCGATACTTTTCTTTGCCCGACGCAACAGCTTTTCTTTTCTCATGCCGACCCCACTTGTCCGGGCCTCTGTAACGGGTGGGCAAGGATAGACAGCCTGGCCGGGGGCGCGGCGCCGTTCGCTTTCACCTGGAGCAATGGCGACACCACCGCCCTCGCCGACACCCTCTGCGCCGGCATCTGGACCGTGACCGTAACCGACATCCTGAACTGCTCCTGGACGGATACCCTGCTCCTTTACGACACACTCGGCATCCAGCTTCAATTCAACGTGATGCACGAAAGCGCCAACCAGGCCAATAACGGACAGATCGAAGTGATCCCCTCAGGGGGGATACCGCCTTTTCACTTTTCGTGGTCCACGGGCGACACCACGGCCGTGATCGACAGCCTGCCGCCGGGCATCTATGCCGTCACCGTGACGGACCAAGTTGGATGTACGGCCATTGACTCGGCCCAGGTGCTGGCGTTCAACTGCAACGACCTGACCGTAACAGCACAGGTCCAGGATGCCCTCTGCCCCAACACCTGCACGGGTTCGGCCGCCATCACCCAGGTCAGTGGCGGGTTTCCGCCCTTCACCTACCTGTGGAGCAATGGCGACACCGGTCCCATGGCCGACAGCCTCTGTGCCGGTCTGCTCGTCGTCCGGATCACCGACTCGCTCAATTGTTCCGTCTCCGATACTTTCTCCATCGGCGAGCCGGCGCCCCTCGCCCTTGTCCTCACCGCCACTTCAGAGAGCGGCCTGGGCTTCCACGACGGCACGGCTTCCGCTT
>WFYJ01000079.1 GCA_015490175.1 Saprospiraceae bacterium | reverse complement strand
TATTTATGGCGTTACGCGTCATCCCGACAAGTCGGGATTGTCACTGCTTGCTCCCGGCAAGCCGGGACAGGCTCCGACTTTCGGGGCCGTCACGGACTTTTTTCAGCAGGTTCATCTCAAAAAAGTCCATCGTCCATCGTCCATTGACTATTGACTATTGTCAATAATTCCCAAACCGAATTGCGTTGAGTTTACACCGGTTTGACCGATTCCACCGATTTGACCGACACACTCACCGTCCATGCACGGTCGTCCATCGAGCGCGCCGGCGCAATAAAAAAACGCCCGCGAGGAACGAAGTCCTCACGGGCGCACGGTTCTGGTATCGTCGGCAAAGACGCCGAGGGCGTCCTTACGCTTGATCGTCTTTCTGCTCGTCTTCCTTGTTGTCGGCTTTCTCGGCCTTCTTTTCTTCGGCCTGGGGCGTTTCCTGCTGCAACTGTTCTTTCAGTTGGCTGAACACCTCCAGATCGCCGAGGGTCTCCTTTTCGATCTGCTGTGCTTTCTTTTTCACGACCTTGCGCACCTCTTCCTTTTCCTTGCGCTTGGTGGCCTTGTCTTCTTCGATGGCCGCCTTCTTGATGTCTTCGAGGTAGCGCAGGTGCGACACGAGGATGCGCTTGTCGTCGCGGTTGAACTCGATCACCTTGACGGTAAGGGTCTCATCCACTTCAGCCAGCGAGCCGTCTTCCTTGCGGATATGGCGGATGGGGGCGTAAGCCTCCAGGCCATAGGGCAACTGCAGGATGGCTCCGCGGTCGTCGCGACGGATGACGGTGGCTTCGTGGTACGAGCCCACGGGGAACACCTTTTCGAAGGTATCCCAAGGGTTCTCTTCGAGTTGCTTGTGGCCCAATGACAGCTTGCGGTTCTCCTTGTCGATGTCGAGGATGACCACCTCGATTTCTTCACCCACCTTGGTGAATTCGGAAGGATGGCCGTAGCGCTTGGTCCACGACAGGTCGGAGATGTGCACCATGCCGCCGATGCCTTCGTCCAGCTCGACGAACACGCCGTAGGGCGTCAGGTTGCGCACGCGGCCCTTGTGGCGGCTGCCCACGGGGAAGCGCTCCTCGATGTCTTCCCAAGGATCTTTGCTGAGCTGCTTGATGCTGAGCGACATGCGGCGCTCCTCGCGGTCGATGGTGACGATCTTGGCTTCGATCTCTTCACCCAGCTTGAAGTACTCGCGCGCGTTGATAGGCTGGTTGCTCCAGCTCACTTCCGACACGTGAATCAGGCCTTCCACGCCGGGCTTCACCTCGAGGAAGGCACCGTAGTCCTCGATGTTGACGATGCGGCCCTTGACCACCGCACCTTCCTTGATCGACTCGTCGAGCGTATCCCACGGGTGCGGCTGAAGCTGCTTGAGACCCAGCGAGATGCGCTTCTTGTTTTCGTCGAAGTCGAGCACCACCACGTTGATCTTCTGGTTGAGCTCGAGCACCTCGCTGGGGTGGTTGATGCGGCCCCACGAAATGTCGGTGATGTAGAGCAGGCCGTCCACGCCACCCAGGTCGAGGAAGGCGCCGAAGTCGGTGATGTTCTTGACGACGCCTTCGAGCACCTGACCTTTTTCGAGGCTGGCGAGGATCTTCTCGCGCTGCTCGGCAAGGTCGCTCTCGATGAGCGCCTTGTGCGACACCACGGCGTTCTTGATCTGCTCGTTGATCTTGACGACCTTGAACTCCATGGTCTTGCCCACGTAGCTGTCGTAGTCGATGATGGGCTTGATATCGATCTGCGAGCCGGGCAGGAACGTCTCGAGGCCATCGATATCCACGATCAGACCGCCCTTGGTCTTGCTGATGATGGTACCCTTGATGACGGTGCCGTTGTGGTACGAGTCGCGGATGCGATCCCATGCGCGCAACAGCTTGGCCTTGCGGCGCGACAGGACGAGCTGGCCACGCGCGTCTTCGACCTTCTCGACGAACAGCTCCACTTCGTCGCCCGGCTTGAGGTCGGGCATGTCGCGGAATTCGTTGATGGGCACCAGCCCGTCCGACTTGTAGCCGATATCGACGACCACGTCGCCGTCCTGAATGGCCGTCACACGGCCGGTCACGATCTCGCCTTCCTTGACGTCGCTGATGGTCGCCTCGTATTCGGTGAGCAGCTTGCTGTACTCATCCGGGTCGTACACGGGGCCGCGCTTGGTGCTGATATCCCAGTCGAACTCGTCGTGTGCGCCTTCGGCTTCTTTGGCAGCCGCCTCGATCGCCATCTTTTCGATGTCATCTGCACCTGCCTCGTCCGATTCGGCGGTTTCCTCTTCGGCGGGAGGCGTTGCCGGCGCCTCTTCGAGGGCGGGCGCTTCCGCCTCGACCGCTGCGGGCTGAGGCGTCTCTTGTGCGGGAGCTTCCTCCGGCCTCACTTCCGGCGTCTCCTCGTGCTGTTGTTCCAGATTCTTTTCTTCTTCCTGCATTGAAAGAATGCGTTTGGTTAAACAATATGGTTTCCAAAAGGTGCCTCTGCCATGGCCCGGCTGGGCATGCCGCAAAAGCGGCGCAAAGGTACCACTTCGAACGGGATAACCAAAGAATCGCACAAGAGTTTGCAACGCATTCGCATTCAGGCAAATCCTGCCCCCTTGCACGAGCCGCTCCCCATCGCTCGGCCCGGGGCAGCGCCCGCCCGCTATCGCGCGGAAATTTGGTAACTTTCATCGGCCGAAACATCCGGCTTGCCCGGGCGGCGCCTTTCGGCAAATGCACTTTTGGCGCAAGCCGCAACGGAGAAATGTTTTTCTTTGCCTTGTGGCTTTCGCCAAAAACGGCCCGCGGGCTTCATTTTGCGAAAGCAACATTGTCAACCGAATCAATCCTTTGCGTGCTATGAATGTGTATGAAGAACGTCCCTGGTTGAAAAACTACCCCAAAGGGGTGCCGGCCAACATCGACCCCGACGCCTACGAAACCGTGGTCGAGATGCTGGAAGAGTCCTTCCGGAAATACCGCAACCTGCCGGCCTTTGCATGCATGGGCAAGTCGCTCACCTTCGGGCAGATCGACAAGCTGTCGCGACAGTTCGGCGCCTACCTGCACGCGCGCGGTCTGGAGCCCGGCGACAAGATCGCCATCATGATGCCCAACCTGTTGCAGTACCCCATCGCGCTGTTCGGCGCGCTGCGTGCCGGCCTGGTGGTGGTCAACACCAATCCGCTGTACACGCCGCGCGAGATGCTCCACCAGTTCACCGATGCCGAGGTGAAGGCCATCGTCATCTGCGAAAACTTTGCAGCCAACCTGCAACAGATCATCGGCGACACCCGCATCAAGACCGTGATCGTGACCAGCATCGGCGAGCTGCTGGGCACGGTCAAGGGCGGCATCGTCAACTTCGTGGTGCGCTACGTGAAGAAGATGGTGCCCAAATGGGACATCCCCAACGCCGTGACGTTCAGCGAGGCGCTGCGCGACGGCAAGAAGTTCGTCATCAAGCAATTCGAGCACTGCGCCGAAGACGTCATCCTGCTGCAGTATACGGGCGGCACCACCGGCGTGTCGAAAGGGGCCATGCTCACCAACCGCAACCTCGTGGCCAACATGATGCAGATGAAGGCCATCATGTCGCCTTTCCTCAAGGAGCGCGAGGAGGTGGCGCTGTGCCCGCTGCCGCTGTACCACATCTTCGCCTTCACGGTCAACTGCCTGGGGCTGTTCAGCTTCGGCGCGCTCAACGTGCTCATCACCAACCCGCGCGAGCTGAAAACCATCGTCGCTGCCTTCAAGAAGTACGACATCACGCTGATGACGGGCGTCAACACGCTCTTCAACGGCCTGCTCCACTACGAGCCCTTCACCAGCCTGGGCGACTTCAAGCTGAAGGTGACCATTGGCGGCGGCATGGCCGTACAGCGCGTGGTGGCCGAGCGCTGGCAAAAGGTGACGGGCTGCCCCCTGGCCGAAGGCTACGGCATGACCGAAGCCTCGCCCGTGGTGAGCTGCAACCCGCTCGACGGCACCGGCAAGATCGGCAGCATCGGCCTGCCCGTGCCCTCCACCGACATGCGCGTGGTCAACGAAAAGGACGAGCCCGTGGCGCTGGGCGAAGCCGGCGAGATCCAGGTCAAGGGGCCCCAGGTCATGCTCGGCTACTACAACCGCCCCGACGAGACGGCCAAAACCATCCGCGACGGCTGGCTCTGCACCGGCGACATCGGCAAGATGGACAGCGAGGGCTACTTCTACATCGTCGATCGCAAGAAAGACATGATCCTCGTGTCGGGCTTCAACGTCTTCCCCAACGAGGTGGAAGACGTGGTGGCCGCCCACCCCAAGGTGCTCGAAGTGGCTGCCATCGGCGTGCCGCACGAAAAATCGGGCGAAGTGGTCAAGATCTTCGTGGTGAAAAAAGACCCCTCGCTCACCGAAAGCGAGCTGATGAGCTACTGTCGCGACAACCTCACGGGCTACAAGGTGCCCAAAGAGATCGAGTTCGTCAGCGAGCTGCCCAAGTCGAACGTGGGCAAAATCCTGCGGCGCGTGCTGCGCGAACAGGAGCTGGCCAGGCGCCAGAAACAAACGGCCGGATGAGCAGCCCGAACGCGTCCGGCACAACGCCATCGGGGTGCAGTGGTGCACTGCACCCCGATTTGCCTTGCTTCCGGGCGGCATTTGCGGAAGCGGCTTTTTGCACAAAACGCTGCTCGAGCACGCGGACAACTTACAGGAACACCCGGCGCAGGCCGACGCGCAAGGCCCGCGGGAACAGAAAGACCTCTTCGCCGGCAATGCGCACCGGATCCACCTCCACTTTCGTCTGCACGCGCTGATCGAGCAGATTGAACCCTTCGAAAAAGAAAGACAGCTCATCTCCCGCCCGATACTGCAGCCTCAGGTCAAATGTGCGCAAGGGCTCCCAAGCGCCGACGAGATGTTCGATTCCCCGCCAGGTGCACCGTGCCACCAGCCGATCCTCGAAAAAGGTGCGGCTCACGCGCAGCTCGCTGGCCAGCGTCTGTCGCCAGCGCACCGGCGCTTCGCCCTCGACGATGGAAAAAAAGCTGCGCAGCGTCAGCTTGCCCGACACGGCCCACACCTTGCGCGCATCGGCGGCATGCCACTCGATGGTGTGCAGATACACCTGCGTGCGCACGCCGGGGCCATCGGCATTCTCTCGCATGATGCGAAAGAGGAAAGACTCCCACTTGGCCTTGACGCCCGGCCGCTTTGGCGCCTGCCAGTTGACCACCAGCCCGCCCAACAAGTAAAGGTAGGGCTGTGCCGAGACCCGCTCTTCTTGCCACAGCGGCTCATCGAGCAGCACCCGCAGTGCAAAAGCATTGAACACCTGCCCATACGTACCGGTAAAATTCCCGCTCAGCCCGTAGCGACGCTTCCAGCGCGAGGTGTTCAGCGACCACTGGGCATTGCGCCGGGGCCTGGCCACGAAGAGCGAATCCGACAACAGGCGCCAGCCCGAGGGCCCTTGCAGCAGCACGCCATAGCCGGCACTCTCCACCAGCACGCGGGCCGGCGACTGGACGTACTGCACACTCAGCTCCTCATGCGGACTCAGACTCCACACCAGGCTGCCGCCAAAAAACGGCCGATGTGCCACGCGCCGCCAGGGCGTCTTTTGTTCAAAAACCTGATCAACCCCCGAAGAAAGGTCGAGGCGCCACGTGTCGGCCTCGTACTGAAGGCGCAACTCCGGATAGAAGCGCGCGTATTGCCACCTCAGCGCGCCACCCCATGGCCTGTCGGTGCGGAGCAGGTCGGAGGCCGTGGTGGCAAGACGGGTGGACAGACGCGCCCATCGGGCGGTGGCCGAAAGACTGGCCGCAAAATCGCCCCACCTGCGATGCAGCCTCGACGTGGCCGTATGGGTCAGGCCGGCCTGCCGCTGATACTGTGCCACCCGAAAGGCCGAGGGTGCCTGCCAGGCAACACTGTCGAAAAACAGCCCGGCAAGGCCGTCGTCGGCAGCCATCAGCGAAAGGCTGTCGCCGCTGAAGTGGCTGCGCAAGGCCCAGGAAGCACTGAAGCTCCATCCGCCCGGCCCCTGATGTTCGTATTTTGCGGAAAGATTCATCTGCCGCCAGCCGAGCTTTTCGTCGAAACCGATCGGCGAGCCGGAGACTTCCCTGTGCATGGACGACGAATCTTTCCGGGCCGTGAAGAAAACATCTATCGTCAACCAGTTCTGATCATTCATCCGATACTGAATCGGCACGCGGCTTTTCAGTGTCGCGTAGCCGTTCCGCTCTTCGTCAAGCCACGAAAGCGAGCGTTCGGGTGCACCGACCAGGTAGATATCGCTTCTGTTGGAGCGGTCCAATCGTTCCAGGGCGACGAGCAGGGTGGGGCGCACTTCTACCTTTGGATGTGGTTGCAGGGCCACGCTCAGCCCCGCAATGCGCGGCTCGCGCCGGTAGTAATCGTTGAAACCGAAGATGTCGGAATGATAGACCTCGCGCTTTTTCAGCAAATCGGGATTGGCCGGCAGGTTGAACACCTCCTCGAAAGCCTCGGGATCCAGCTCCCGAAGCTGATCGCCCGTGATGATTTTCTTGTCGAAATGATCCCAGTTGAGGTAGGCCAATGCCTTGAGGCGCGGACGCAGGGAAAAGGCATTGCCGTGCACGTCAATGCGCCACCGGCCGGACTGCACGCCGCCATCGGGCGCCGCCTGGCCGAACAGCTCCTCGCGCACGTCTTCGGCCAGCTTCAGGTCGAGCACCAGCATGGGGCCGCGGTCCAGCAACTGGCGCTTTAGGCGGGTATTGTCCTCACGGGTGCGAATTTCCATGCCGGCCAGCATCTGCGGACTGAGCGTGCGCGTCAGCAGGGCATGATCGAGCACCAGCCACTCGCCATTGATGAGGATGCGATCAATGAGCTTGCCGCGAAAGCGCACCTGCCCCTCTTCGCTCAGCTCGATGTCGGGCATGCGCCGGAGCAGATCCTCGAGGGTCACATCTTCCGCACGTGCCAGCTTGTCGATGCGGTAAATAATCGTGTCGCCACGATCAATGATGGGAATGGCCTCGCCCTTGACCACCACGTCTTCCATCTGCTGTGCCCGGAACACGGCTGCCAGGCGCACGCTGTCGCCACACGACACCGCCACCGGCCGCTCAAGGGTGAAAAACGAGCTCTCGATCTCCAGCACGCCTTCCTGCCACTGGCCGCAAGGCAATGCAAAACGCCCCTCGTCGTCGGTCCAGGCCGAAGCCAGCACTACCAACTCCATGCGCGGGTGCCGCGCCCGGACCAGCACGCCCGCCAGCGGCTGCCCGTCCTCGGCGACAACCACCCCGCGCACCTGTTGCCCGTAGCCACTGCACACCGCCAGCAAACCGGCCCACAGCAGCAGCCACCTACTCATTGTGCCACGGAATTACATTCATCAATTTCTCCGCCTCGGATTTTGCAGAAAGCAGGCGCCTCAGCTTGACGAGCTTCCCGCACGCGGGACGCAGATCCGGCACCTCCCGTGCGCGCAACTGCACGCTGCGCAGCCGGAAAACGTCGTATTGGCTGGATTGGACCAGTACGCCCGGCAGACCGAGATACTCCTTCGGCATGGCGTGAAAGCCCAGGTCTTCGGTGTACCAGGCCTCCACGACAAACCGGGGGTTGAAATGACGACGTGCCTTTCGGCAAAAAAAGCCCGAAATGGTAGCCGTGTCGGGCAGCAACTCCCACTCCTCGGGCTCGAACGTCAACTCGGCCCGGATCGTGTCGCCGGGAGCGAGCACGCGCACCCACACCGCATCACCATCGGATGCATCGTAGTAAAACGCGCCCCACTTCCAGGGCAACAACACGCGATAACGCGGCCTGGGCACCACGTTGATGTCCTGCATGTCTTCGAGAAAAGCGTACACCTCCGAACCGCGATGATAAATGGTCAAGGTGTTGTCGAAATATTGTTGCGACAACGACTCCCAGCGCCGGATCTCGTACTCCAGCACGTTGACTCTGGTCTCATTCTGGGCGCACAGCACTTGCACCCACAGCAGGACAAAGGGCACAAAGAGGTGTTTCATGGTTTCAGGTTTTGGTGTCGAAAAAATACTGCACCGGATCAACCGGCCGGTGCAGAGATCATTTATCTGAACTTCGATCATTCAGAACTGCCGCACGAAGACGCCGGTTTTTGGCAATTGCAGACCCGGCACTTAAGCTTTCTTCCGTCAGGGCACTCGATTTCACAATACACGGCATCTTTCCCCCCTGCAAGCTCTTCCTGCGCCAGTGAAAATGAGTGTCGCCGCGCTTCGGCGGTTTCAGAAACCGGGTTGTTCGTCGGCGCACTCAGCAGAGTGGCCAGCATCAACGAAAACATGATGTGAAGCATTTGCATGGTTTCAGGTTTTTAATTACCCCTACTTCTTGATAAGGCAGTTTCAGGATAGCCTGCCATCAGCTCACCTGAAAACTGGCGCCTCGGTTTTCGGGAGCCGATTTCTTTGGTCTCAAAAAAAAATTCTGCTTGCATTTGCTGAACGGAAAGGCCACAATTCCTGCTGTCTGAAACTTGTGAATGCATTACAAAAAAAATCTGATTCGAAAAACCAAATACCTGCACCCAGCCACCCCTGTTTTTCCTGTTTTTGTCGTGAATTTTACAAAAAAACCTCGCATGCAATCCACGCCTCAGTGACCCACATTTTCGAAGCTTTGAGCGCACTGAAAAAAGTCCGTAACAACGCAAGGACGTAACATATGGCAGGTATGATCAACTTACAACAAATTGATTTAAAATTAAAAATACATTGCGTGTCGTTGCGTTCCCGACTTGAGTCGGGACGGGCTCCCGACTTGTGTCGGAGCCTGCCCCGGTTTACCGGGACAAGCTTTCCGACAAGTCGGAACAAGCTCCGGCTCGCGGGGACAGGCTTTCCGACAAGTCGGAACAGGTTTTGCGCGGGGCTATAGGTTTTTTCAGGGGCCTCAGGGTTTAAAGCTTAAAGTTTTTCTCGTTGAATATCAGATTTTTGTCAAATCCTCGATTCTTCGGTTCCTCGGTTCCTCAGACAAAAACCACAGCCTTCGGCCGCGGAAAACGCAGTCTGAAATCAGCTAATCAGGGACACTACCAGAAAATCTTGCCTCGTATGCAAACTCCTCCATTCAGGCCAACCTCAGAATGGTCATTTTAAAACATATTTCCCCCATTATCCGGTCACAAAACAACCCCACCAGCCAGAAACCGGGCCACGGGAATGTGGTTCTTTGATTGCAGAAAAGACCATATCTCATGGCCGACATGCGAAAACTGAGCTTCTTGTGCTTGTGGGCAACCACTTTTGCCATAGCCCCTGTATGGGCCCAATCAGCCAACTGGGAATTCGAGGAGTCGCTGGCAGGCAACAACCTGCCGGTAGGCACCATGCTCACGTGGAGCACCCTCTTCGAGGCGGAAGTAGCTTCCTTCACCATCGAGCGCAGCGATGACGGCACGACCTTCCACGAGATCGGCCTGGTGGAAGCAGCCGGCAATGCCGACGAGGGCTATCGCTACAACTTCCTCGACGTCCAACCCGCCCAGGGGGCGCGGGCATGGTATCGGCTCAAGGTCAACGACACCCAGGGCGGTTACACCTACACCGAGGCCATCGCGGTAAGCAAGCAGTTCGACAACAACTTCATGGTGGCCGGCATGACCGACGTAGTGGCCCGCGACATGTTCCAGGTGACCATCGAAGCCTTTGCCGACGGCATCCTCGAATACTCCCTTGCCGATGCCCGCGGCACCGTGATGATGCAGGACCAGATGATCGTCATCCGCGGCCTCAACGAGCTGACCCTCGACCTGTCGAGCCAGCCTGAAGGCATTTACAAGGTCAACCTGCGTATGGGCAACGAGACCGAACAGCTCGTCATCCGCCGCCAGCTCGACGAGCTCGTCAAGAAGCCCAACGTGGCCTCGAAAAACACGGGCAAGGAAAGCGGCAGAAACTGATCGTCGGGTTTGGCCCCGGGCCACAACAACACATGACTGCACCACGGAAAACGCGCCGGACCTGCGACGCCATCATTGCGACGCGGCTCCAGTGCGCTGTTTTTTCGCTCCGCAGCGATGTCACAACTTTCCCCGAATCAAAGTGGTTTGGGAAAACCGGCTGTGCAGGTTGAGTTGAGGGTTGAGCGTGTAGCGTTGAGCGTTTGGTACCCCTCAGCGGATTTCGTGCGCTCGCTCACTCCCTCACTCCATCTCTCCTCTCTCCATCTCAGAAAATCGACTATCCTCAGAAAATCCCAAACTGGATTGCGTCGAGTATTTTCCTGGCGATCAGTCCCGAGATTTGAGCTTGCGCGCCAGCAGACCGGCCAGGTGCGGGTGCTCGTCGAGGAAGTGCTGCAACCGCCGCTCGTTGGCCAGGAAGTGGATTTTGTCGCCGAAGTAGCCTTTTTGCGCAAAGCGGATGGTGACGAGCGAAGCCAGCAGCACGTCGCGCTCCTCGATGGCCGTCACCAGCGACCACGGATAGCGGTACTGCCTGAAGTAGTTCGACACGTAAATGTGCCGGTCGTCGAAAGCCACCCACTTGAGGCGCACCAGCGTGAAGAGCAGCAAGGCCGCCCCCGCAAGGAAGAAACCCGCCACACCCATGCGGAAGGTGGCATTGGCCACGTGGGTGTAGGGCTCCATGTCGGTGACCAGCACGGCGATGGTGAATGCCCCGAAAAACGCCATCCAGAAGACGGGAAAAAACAGCTTGGCAAAGGGAGTCAGTCGCGACGATACTTCGTGTACGTTCATGGCTTCACTTTTTGCTCCACCTGTTCCAGGGCGCGCATCTCTTCCTGCTCGCGCAGCGCTTCCTTGCGTTCCACGCGCATCACCACGAAGATGCTCAGCTCGTAAAGCACGTACAGCGGCACGCCGATCAGGAACTGGGTCACCACGTCGGGCGGCGTGAGGATGGCCGCAAGCACGAGGATGCCCACGATGGCGTGGCGGCGGTATTGCCGCATGCCCTCGGCCGTCACCAGTCCCACTTTGGCCAGGAAATAGACCACCACGGGCAACTCGAAAATCAGCCCTGCCGGCGCGGTGAACATGATCATGTAGTTGATGAAAGAAGACAGGGTGGGCGTGTTTTCCACGCCCGGAATGGTGTACCCCATCAGAAAGTTGATGGCAAAAGGCGCGATGACGAAGTAGCCGAAAGCGGCGCCCAGCAAAAACAGCGCGGAGCAGATCCACACCACGCCGCGCGTGGCACGCGCTTCCACCTCATACAGGCCCGGCCGCACGAAGCTCCAGATCTCGTAAAAGACATAGGGAAAAGCCGCGATCAGGCCCAGCACGAAGGAGGCCTTTATACTGATGATGAACGGCTCGCCAAAGCCCACGGCGATCTTGTCGAATTGGGGCGGCGTCATGCACATGGCATCGCCCAGACCCAGTACATGAGAGAGCCGGCAGAAGGCCCGATAGCTCAAAAAGTCGGGATGCGTGGGGCCGAAAATGACGTTGTCGAACACCCAGTCGTGAAAGATGAAGGCCACGATCATCAACAGCACGACCACCGTCAGCGCCCGGATGATGTGCATGCGCAGCTCTTCGAGGTGCTCCAGGAACGTCATCTCCTTTTCCTGCACCCCTCGCCGGCCATCCATCTCAATGTCAATCTGGTCGAGCGGCATGGGTGAATTTTTTTTGCAAAAGTAGGCCGATTCGGCAATGTTGCCTCCTGCAAATCGGCATTTCATGCAAACGCCCGGAACAGACTTCGATTGCAAGCACCCCCGGCTTTCGCCAAATGCCACCCGAAGGGAATATACCGTGGCCGGTCCAACCCACGCCTCAACCATTTGCCCGGCCTGCGATGTTTTCCGTTCAGGTTCAAGGGCCGCTGCATTGTCGTACCTTTGCAGCGCTTTTCCGGAAAGGGAAAAAGAACGACCGCTAACATCAACGACACCATGCACAGCAGACCAATGGAACTGATGGCTCCCGTGGGCTCGTGGGAATCGCTGGCCGCAGCCATCAAGGCCGGTTGCGACTCTGTCTATTTTGGCATCGAGCAGCTCAACATGCGCGCCCGCTCGTCCATCAACTTCTCGATCGACGACCTGGCCGAGATCAGCCGGCGCTGCCAGCAAGCAGGCATCAAGAGCTACCTCACGCTCAACACCATCATCTACGACCACGACCTGCGCCTCATGCGCCAGATCGTCGAAGCCGCCAAAGCCAACGACATCTCGGCCGTCATCGCTTCCGACCACGCCGTGATGAACTACTGCCGGCGCGTGGGCATGCCCGTGCACATCAGCACGCAGGCCAACGTCACCAACATCGAGACGGTGGAATTCTACTCGGCCTTCGCCGACGTCATCGTCTTGTCGCGTGAGCTGAGCCTGCGCCAGGTGGCCGACATTGTGCGCGCAATCGAACGCCGCCAGATCACCGGCCCCTCGGGCGAGCTGGTCCGCATCGAGATCTTCGCCCATGGCGCCCTGTGCATGGCCGTTTCCGGCAAATGCTACCTGAGCCTCCACTCCCACAACGCCTCGGCCAACCGCGGCGCCTGCATCCAGAACTGCCGCAAGTCGTACATCGTCATCAGCAAGGACGACGGCCACGAGCTCGAGATCGACAACGAGTACATCATGAGCGCCAAAGACCTCTGCACCATCAACTTCCTCGACAAGATCGCCGAAGCGGGGGTCAGCGTGCTCAAGATCGAAGGGCGCGGCCGCTCGGCCGACTACGTCGACGTCACCGTGCGTTGCTATCGCGAAGCCATCGATGCCCTGCGCGACGGCATCTACACCCCCGAAAAGATCGACGACTGGATGCGCCGCCTGTCCACCGTCTATAACCGCGGCTTCTGGGACGGCTACTACCTGGGCCGCAAGATGGGCGAGTGGAGCGACACCCACGGCTCCAAAGCTACCGAGCGAAAGATCTTCGTCGGGCGCGGCGTCAAGTACTACAACAAGATCGGCGTGGGCGTCTTCAAGGCCGAAGCACATCCGCTCAGGAAAGGCGATCGCGTGCTCATCATGGGGCCCACCACCGGCGTGGTGCGCACCGTAGCCGAAGAAGTACGCGTGGACGACCAGCAGGTCGAAACCGTACCCCAGGGCGCCCTCTTCAGCATGCCTTTGCCCGAGCCCATCCGGCCCAGCGACAAAATCTACAAAATCGTCGAAGCCTGATGGTACGCATCATCTTCTACCGCCACAAATGCATCGGGTGCAACGCCTGCGTAGAGGCCGCACCCGACCGCTGGCGTATCTCCAAAAAAGACGGCAAGAGCAACCTCATCGGCAGCAGCGAAAAAAAAGGCATCTACCAGGCTCTCGTACCCGACGACGAGTACGACGCCAACCGCACGGCCGCGCACCACTGCCCCGTCAATATCATCAAGGTGGAAAAGGCGAGGTGAGGCGGAGGAAAGGAAGGTAAAGGTCGCCCGCCTCAAAATTGAAAGGAAACTCCCGAAAATGAGCCGGCGCAAAAGGGGGAGCGCTGAGTCTTTCCCATTGACTATCAGGCACCTGGTCAATTTTTCGGTTCTTCAAATCCTCATCTATTAAAACCGCAGCCTTCGGCCGCAGAAGACGCAGCTTGAACACAGCTTTTGGTTGAAAGTTTAGAGTTTAAAGTTTAAAGTTTTTCTTGTTGATTATCAGCATTTTATCAAATAATCGGTTCCTCGATTGCTCATCTATTGAAACCGCAGCTTTCAGCCGCAGATGGACGCAGTTTGCGCGCAGTTTTTTGTAACTCTGTGAAAATCAGTGCATGCTCAGTGGCGCTCTGTGTAACTGAATGGTTTTTCAACTTTTTCAGCAGGCCTCTTGAATCGAATCCTCGGTTCTTCGGTTCCTCGATTGCTCAGCCAAAAACCGCAGCCTTCGGCCGCAGAAGACGCAGTTTGACATCAGTTGATCGGGGACACGACCCCTTCCTGCTCTGACGATCTCTTGCACGGGTGAGGGGATGCCTCACCCGTGCCTTCCTTCCAGCACTTCGACCACGTCGGCCAGGGTGTGGCCTTTGGCGGCGAGCAGGACGAGCAGGTGATAGAGCAGGTCGGCGGCTTCGCCCACGAACTCGTCGTCGGGGCCGTGCAGGGCTGCGATGACGGTCTCGACGGCTTCCTCGCCTACCTTCTGGGCGATGCGGGGCAGGCCCTGCTCGAGCAGGCGGGCCGTGTAGGACTGCTCGGGCCGGGCTTCGGCCTTGCGGCGATGCACGATGCCTTCGAGCACTTTGAGGAAATGCACGTCGCCGTGGCGGCTTTCGCCAAAGCAGGTATCGGTGCCGGTATGGCAGACAGCGCCATGCGGCAGCGCCATGACGAGCACCGCATCCGAGTCGCAGTCGTGCAGCAGCTCTTTCACTTCGAGCCAGTGGCCCGAGGTCTCGCCCTTGGTCCACAGGCCCTTGCGCGATCGGCTGTAGAAGGTGACGCGCCCTTCGGCCAGGGTTTTCTCGAGTGCTTCGCGATTCATGTATCCCAGCATCAGCACCTGACGCGTGTGGGCGTCCTGCACGACGGCGGGCACCAGGCCATTGCCTTTGTCAAAGTCGATCTGATCGGCGGATTTCAGCTTCCGGGAGTTCATGGTTATGGTTTTGTACTCAATCGGCAGTGCCCTTGAATGGAGGATTTTGCATTCCGAAAAGAGGCTGAGGGTTTTCAAATCGGTGGAATCGGTCAAACCGGCCAAACCGGCAAACTTGCATGCACTCCTCACTCCGTCACTCCATCGCTCCGTCACTCCATCTCAAAAACCGGTCACCTGCGCCAGGCGCACGGGGATGCCCTGTGCATGAAGATAGCGCTTCAGGTCGGGGATCGGGATCTCGCCGAAGTGAAAAATGCTGGCAGCCAGGGCCGCATCGGCCTTGCCGATGGTAAAGGCTTCGACGAAGTGGTCCATGGTGCCCGCGCCGCCCGAGGCGATGACCGGGATGGGCAGCGAGGTGGCGAGGCGGGCCGTGGCTTCGAGGGCAAAGCCCTGTTTGGCGCCGTCGTGGTCCATCGAGGTAAAGAGAATCTCGCCGGCGCCGCGCTCGGCCGCTTCGGCGGCCCACTCAAACAAACGGCGCTCGGTGCGCAAGCGACCGCCGTTGAGCCAGACCCACCAGTCGCCCTGTTCGTAGCGGGCATCGATGGCCACGACCACGAACTGGCTGCCGAACTGCCGGGCCAGCTCGTCGATGAGGTCGGGGCGCCGCACCGCTGCCGAGTTGACCGACACCTTGTCGGCGCCGGCATCGAGGAGGGCATAGGCATCGTCGAGGGTGCGCACGCCGCCGCCGATGGTGAAGGGAATGGTCAGGTGACGCGCGATGTTGCGGGCCAGTGCCGCCAGTGTCTTGCGCTTTTCGTGGGTAGCCGTGATGTCGAGGAAGACGAGCTCGTCGGCCCCTTCTTCGCTGTAGCGGGCTCCCAGCTCCACGGGGTCGCCTGCATCGCGCAGGTTGACGAAGTTGACGCCCTTGACGGTGCGGCCGTCCTTGATGTCGAGGCAGGGAATGATGCGTTTGGCGAGCATGGTGCGGGCAGTTTTTTGCGGAAGCGAAAGCCACATCAGGCAATGCCCTGTGCTTCCGCCCAGCGTTGCAAGTCTTCTGGCGAAAGGCGGCCTTCGTAGATGGCCTTGCCGATGATGGCGCCATCGCAGCCTGCTTCGGCCAGGGCGTCGAGGTCGTCGAGCGCGCGGATGCCGCCGCTGGCGATGAGCCGCAGCTCGGGAAAGGCCGCGCGCATCTGGCGGTACAGCGCCGTGGCGGGCCCCTGCAGCATGCCGTCGCGGCCGATGTCGGTGCTGACGACGTAGCGGGCGCCGCGCGC
>WFYJ01000078.1 GCA_015490175.1 Saprospiraceae bacterium | reverse complement strand
CGGGTTTGTGCAAAATTGGCCCAGTGGCTTCTTTGGAGACTCCTTCGGGGAAATGACCGCCCATCAGAAAGCAGCGCTCAAGCGCAAACTCGAAAATTCCGTTGCCTGATGCCCGCATCCTGCTCTGACAGACATCATGATCCTTGCCGAACAGGGCATGTCATTGACACCAATGTCCTGTTGTTGGCCCATTATCCTCCTCCCCAGGAATGGTGGCACTGCAGCCTCACATGCATTGAGTGGCTTGAAAAAATGCGCGAAAAACTGGAAAAGGATCCGAAGGAATGCTTGTTGCTGGATACGACATATCTTATTCTGAAAGAATATAACCACCATTTCCAATCTGCGCATCGCCGCAGCGGTGCAGGTGTACCAGTACAAAGTGTGGCATTTCAATTCATCAAATGGATATATCAACACCAGGGCAATGACCAGGTAATTGCAAAGGTGCCTATTGTTGTCAATGAGGCCGGCGGAACGCCAATTGCAATTGTGCCCTTTGACATGCCGCCTGGTTTTGACAATAGCGATCGCAAGTTCCTTGCGGTGGCGCTGGCCTGGCCCCACCTTGCCATGATCCACAATGCCACTGATACCGACTGGAATCTGGTCGAAGCGTGGATCGCGCAGACCGAAGGAATCGAACTGCACCAGCTCTGCCCCGAGTCGGTCAATCCGCCTTCCGCCCCACCACCCTGATCACGGCGCCCTTGCCGCGGTGGTAGCGTCCCTCCTGCAGCTCGACCACGGCCTCCTCGATCCACAGGTCCGAAAGGGCCCGGAAGTCGGTTTCGAGCAAGGCGCGATCAAACAACAGAGCCTCATCGCGCGGGCCACCGGAGGAATATTGAAGCTGCTCCTTCGCAAAACCTTCGAGTATGAGCGTGCCTCCCGGTCGCAGCCAGCGCACGGCTTTTTCGTGCAAGAGCTTGCGCGCCGGCGTGTGCGCATAGATGAGCGCCACGACATCGAAATGGGCTTCCGGATAGTCGGCCGCTTCGTGGGTGGTCAGGTCGTAGCGGATCTGCACGCCATGGCGCTCCGCCAATTCAAGTGCCTTCTTGCGACCTGCTTCCGCAAAATCGTATGCCCACACTTCCCACCCCTGCCGGGCGGCATACGCGGCATTGCGCCCCTCGCCCTCGGCGGGCAGGAGGATTTTGCCGACAGGCAATTCATCGAGCTGGATGCGAAAAAATTCGTTGGGTGCTTCGCCATAGGCGAACTCGGAAGCAGCATATCGCTCGTTCCAGAAATCTTTCATCATCAAGACTTTTTTACCGGTTCCAAACAGCCTGTAAAATTCAGTTGTGGGTGGTGTCCTTAAACAGATGATCGCGCATCCCGAAAATGGACCGGCTGCAAAAAGGTATTGCGTGTAGAGTTTAGGGTTTAAAGTTTAAAGTTTAAAGTTTTTCTTGTTGATTATCAGTTGTTGTCAAATCCTCGGTTCTTCGATTCTTCGGTTCCTCAGTCATTGAAACCGCAGCCTTCGGCCGCAGAAAACGCAGTTTGAAATCAGTTGATCGGGGACACGACCCGGTTGTGAGCTGAAAAGGTTGAGGGTTGCTCGTGTAGCGTTTGAGGGGAAGGTTCCGAGCGGGATTTCATCGTCCACAACGCGGTCTCAACCGCGCTCAATCCCCGATCCCTCGACCGACGACGGTCGATCGTCCATCGTCTATCGTCCATTGACCCTCGCCCAAAATCCCCAAACCGAAGTGCGTTGCGTATAGCAGTAAGCACAGATCTTTTATCCTTGCTGTAAAAAAAATGGGTGGTGTCCTTGAATAGATGATCGCGCATCCCGAAAATGGACCGGCTGCAAAAAGGTGTTGCGTGTAGAGTTTAGGGTTTAAAGTTTAAAGTTTTTTCTTGCTGACTATCAGTTTTTTGTCGAATCCTCGGTTCTTCGGTTCCTCGATTCCTCAGCCATTGAAACCGCAGCCTTCGGCCGCAGAAAACGCAGTCTGGAATCAGTTAATCAGGGACACTACCAAAAAATGCCCCGGATACAGCACACATCTTTCACCGTACCCCGCACGGCCCACTGCTACCACCTCGGCCCCACCGACGGCACGGCAGCGGAGCTGTGGATTGCCTGTCACGGGTACGGCCAGCTCGCCAAACACTTCATCCGCCGGTTCGATGCCGTGGATGACGGCAGCCGTCTCGTGGTGGCGCCGCAGGGGCTTTCCGTGTTTTACACAAAGGGGCTGAGCGACGCGCCGGGCGCCAGTTGGATGACGCGCGCGCACCGGCTCAGCGAGATTGCGGACTACAGCACCTGGCTGCAACTGGTGTACGGCCATTTTGCAGGCCTGTGTCGGCCGGGCGCGCACATCGTACTGTTTGGCTTCTCACAGGGCTGCGCCACCGTCATGCGCTGGCTGACCCGTTGCCGCCCTCACTTCGACGAGCTGATGCTGTGGGCGGGCCTCACTCCCGAAGACATCGACTATAGCCCTTTCCGGGCCTGGTTTGCCGAAAGGCGCCTGTGGATGGCGCTCAGCAGGACCGATCCCTTCCTCACGCCCGACCGCCTGCAATGGCAACGAGCCTTTGCCCGCGTACAGGGCCTGCCCTTTCGCGAACTGATCTACGAAGGCGGCCACCAGGTGACGCGAAGAGGACTCAAACAGTGGCTCGACCTGCGTGCAGAATGACGGGCGGGCAGTAACGCTCACGGTCACTGCCCGATCGCTCTGGAAAATCAGCGGCCCTTACTCTCCGTCCTCGTCCATGAACTGCCTCATGGTGCTGACGTACTTTTCGAGGGCGCTGTCCATGGACGAAAACGCCCGATGTATGATCTTTCGGAAATCCTCGGGTTTTTCCAAGAATACCTCCGCACTGATCCACACATTGTCGCCTACCACCTGGGCCTTGGCCACCTTGGTGTTGGCCGTGGCTTCATTGCAGGCAAACAGCGCATAAAGCCGCTCTTCATCGCTTTCGATCTCCCAGATGTTGGGGAGCATCAGGCCGAAGAACTCGGGATCCTCCTCATCCACACTGATGAAATAGGTAAACCCTTCGCGCTTGAACTGCACGTCGCCGTCTTCGTCCACTCTGGGCTGGTATCCTTCCTCGCGCAGATAGTCGAGGTAGATTTTCTGGAGGGTGGCTTTGTCTATCTGGCCGAGAGCCGCCGTACTCCAGCAGATGCCGCAAAGGAGCAGGCCGAACAAACCGATTCTGGAAAGGAAAAAATTCATTGTGACAGATTTTGGGTGTATAACGTGAAAACAATGTAGCAAAAACTGGTGGTTCTGCAAGATAAGTCAAATTGGATACGCCACCACTCCGTCTCCTGCTTTTTGCCCACAGAAATACAAAAGGCATCGCTGACAGATCCGCCAGGACTGCCGGATGCGCTGACTTTTTGGCATGGAATGGGGCATATATCGCTGTCAAATTGTTGTTAAAAAACGCATTGAGCAGCCGATCCGGCAGGAATGGCGCTACGAGGGTGCTTGGCACGCACCTTGAGCAATCAGAGGCGCAAGCAATCGAGCTGGCAACGAAATCAGAAACCCAAAACAAGAAAGAGTTATGAGCAAGATCATTGGTATAGACCTCGGTACGACCAACTCGTGCGTGGCAGTAATGGAGGGCAACGAGCCCGTCGTTATTCCCAACGAGGAAGGTCGTCGCACTACCCCGTCGGTAGTGGCATTTCTGGACAATGGCGAGCGCAAGATCGGCGACCCTGCCAAGCGCCAGGCCATCACCAACCCCAAACGCACGATTTTCTCGATCAAGCGCTTCATGGGTCGTCGGTACTCGGAAGTACAGGACGAGATCAAGCGCGTACCCTACAAGGTGGTACGCGGCGAAAACGATACGGTGCGCATAGACATCGACGGCCGTCTGTACACGCCCCAGGAAATTTCGGCCATGATCCTTCAGAAAATGAAGAAGGTCGCCGAAGACTACCTGGGTCAGGAAGTGAAGGAGGCCGTCATCACCGTACCGGCCTACTTCAACGACTCGCAGCGCCAAGCCACCAAGGAAGCCGGTGAGATTGCCGGTCTGAACGTGCGCCGTATCATCAACGAACCGACGGCTGCCGCACTGGCCTATGGCCTCGACAAGCGCGGCAAGGAGATGACCATCGCCGTATATGACCTGGGTGGTGGTACGTTCGACATCTCGATCCTGGAGCTGGGTGAAGGCGTATTTGAAGTGAAATCGACCAATGGCGACACTCACCTCGGTGGCGACGACTTCGACCAGAAGCTGATTGACTACCTGGCCGACGAGTTCAAGAAAGAAGAAGGTGTCGATCTGCGCAAAGACCCGATGGCCCTGCAGCGCCTGAAAGAAGCTGCCGAAAAGGCCAAGATCGAGCTTTCGTCCTCGTCGGAAACGGAGGTGAACCTGCCCTACATCACGGCAGTGGACGGCGTGCCCAAGCACCTGGTCAAGAAGATCACCCGCTCGAAGTTCGAGCAACTGATTGACGACCTGGTAGAACGCACGCTCGAGCCCTGCCGCCAGGCCCTCAAGGATGCCGGCCTGTCGGTGAGCGACATCGACGAGGTGATTCTCGTAGGTGGTTCGACCCGCATCCCGCGCATCCAGCAGGCCGTAGAGCAGTTCTTTGGCAAGAAGCCGAACAAGAGCGTCAACCCCGACGAGGTGGTGGCAATTGGTGCCGCCATCCAGGGTGGCGTGCTGAGCGGCGACGTACAGGACGTGCTGCTGCTCGACGTGACGCCGCTGTCGCTCGGTATCGAGACGCTGGGTGGCGTGATGGACGTGCTGATCCCGGCCAACACGACCATCCCCGTACGCAAGTCGAAGATCTACTCGACGGCTGCCGACAACCAGACTTCGGTAGAGATCCACGTGCTGCAGGGTGAGCGCCCGATGGCCAAAGACAACCGCACCGTGGCGCGCTTCATCCTCGACGGCATCCCGCCCGCACCGCGTGGCGTGCCCCAGATCGAGGTGACCTTCGACATCGACGCCAACGGCATCCTCAACGTGTCGGCCAAAGACAAGGCCACGGGCAAGGAGCAGACCGTACGCGTGGAAGCTTCGACGGGTCTGAGCAAAGAGGAAATCGAACGCATGCGCCGCGAGGCCGAGGCCAATGCCGAAGCCGACCGCAAGGCACGCGAACGCGCCGAAAAGCTGGTAGCCGCCGACTCGCTCATCTTCCAGACTGAAAAGCAGCTCAAGGAGTTTGGTGACAAGCTGCCTGCTGAAAAGAAAGGCGCTATCGAATCGGCGCTCAACGAGCTGAAGGAAGCCCACAAGGCCGAAGACATTGATCGCATCGACAAGGCCATGGCCGGCCTCAACGCCGCATGGCAAGCTGCCAGCCAGGAAATGTATCAGGCACAGCAGCAAGCCGGCGGCACCACCAACGCCAACGGCGGCCAGCAAGCTTCCGACAGCGGCAGCGGCGCCGAAGACGTGACCGATGTGGAATACGAAGAAGTGGATGACAAGTAAACCAACTGATCATTCCATCTGAACCGGAAATTTGACCGAGGGCCCCGGGTGCACCCTGCACTTGGGGCCTTTTTTCTACTCAAATCAAAGTGGTTTGGGAAATCCTGTCGTATTGGTTTAGAGTTGAGTCCCCTGAAAAAACCCATAGTCTCGCGCAAACCTGTTCCGCCCAGCGGAAAGCTTGTTCCCGGTAAACCGGGACAGGCTCCGACGGCCAGTCGGGAACGCAAAAGCTTGTCCCGAGCATCGGGAACGCAACGATTCGCAATGTGTTTTTTGTTTTAATTCAGCTTGTTATTTATGGTGTTACGCGTCATCCCGACAAGTCGGGATTGTCACTGCTTGCCCCGAAACTCGGGGCCGTCACGGACTTTTTTCAGTAGGCTCAGAGTTTAGAGTTTAAAGTTTTTATTGCTGATTATCAGTGCTTTATCAAATACTCGATTCTTCGGTTCCTCATCCTTTTTGCAACTCTGTGAAAATCTGTGCGTGCTCAGTGCGCTCTGTGTAACTGAATGATTTTTCGATTTTTTCAGCAAGCTCTTGAATCAAATCCTCGATTCCTCGGTTCCTCGATTGCTCAATCAAAAATGTCCATCGTCTGGCGTCCATTGACGATCGTCTCAATAATTCCCGAACCGAAGTGCGTTGAGTATCTATCTGGTACCAGGCCCGTTTTGGGAAAAAATTGGCACCCCACACATCCCTCCCTTTCCATTCATCCGAAAAAACCTGCCGTTCAATCAAAAATACTTCCACTCACCCCTCAATGGATCGGAAGGTGCCGACCGGATGCGCGAGGCTGGCTGATTTTTTGCAAAGGCACTTTCCAGAACCGAACAGTTATGGCTGACGAAGTGGCCCTTGCCTGGATAGCAGTACAGATAGACCGGTCGCGCATCGATCCGGTGTTCCTGACCAAGTCGGTCATGCCCTTGTTCAATGCCACCACGGCTGCAGGCATTTCCGACTGGCCATTTTATTGCATTGCCCGTCGGCCCGCTTCGTTTCGCATCTGGTTCTCGCTCACCGATCCGCACCTGATAGCACTGCTGCGCCCCGCCATCGAAGAGCATTTCCGGCTCTGGCTCGACAACGAGCTGGAACAAAGAGCCCTTTTGTTGCACTATGGGCAGCCCCATGAGCTGCTCGGCAAAGAAAGCGCAGCGCAGGATGTGGCCGTGCGCATGCTACACCTGATCTCGGGTACGAGCCTCAGGTGCATGCACTACTACCGAAACGACTGGAACGACCCGATCGCCCGCAAGCTGGCCCTGCACATGGCCATCCTGTTGCTGAAAAATTTCACTCCGCTCGACACCGAAGCCATCTGTCTGCTCGAACAACTCTTCCGGCAAGAGGTACGCGAACGCACGCCTCAATGGGAAGAGCTGTCGCGCATGCAGCGCATCGAGCAGGTGGAAAAATGGCGGAATGAGATGAGCCTTTCCCGAAAGAAGACGCACCACCTCTTGTCCGGCCAGGCGATTCGACTGTGGCACCAGCCGGCATCCAAAGTACCTCCTCCGCTCGAGCGTTTTGCCACCATTGCGCCCGTACTGATCCGATCTTTCAAGCAAGCCCAGCCCCGCTCCGCCGCCAAAGACCCCGATGTAAGCCTGCCTACCCCGGCGAGCTGGCAGCTCTTGCACCACTTTTTCAGGCAAATCCACAACAACCTGCTGCTCGATGAGCAGGCCGTCCTCCTCAATTACTCCCTCCTTCCCTCGGCCATCCAGCAGGCGACTTCCCGGCTGAGCTGATTTTTGGCATCGTCACGTGCACAAACCGGTTCCTAACTTGGCAGCTGATTCCGATTCACTGGCCAAATACTGCACGCATGACAACCATTCTCGACGGAAAGAAGCTCGCACAACAAATCAAGCAGGAAATAGCCGACGAAGTGGCCCGGATGAAAGCGGCAGGCCAACGGCCCCCGCACCTGGCCGCCGTGCTCGTGGGCGACGACCCTGCCAGCCAGGTGTACGTCCGCAACAAGGTGCGCTCCTGCGAACAGGTCGGCTTCGGCTCCACCCTCATCCGCAAGCCGGCCTCCATCACCCAGGAAGAGCTGTTGGCCACGGTACACCAACTCAACGACGAGCCCGAAATTGACGGCTTCATCGTGCAACTGCCCCTGCCCGACCATCTCGATGAGGAAGCCGTCACCCTCGCCATAGATCCCCGCAAAGACGTCGATGGCTTCCACCCCGTCAACTTCGGTCGCATGGCGCAGGGCTTGCCCTGCTACCTGCCGGCCACACCCCTCGGCATCATGGAGATGCTGCGCCGCTATGAGATTCCCACGGAAGGCAAGCAGGCCGTGGTCGTGGGCCGCAGCAACATCGTGGGCACGCCAATGGCCCTGCTGCTGTCGCGCAAAGGCTACCCCGGCAACTGCACCGTGACGCTCTGCCACAGCCGTACCCGCGACATCGCCGCCGAGCTGCGCCGGGCCGACATCGTCGTTGCGGCCATCGGCAAGGCCGAATTCATCACCGGTGACATGGTCAAGGAGGGTGCGGTGGTCATCGACGTAGGCATCAACCGCGTGGAAGACCCCACCGCAAAAAAGGGGTATCGCCTCAAGGGCGACGTCCACTTCGAGTCGGTGGCGCCGATAGCCAGCTACATCACTCCTGTGCCGGGCGGCGTAGGTCCCATGACGGTCACATCGCTGCTGCTCAACACGCTGAAGGCGGCACGCAGGGAAGTATACGTTTAGAAGCGAGCGAAAGCAGCAGTGCCGCAATGCGCACACGCCCTACATCCAGGCCTTGCGGTGTGCTTTCGCAAAATCGGAAAAGCTGCGCGGCGCCCGGCCCAGCACCTCTTCCACATCGGGCGCAAGGCGGGCTTCCTTGCCCTGCCGCACCAGACGAAACAGACTGACGGTGTGATCGGCTGCACCGGGCGTCCAGCCGTAGTTTTCCACCATCAGCCGCTTGAACTCGTCGTCTTCGAGCGCAATGTGGCGTACCGGCGTCCCTATGGCAATGCTGATCTTCAGCGCCACGTCGTCGTAAGTGAGCAGCTCGGGCCCGGTCAGCGTGAGGATGCGGCCATGGTAGCTGCCATCGAGGGTGGCCAGGGCTACCTCGGCAATGTCGCGCACGTCAATCAGCGGCGTTTGCGAATCGCCGGCAGGCGTATAGAACTGCCCCTCTTTCCGGATGGTGGTGCCCAGCCAATGGAGCATGTTCTGCATGAACCAGCTCGGCCGCAGGATCGTCCACGACGGGGCCAGCTCCTGCACACAGCCTTCCACTTCGTGCAAAAGACTGCCCTCGATATCGCCCGTAGTGGCGCCGCTGAGCATGGTGACGTGCTGCAGGCCGCGCTCCACGGCTTTCTCCAGAAAGGCACGCGCCGGCTCAGGGCCCAGTTCCTTTGGCGGAGCTATGAGGTACATCGAGTGGATGCCCTGCAGGGCGGCGTCCCAGGTTTCGGGTCGGGCGTAGTCGAATTCCCGAAAGGCGATTTGCTCCAGCGGCATGTTTGCTTTCGCAAAATGGGCGCTTGCCTGCTGTCGGTTGCGAATCGCTGCGCGCGGCATGCGGTTGGCCCGCGTCAGCAGGGCTACCAGCTCGGTGCCCGTCTTGCCGGTAGCCCCGATGATCAGCGTCCGATGGGTCATGAGTCGGCTTTTTGGGCGTAAAAATAAGGCGAAAAGGTGGCCGTTAATGGCATTCTGGCTTTTTGCAGCCTGCACCGGCCATATTTCCGCCGGGCAGCATATTCGGAACGATGCTGCGCATCCCGAACGGCCCATACGCCGGATACAAAGAACGATAGGATTTTGCCAAGCTACTTTGCCCCGGATATAGTTTATCTTGGGGCAAAAAGCGAGACAATGATCGAGCGCATTTTTGTCAAGGGCTTCAAATCGTTCAAGAACCCGACGGAAGTCGAGCTCAGATCGCTGACGATCCTGGCCGGCGCCAACAGCTCGGGCAAATCATCCCTTATTCAACCGCTGTTGCTCTGGAAACAAACGCTGCTCTCCGGCTCGGACGCAGGCCCCCTTCGCCTCGATGGACCCAACGTGCATATTTCCGACAGCAGGGTACTGTTTTTCAAGGCACCTGGAACGGAAAGCAAATCCTTCCTTTTCGGAGTTTCCGCAAACACAAAAAGAGGCCCCATCGGCGTACAATCGGAATATACCCGCAAGAAAGAACCTCGGGGCCTCCCTGCCCTGCAAATAGCCGGTACTACCTGGCAAACAACCGAAGGGAAAAAGTTCAAGCTGACACCTAACGACAGCCACACGGCTGCTGAACTGATCCGACAAGAATTTGCATGGGCAGGATTCGCAGACGAAAAATACAAGGCAAAGGTCGTGCGCGACTTCTGTTTTCTCGTAGCCACCGTCGAAGCTCCTGACCAGCAGTTTGTGTTGGAACCCGTCTTCCCCTCAGCGAAAACCCGGATTGAACAAAAGCTCAAATCCATCATACACGTACCCGGCTTGCGGGGAAATCCGATGCGATCCTGGAAGGTGCGATCACTCAACAGAAACTTCCCGGGATACTTTCAAGACTACGTAGCCAGCTTGCTTGCTTCCTGGAGAAGGAAAAAGCAAGAGGAACTGGAAAGACTCACCCATAGCCTCAGGGAAATGCAACTGACCTGGAAAGTGGACACGCGCCAGAAAAGCGAAACCGAACTGGAAATCAGGATAGGCCGTACTCCTCAATCGCTCAAGCATGGGGCAAGGGATATGGTCAATATTGCAGACACAGGGTTCGGGGTGTCGCAATCCCTTCCCGTTCTGGTGGCACTCGAAGCCGCTGATGCGGAGCAGCTTGTTTACCTTGAACAACCCGAAATACACCTGCATCCCGAAGCCCAGATCGGTCTTGCCGACGCCATTTCCAGAGCGGTGAACCGAGGCGTACAGGTAGTTCTGGAGACGCACAGCCACCTGCTCCTGCTTGCCTTCCAAAAAGCCATTGCGGAGAACAGGCTTGCGGCAGATAAAGCCATTCTTCACTGGGTTGAACGCGACGCCAAGGCATGCTCCAGTGTGCGCACCACCTCTTTTCACGCCAACGGCACTTTTGCAGACCCGAAGATCCCGCTGGACTTTGCCGACATCAGCATGCGCCTCATGGAAGAGTTTCTTTCCGCTTCTTTTTCCTCCTGAAAAACCGAATCCATGCCCATCATTTACCTAGTGGTCGATATCAGCGTCATGCGCGCGGCCGGCCCCACAGATACTGAAATTGCTCGTCTTTGCTACGCGATTGTAAAGACCATTCACGAGACCCCCGAGTTCGGCCTCGCCATGTGCAAGGAGCTGTGGAACGAATACCTGAAAACACGCCCCGTTACAGATGCCGAAAGGGTAGTGTCCCCAATTAACTGATTTCAGCCTGCGTTTTCTTGCGGCCGAAGGCTGCGGTTTCAATGGCTGAGGAATCGAGGAACCGAGGAACCGAGTATTTGACAAAATACTGATAGTCAACAAGAAAAACTTTAAACCTTAAACTTTAAACTCTAAACCCTACACGCAACACCTTTTGCAGCCGGTCCATTTTCGGGATGCGAGATCATCTATTCAAGGACACCACCGCCGAAAGATGGTCCCGTTATATCTCCTGGTACGCTTTGAATGTCGTAACCTGGCTGCACAATCAGGAACGCGTGAAGCACTACGAAATCAACCGGCAACAACCCTGGGTCAAAAAAATGAGCGAAGCCTTCGACAATGAACAAGACCGGATCAGGGCCGTCAATAAGGATCTTCACCTCGTATTGCTCGCCTTTGAAGCAGACAATCGCGTGGTATCGAACGACCAGAGACTGAGAAATCATCTTGCGTACATGACCCAAAAACTGGACGAGCTTGCCACACTCCTCTGGCCGGCCTCATTACATGAATCTCTTGACTGGCTTGAAAAGGGTGCGCCGGATCAGCCTGCATTTCGCCTGTGCGCCTCAACTTCGTGAAGCGATATGCCCAGCGCAATCCGGTCAGGAAATTTTTGACGAGAGTCATTTCGAAAGGGGGAAATGGAGGAGGAAGTAACTGATCGCGAAGGATATGTGCGTTATGCCGCTTACACCGGTTTTACCGATTCGACCGGTTACACCATGTGTCAACCAGATTTCCCAAACCACTTTGATGCAAGTACAAAAGTCCCTGCGAGCCGGACAACCGATTGCCACACAACACCGTGAAAAAAACATCAACAAGCTTCATCCCTCACCTTCTCGCATAAGCCGCGAACCACGAACACTCTTCTATGGCCTGCCGGTAAAATTCCGTATCGCTGTAGTAGTAGCGCAGCAGGTCGTAGTGGGTCCTGAACTGGGGCGGCAATACGGGGATGCAATCGTCGCAGGGCGGCGGTCGGTATTCGGGGCTGGTGAAGTAGTTGTTGCGTTCACAGCGGGCAGCCATGAAGGCCGCTTTGGCCTGCGACTCGCGGCTGCGGGCCTGCAGGCGCGCCTTTTCGAAGTAGTACAACGCCCGATTGCAGTCGGTGTATTCGCGATTGAAGATACCTTCACGGCCCGGCACGGGAAAGAGTTGCGTCTCGTACAGGCGGCTCCAGCTCGCCCCCGAGCGGTAGTAGTCGAGCGCCTTCCACGCCTGCCCGAAGTAGGTCATGTTGTACCAGGCCAGCCCCAGCCGGAAGAAGTAGCGCGCGTTGCGGTCGGGTTCGGCGCGGCTGCGGTATTCCAGATCGAGCAGCTCCTTGATCAGCTCGCCGCGATTGTACATCGAAGCCGAATCGAGCGAGAGCGGTACGTGCACCCGCTCGGCGAACGACACGGCGAACGGCTCGACCTGCAGGAATTCGTCCCAGCGCGTGCGCGGGATATCCTGGTACACCTGCCAGGCCGCTTCGAGCTGATTTTTTTGCAGATACAGGGTGGCCTTGACGTCGAGCAGCCGGGGCTCCAGGCTGTTGCCGTCGGCATCGCGCGTGAGCCAGCGCACGAAGCGCGAGCGCGGGTTGCGGGCCGCTGCGAGGATGTCGTCCACCAGCTCCATCTTCGGGTCGTAGAGCAGGTCGCGCCACGGATGCTGGCACAGGAACGCCAGACCGGGCCGCCCCGCACGCCGGTACAGCCAGGTCATCTTGTCGGCCACGAAGTCCTGAAAATCGGGATACTTGCGATAGACGGGGTTTTCGCGCACAAAGGCGAAGACCTCGTCCTCGATTTCGGGCGTCACCTCGCGCCACGAGCTGATGCGCAGTGCCCATTGCATGGCATCGAGCTGTTCGCGCAGCTCGGGCTGGCTTACCTGCCCGACCACCTTTTCGAAGGTGCGCGAAGCGGCGTAGTAGTCGCCTCGCAGCGTTTGCAGGTAGCCCAGCGCCATGAGCCAGAGCGGCCGGTGGGGCACTCGGTCTTCTTCGAGCACCTGCCGCACGAACGCCTCCAGCTCGATGGCGTAGGCGCCGGCACGGTCGCGGGGAATGTGGTAACGCAGGCGGTTCTGCTCGGCCCGATCGTTGAAAGCCAGCCCCAGCAGGTCGCGCTCCAGCTCGTGCAGTTCCTTGACGAGCAGCATCTCGAGCCAGGGGCCTTCGGGCCACAGCACATAGATGTGCCGCATCTCTTCGAGGGCGCGACTGTCGGGTGCACTGCCCCGAATGGCGTAGAGGGTTGCCCGCTCGCGATCGTCCACGCAGAGCGCCAGACAGGCCTTCCACTCCTCGTCGGTACGGATGTCGAAGCTGCGATAGGCCGACTCGCGGCGGCTGGGGCAATGCAGAAAAATGCGGGCAAAGTGATAGGAGGCCTCCACGCGACGCCCCAGCCCGTGCAGGGCGCCGGCATAGTGGCCCAGGATCCACCAGGGCAGCAGGCTGTCGTCCATGCGCGCACGGTCGGGGTCGATCTTGGGCATGAGCCAGTCGTACAGCTCGAGGGTGTATTCGTATTGGCCGGCATAGTGTGCCAGGCGCACGAGCTGGTAGGCATAGCGCAGGCGCATGTAATCGGATCGGGTGCTGCGGAAGGCCTTGCGCCCTTCCCTGACCAGGGCCAGCATGGCGACCGTGTCGCGCGCGGGCAGCGTCCAGGGGTCGGGCGCAGTGACCCAGGGCTCGCATTTTTTGGCGAAAGCCAGATAATCAATGGTTTCGAGACAGCGCTGCGCGTACAGATACTCGGCAAAGGTGTTGTCTGTGAGGCCGGGCGGCACGGGCAGCTTGTGGGTGGCCGCCGCCGAGCGCAGCAACTGGATTTCCAACAAGTCGGCTTTGTAAACGAGGTAGTACACGTCTTCGGGGCGCGCCTCGCGGCACACGCGCTCGGTCCACTCCATCACGTTGTCGCGTTCCTTCTTTTGCTCGACGGAGCGGTAGTAACGCACCGCATCATTGATACCGAGGTAAAAGGGCAGGAAAGCGCGCTCCTGCACCCATACCGACGGCCGGAAAAAGGAATAGCCGGCAAAGCCGCTGTCGAAGGGGCCGCAGCCCGTATGCACCGGCGCGGGCACCAACGGCAGAAAAGCCGGCATCAGCAAGAGCCTAATGAGCCATCGCTTCGACGATCCGACGTAGTTGATCATGCGTCCAGTTTTGCGGCACGAGCTCGTCCAGATGATAGAAAGCCACGCGCTGTGGTGGTCGTGGCATGGCCTGCCGCAACAGACGTGCGGCCACCAGCAGCGTGTCGAAAGGTACGGCCTCCAACCGGATGGTGTCGCCGGCATACAGGTAATGGCCCTTCAGCCAGGTGCTCTGCCTTACGGCAAAACGATAGTCTCCTGCTTGCGCAAAACGGGCCGTATCGGCCAGCTCGGCACGCGAGAGGGGATGGATGAGCCGCACGAAACGGCCTTCGCGAAAGACCACGCCCCAGCCAAAAACGGGCCACACCAGGTCGAGCGGCAAGGGATAGGTATCGAAGCCGGTCAGGTACCGGCGCAAGACTTCCGTTTCGAGGATCGAGTTGCGTTCGGCAAGATCCTGCACGCGGCCCGTATTGTACACCATCAACATGCCGCGATCCACCGGCGGCACGCCCGTGCGCTCAGCCCATTTGACCTGGTGCAGTCGGATGGTGGCCGAAAGCACACAACCGGCGGGCAGCATTTGCCGAAAGGCGGAAAGAAAAGCAAAATACCGGTCGCGCAGCGAGGGCGTCCAGTCGCAATCCATCTGCACCTCGGCAAGGTGCACCTCGGCGGCCCGGGCCATTTGCTCGATCAGCTGCCAGGTTTTGGCGGCAAGGTGCGCCACCCCCTCATCGGGCACGGCCTCGAGGGCCCGCGTGGTGATGAAAACGGCAGCAGCAAGGGTGTCGGGCAAGGGCCTGCCCCACTCCAGCCGCGCCACGGGCACCGGTGCGGCCGCCCCTTCCGGCGTATCGATATCGAAAAAGCGCACGTACCACTGCGTTTTCCCCTCAGGATCGGCCCATGCCAGCAGGCTGTCGGAAGGCTGCCATCGCTGTTGCCAGTAGTACCAGCCCGTACGCGGCGGCTCCACACCGGCCCTGCAGCTCCAAACCGACAGCAGCGACAAACACAGGGAGCACAGAAGTGTTACCTTTGCAATGGTATTCATTATTCAGTCCAGATAAAAAATTTGTGCAAAGATGGAAACCAAGACGAAGAGTCCCGTACTCATCTATACCGAGCAAACGCCCAACCCTGAAACGCTCAAATTCGTGACCAACCGCATCCTGTACCGCGGCACGGCCGACTTTCAGGATCCCGACCTGGCCCAGGAATGGTCGCCGCTGGCTACCGAGCTGTTCAAGCAGCCCTACGTCAAAGGTGTATATATCTGCAACAACTTCGTCAGCATCACCAAGCACAACAACTACGACTGGGCCGACATCATGCTGCGCCTCAAGGAGTTCATCAAGAACTACGTGCAGGAAGGCAAGCCGGTCGTCAAGGAGGGTTTTGCCGAATACCTCGAACAGCAGGAAGCCGAACGCGGCGTGGGCATGGAATACAGTGAAGACGAGGCGGCCATCGTGCGCAAGATCAAGGAACTGATCGACACCTACGTCAAGCCCGCCGTGGAAATGGACGGCGGCAACATCGAATTCAACCGCTACGAGAACGGCGTGGTGTATCTGACCATGCAAGGTGCCTGCAGCGGCTGCCCCTCCTCTACCGTCACGCTCAAGGCCGGCATCGAGGGCATGCTCAAGCGCATGGTGCCCGAAGTGAAGGAAGTGGTGGCTGCGATGGAGTAGTTTTTTGGGAGGGAGTGATCGGGAGATTGAGTGAGGGAGTGAAGGAGTGAGGGAGTGAAGGAGTGAGCCTGCTGAAAAAAGTCCGTAACAACCCCGACTTTGGTCGGGGCAGGCTCCCGATACTCGGAGCCTGTTTCCGAAGAGTCGGAACAAGCTCCGAAACTTCGGGAACAGGTTTTGCGCGAGATTTCAGGTTTTTTCAGAGGACTGAGTGACGTGGAAAGGCCTAAGAAGGGGGCTTCCAATGGGAAGGGAAACGGGCCATGTTCACCAGCTTGCCAATGATTTGATCGTACTTCAGGTAAAGTTTTTGATGCATTTCTGCCCCGATGTACTTGCACTCAAGGGCAAAATCCAACCAACATTGCGTTTCGGCTGCTTCTGCTTCGCAGTCCGACAGTTTTGCGACAAATGCGTTACTGTATTTTCGTTTTCGAAAAGCTTCTGCAAGATTGGCACAAACAGACCTTGAAGAACGACGAATTTGGCGTGTCAGGGAATATTGCTCCTCTTTGGGAAAATCTTTGCTGAGATAGAAAATTTCCATCGCTGCCTCGAAAGCCATTTGATACACATCCAAATCGTGGTGACGCTTTATCACTGCCATCGGTAGCAGGGTTTGAGGTGTGAGGGAATGGGTTTGCTCTGCCTACCCCAAATTTATACTCAACGCAATCCGGTTTGGGAATTTTTGACGATAGTCAATGGACATTTTTGATTGAGCAAGCGAGGAACCGAAGAACCGAGGATTTGACAAAAACCTGATAGTCAACAAGAAAAACTTTAAACTTTAAACTCTAAACCCTCAACGCTACACCCTCAACCATTGCGACAGGATTTCCCAAACCACTTTGATTTGAGTATAATTCACCTTTGCCACACTTTCATCTCTCACTCACTCCATCTCTCACTCACTCCATCTCAAAACTCCATCCCTTCTCCCCGATACGTTGGCACGCGATCGACGATGCGGCCGTCCTGCACGAGGTACAGGTGACTGAAGTGGGCGCACAGCTCGCCGGCTTTGAAATGGCGGAAAAAGACCACGTCGCCCAGGTCGATGGGCAGCTCGGTGCGCAGGCGCAGCGGCGTCTGTACTTCGCCGGCCCCCTCTTCGGGCAGCAGCTCGAGGCCCTTAGGCAACCACGGATGGGGCAGGCGCTCGCGGCCGGGCGGACCGGAAGCCACGTAGCCATCCAACTGGCACACAACGATGCCGGGCATGGGCATACGTACTACCTCGAGCGCGAAGAAGGCGGCAGGCAGGAAGGGGCGGTCGAGGTAGTAGTCGAACTGTGCCGGAGCAAAAAAGGCCGATCCTGCCGTCACCTCCGTCACCCACGGTTCTGAGGCGCTCCGGGCCAGCGAGCCCGTGCCGCCGGCATTGACGAAGCGCAGGTTCATGTCCGACAACACATTAACCACGGCTTGCCGGCGGCGACGTACTTCGTCGTACGAGCGGCGCTTGAGCCAGGGCACCAGCCGGCGCTTCCACCCCAGCGAGGGCAAGCGCTCGGGCAGGCCCGCGATCTGGGCCTCGTAGGTAAGCAAACCGTCGAGATAGGCAAAGGGCGAAGCCTGAATGCGTTCGGCAAGGCGACGCACGTCCTCGGGACGCCACAGCGGCGAACGCCGCACGCCGAAGTGGAGCCCCGGCCAGCGCGACGACATGTCCACATCGATGCAAAGGGGGATGGTGACGCCCGTCTTCGAGGCCACCTGCTCGATGCGCTCCACGTGGGCCGTGCAGTCCACCGTCAACACGATGTGTTTGCCTCGCCGGTTTTCGCGGGCCACCGCCTCGAGGGCGGCCTCATGCAGAGAGGGATAGGCCACGAGAATGTCGTCGAAGCCGCGCCGGCTAAGAAACACCGCCTCCAGCGGATGGTAGGCCATGAGCCCTTCGAAGAGCGGTTCGCTTTGCAGCAAATGCTCGAGCAGGCGCACGCAGCGCACCGACTTGGTGGCCAGGCGCACCGATTTGGGATGGGCCCGTTCCCTGACCGCAAGCACGTTGGCATCGAAGGCGTCCAGATCGACGAGGGCGCAGGGCCTCGGCAGCTCGGCCGCCAGTTCGTTCCAGGCCGCATATTTTGCGAAAGCATCGTCTCTGTACATCACGCTTCAGCTTTGGCAAGTACCGCCTCCTGCATCGAACGCCGCCAGTCCACCCAGCCCTTGATGCTGAGCGCAAGATAGACGAGGAAGAGGAAAGAGGTGACGTACAGGCCCTTGAGGTAGTAAATCTGTATGGCGACCACGTCCACGATGATCCAGATGATCCAGTTTTCCAGCTTTTTGCGCGCCATGAGATACTGTGCCACGAGGCTGGCCACGGTGGTGAACGCGTCGAAATACGGGAAGTCGGCATCGGTATGCGCGGCCATGAACCAGCCCCAGGCAGCCGCACCGACGAGGATGAACGCCCCCCACCCCACCCGCGCCATTTGCGCAAGCGTGGTGACGGGCAGCTCGTGCTGTGCCGCGTCGTGCCGCGTCAGCCAGTACCACCAGCCATAGACGTTGAGCAGCACGTAGATGACGTTGAGGATGGCATCGGAATACAGCTTCGACTCGAGGAAGATCCACGAATAGATGGCCGTAGTGAGGATCCCCGCCGGCCAGCCCCAGATGTTCTGACGCGCCATCAGCCACACGCAAACGATGCCAAAGGCCGTGGCCACCCATTCCATGATCGTCAACCAGTCCATATCGTCATGTTATACTCAAATCAAAGTGGTTTGGGAAATCCTGTTGTATTGGTTTAGAGTTTAAAGTTTAAAGTTTTTATTGTTGATTATCAGTGTTTTACCAAATCATCGATTCTTCGGTTCCTCATCCATTGCAACCGCAGCCTTCGGCCGCAGAAAGCGCAGCTTGACGCAGTTTTTACAACAGGTTTAGAGTTTAAAGTTTAAAGTTTAAAGTTTTTCTCACTGATTATCAGTATTTTAACAAACAATCAATTCCTCGGTTCCTCGATTGCTCAATCAAAAATGTCCATCGTCTATCGTCCATTGACTATCGTCAAAAATTCCCAAACCGAATTGCGTTGAGCCGCCGGACGCACTGCCGTGCGTCCCTACCGTTCGTCCCTACCGTGCGTCTCAACATTGCCGCCGGACGCACTGCCGTCTGACGCACTGCCGTGCGTCACTACTCCATCCCTTCATTCAGTCCCAGCAATTTGCGCATGGTCTGCTCGTCGGTGCCGGCGCCGGCGAAGTCGTCGAATGCCTTCTGCGTGGCCTCGATGATATGCGCCTTGATAAAGGGGGCGCCCTCACGTGCCCCCTGCTCGGCCGACTTGATACAGCACTCCCACTCGAGTACGGCCCAACTGCCATAGCCGTACTGCGTCAGCTTGCTGAAGATGCCTTTGAAATCGACCTGCCCGTCGCCCGGCGAGCGGAAGCGCCCGGCGCGTTCCACCCAGCCGGCATAACCGCTGTACACGCCTTGCCGGCCGTCGGGATTGAATTCGGCATCCTTGACGTGGAAAGCCTTGATGCGTTCGTGATACAGATCGATGAAGGCCAGGTAGTCGAGTTGTTGCAGCACGAAGTGGCTGGGATCGTAGTTGATACAAGCGCGCGGATGGCCGTCCACGGCATCTGTGAAGCGCTCGAAGGTGGCGCCGTCGAACAGGTCTTCGCCCGGGTGCAACTCGTAGCACACATCGACGCCCTGCTCGTCGAAGGCGTCGAGGATGGGCCGCCAGCGGCGCGCCAGCTCGGCAAAGCCCGTCTCGACCAGCCCCGGCGGTCGCTGCGGCCAGGGATACAGGTAAGGCCAGACGAGCGCCCCCGAAAACGTCACGTGCGCGTCGAGGCCGAGGTTGCGGCTGGCCCTGGCAGCCTGGAGCAACTGCCGGGTGGCCCACTCGGTACGCGCCTGTGGCTTGCCGTGCACCTCAGCCGGTGCAAAGGCATCGAACAGCGCGTCGTAGGCAGGATGCACGGCTACGAGCTGCCCTTGCAGGTGCGTGCTCAACTCGGTGATCTGAAGGCCGTGCTCGGCTACGCGGCCCTTCAGCTCGTCGCAGTAGTCCTTGCTTTCGGCGGCCAGCTTCAGGTCGATGAGGCGCGACTCCCAAGTGGGAATCTGCACGCCGACGTACCCGAGCGAGGCTGCCCAGGCGCAGATGTGGTCAAGGCTGTCGAAAGGTGGCTCGTCGCCCATGAACTGGGCGAGGAAAATGGCGGGGCCTTTGATCGTCTGCATGGCATTCCGTTTTGCATTTTCAGGTGGGCCAAATTAGCTATTTTGCAGGCATCCCGAAATGCGGCTATTCTGCACTCAAACACAATCCATTCATCATGCCCTTTACCCGACGAGACTGGCTGACCCGCGCCGCCACAGGCTTGGCCGGCATGGCTGCCGCTCCTTTTTCAGCTTTTTTGGCGAAAGCCGAAGCCCCTCTGTCCATTTGCCTTTCGGCAAATAAAACCCGCCGCACGTTCAGACACTCCCTGTGCCGATGGACATTCCGGTCGATACCGCTCGACGAGCTGTGCGCACGCGTCAAGCCTCTGGGTATCGAAAGTATCGAGCTGACCACGCCCGAAGAATGGCCCATTTTGCGAAAGCACGGCCTTAGCTGTGCCGTGGCCACCCACCGGAAAGCCAGTCTCACCAGAGGGTTCAACAACCCGAAGTACCACGCCGAGCTGCAAGCCACCTACCACCGCCTCATTGACCAGGCTGCCGATGCCGGTATCGGACAGGTGATCGTCTTTTCGGGCAAGCGCGACGGCATCAGCGATGAAGCCGGCCTCGAAAACTGCGCGCACGGCCTCGAGCCGCTGGTGCGCCAGGCCGAAAAGCGCGGCATACGCCTCATCATGGAACTGCTCAACAGCAAGGTGGACCACAAGGGCTACCAGTGCGACCACACCTCATGGGGCGTCGCCCTGGTGGACAAGATCGGATCCGAGCACTTCAAGCTGCTGTACGACATCTACCACATGCAGATCATGGAAGGCGACATCATCGCCACCATCACCCGCTACAAGGACTACATCGCCCATTACCACACCGCAGGCGTGCCCGGCCGCCACGAAATCGACGACACGCAGGAACTCAACTATCCGGCCATCATGCAGGCCATCGCCGACACGGGTTTCGACGGTTACGTGGCGCAGGAATTCATCCCCACTAGCCCGCATCCCTTTCGCGCGCTCGCCGATGCCATCCGGCGGTGCAGTGTGTAACGAGCGACAAGGGGCGGCAGTGGCAAAGCGCATGACATCGAAAGTTAAGCTCGTGTTAAGGTTCGGCCACCGAATTAAACAAACGATGCGGCCTGTATTCCAACGGGCCGTAAAACCAATTTTTTCACCAAAAAGCACAGAGCATGCGCACCATCATCGCACACACCCGGGCGGCTTTCTTCGGCCTGCTCGCGCTCATCGGTTTCTTCACCCTTGCCTGCACGACGCCCTATCCGGCAGCAAGCCATCCCCACCGTTGGGAAAAGCTGGGCCAGCGCACGGTAAACTACCATCTCGATCGGGATGAAATTCCCGTCACGCTGCGCGACGGGCGCTTCACCGCACTCAAGCTGGTCGTGCGCAAGGCGCCCGTCCACCTGCACCGCGTGGTGGTGCACTTCGGCAATGGCGAACACATGGAAATCAGCGTGCGCAAGCGCATCCCCGCCGGCGGCCAGACGCGCGTCATTGACCTGCCCGGCGGCAAACGCGTGATCCGCAAAGTGGTCTTCTGGTACGATACCAAAGGTCTGCCGCGCGGCAAGGCGGTGGTGGAACTGTGGGGAAGGCATTGAGGCATGACGGCCACCCTGCCCAAAGTGCGACGCCTGCCCGAATTTCAGGAGCAGGCGCTTCACTTTGCCGGATCGCTCCGACACATCGCACCCAGGCGACGTTCCCACCACCGTTTCAGTACCACGCGATCACTTCCTCGGGTGCTTTTCGCTTCAGCTCGGGCACGCGCGCATCCGGTGTCGGGTAGCCGACCGGGATCAGCAGAAAGGGGCGTTCGTTTTCGGGCCGGCCGAGAATTTTCTGCAAAAAGTTCATGGGGCTGGGCGTGTGGGTGAGCGCCACGAGGCCTGCGTGGTGGATGGCCGCAAGCAGAAAGCCGGTAGCCAATCCTACCGATTCGTTGACGTAGTAGTTCTTGCGCTTTTCGCCATCTGCCACGTCGTACACCTTCTTGAACACGACGATGAGCCAGGGGGCGATCTCGAGGAAAGGCTTGTGCCAGTCGGTGCCCAATGGCGCCAGGTCGCGCAGCCATTCTTCGGTCATGCGCCCGTGGTAGTTGTCGTATTCCTCTTTTTCGGCCGCCTCGCGAATCTTCCTCTTGATGTCGGGATCGCTGACGGCGCAAAAGGTCCAGGGCTGCTTGTGTGCGCCCGAAGGCGCCGTAGATGCGGTCATGATGAGCTGCTCGATCAGCTCGCGCGGCACGGGCCGGTCGGAAAAGTCGCGCACGCTGCGCCGCCGGTTCATGAAGTGATAAAAGCTTCGGGCGCGCTCCATGCTCTCGTCGGGAGAGAACGACACGGCCTGGAAGGGAACGAATGGATACTGGTCTCTGGTCTCAGACATGTGAGGTGGTATTTTGCGAAAGCAAAAAAGGGAGCACTTCCGTCGGGGCCATTCAGGGCGTGCTGACCGATACGGGCAACACCTTGCCATTGAAGAAGTGGTGCCCATGCACGGCAAACCATCCGACAAACGAACCCATCTGCTCACTCGTCAGGGGCGCCTGGTAACCGGGAAATGCCTGAGCCAACATCTCGGTTTGCACGGCGCCCAGCGCCAGGGTGTTGAAGGCAATGCCCTCTTCCTTGAACTCTTCGGCGAGGCACTCGCTCACATTGGCTATGGCCGCCTTGCTGGCGCTGTAGGCCGACAGGCCGGGAAACTTGGCACTGCCCTGAAAGCCGCCCATGCTGCCTATCTGCACCACGTGGGGCCGCTCGGCCGCCCGCAGACGCGGCAACAACAACCGGATGAGTCGCACCGGCGCCAGTACATTCACCTGCCACATGGCCAACCAGTCGGCATCGGACAGTTCGGCAAAAGGACGATGGATCAGCAACCCGGCATTGTTGACGAGCACATCGATGGCCGTCACTCTTTCCAGGGCCTGTTCGAGGACACGCGCCAGGGCCTCCGCCTCGGCAAGATCGACCGGCACCGGATGAATGCGGCCCGGCAAGCCGTCCGCTTCCTGCGCCAGCGTCCGCAGCCGGTCGGCGCTGCGCGCCAGGGCCCACACATGGTGTCCGGCTTGTGCGAGCCACAGGGCGGTGTCGCGCCCTACCCCTTTGCTGGCTCCTGTAACGATTGCATTCATGTGTGAAATCGGTGGAATTGGTCAAATCGGTCGAATCGGAACAACTTCACTCCGTCACTCCATCACTCGGTCACTCCTTCACTCCATCACACCGTCCCTCTTTCCCTCTCTCAACACAGACGCAGCAAACTCATGGGCAAGAATACAAAATGCGCCGCGAGGCATCAGGGATACCGCACAGCGCATGCAAAAAAAAGAGGCCAGAGCACAAGGCCCTGACCCCCTGAATAAACACCTAAAACCCTATTAACTAACCTAACTCTTATTTCACGTCGATCTTGCGTGCGGGCTTCTCTTTGGCTTCCTCTTTCTTCGGCAGATCAATCACGAGCACGCCGTTTTCGTAGTGAGCGTTGATTTGCTCGGGCGCTACCGTTTCCGGCAGCTGGAAGCTGCGCTGGAAAGAGGTGTAGTTGAATTCCCGACGCACAAAGTTTTCGTCTTCGTTGACCTGCTCTTCCTGCTTTTGGACCGAGATGGTCAACACGTCGTTGTCCAATTCAATCTGGAAGTCGTTTTTGTCGTACCCCGGTGCTGCCATTTCGATCCGGAACTTGTCCGGGCCTTCCACGATATTCACCGAGGGTTGACTTACGAACTGATCGCTGCCCACAAAGTTAGTGAGATTTTGATCAAAAAAGCTATCAAAAAGTTGATCAAACGTCCTGGTCAAGCTAAACGGGCTATACCTTACCAGTGCCATAACTTGCTGTTTTTTAAATGTTTAACCATTAAAAACGGTTTTTCGGGGTTGAAAAAATTTTCGTTGAAAAACCGCCTTCTTACATGAATTTTACAAAGGTGGATCAAGAGATTACTTGATCTCGATCTTGCGAGGCGGTTTTTCCTTTGCTTCCTCCTTCTTCGGCAGGGTTACCGTCAGAATGCCGTTCTTGTACGTAGCCTTGATCTTGTCGGCATCTACCGTGTCGGGCAGCATGAAGCTGCGCTCGAAGTTGTAGTAGGCAAACTCACGACGACGGTACTCGTGGCCTTCTTCCTGTTTCCACTCTTTGTTGACCGAAATGGTCAGCACGCCGTTGTCCATCTTGAGCTCGAAGTCATTCTTCTTCAGGCCAGGGGCAGCCATCTCGATGCGGAAGTGATCGGGCGCTTCGATGATGTTCACGGCTGCTACCGTGCCGTTGGTGCCCGAGAAGAAGTTCGACATCATTTCGTTCATCATGCGATCGAACACCGTCAGCGGGTTGTCATTGCTGACGCGCTGCTCTTCTTTTTTGGGGAAAATCGTCAGTTTCATGGCTCACAATTTTTTGGGTTCAACCATCCACCCATCCCCTTATCAAGGGGCGTTCCACTCGCGCTCAGCGCCGGTTTGCTGACGGAATTGCACACACGTGCAGACTTTGTGACAGATAAAAAGCAACAGGTTGCGACATCTTGTCATTGAAGAGACGTTGCATGCAACCGAAGAGACGTTGCATGCAACCGAAGAGACGTTGCATGCAACCGAAGAGACGTTGCATGCAACGTCTCTACCAACACGTGCAACGCCTCTTTGGTCCCGGCGATTTATTTTTGCGCAAACCTGCAACTGCATGCTCCGACTCCTCCGCAACGTGCACGTCATCGATCCCCTTTCCCCTCTTCACGACCAGACCGTTGATCTGCTGCTCGACGATGGCGTCATTGCGCGCGCAGGGCAGGATCTCGACATCGAAGCGGCCGAAGTACTCGAAGTGGAAGGGCTGCACGCCATGCCTGGCGGCCTGGACATCGGGGCCTGGGTGGGCGATCCGGGCTTCGAGCACCGCGAAGACTTCGACAGTCTGAGCAAGGCGGCAGCGGCAGGTGGCTTCACGGAAGTGGCCGTCTGGCCCAATACGGAGCCCGTGGTGGATGGAAAGGCCGAAGTGGCCTACGTGGCGCGCCAGGGAGAACGGCTGCCCGTAGCTTTTCACGCCATCGGGGCGCTGACGCGCCAGTGCGCAGGCACCACCATCACCGAAATGCTCGACATGCGCGATGCGGGCGCCGTGGCTTTTTCCGATGGGCTGCAACCCGTGCGCCATGCCGGCGTATTGTTGCGCGCCATGCTGTACGTGTTGCCTTTCGACGGGCTCGTCATCAACCAGCCCTTCGACGACAGCGTCGCACCCAATGGGCAGATGCACGAAGGGCGCATCAGCACCCTCCTCGGCCTCAAGGGCATGCCGCCCCTCGCCGAAACCCTCATGCTGCAGCGCGATCTCGACATCTTGCGGTACACCGGCTCGCGCCTGCTGGTGCACGGCATTTCGAGTGCCGAGTCGGTGGCACGCATCCGCAGGGCCAAAGAGGAAGGGCTCCGGGTGTATGCCAGTGTTCCGCTGATGAACCTGCTGTTCACGGAAGACGATTTGGCTTCGTTCGACACGCGTTTCAAGGTTGTGCCGCCGCTGCGCACACCCGAAGATCGGGCAGCACTCATCGAAGGTTTGCGCGACGGCACGATCGACCTGGTGACGAGCAATCATTTGCCCGTAGAGGCCGAACACAAGGAATGCGAGTTTGCCTTTGCCGAATTCGGCGCCAGCACCGTCCAACACGTGTGGTATGGCTTGCGCCAGGCCGGCTTTTCACTGGAAGAAATTGTCGAGCTCATGGCCCTGCGCCCCCGCCAGGTGCTCGGCCTTCCCGTCCCCACCATCGCCACCGGCAGGCCGGCCAATCTCGTGCTGTGCACTCCGCACACGCACTGGACGTTTGGCGAAAGCCACAACCGCTCGCGCTCGTCCAATGACCCCTTTCTCGGAAGCCACCAGACAGGCCGCATAAGGGGCATGGCACGCGGGCGATTTTTCACCTGGATCGATGAATAGCGGCTTTATGCCTTTCGGCAAATGACGCCGGTCGAATGCAGTACTTTCGTTATGCGCTGATTGCGTATTTTCAAGCCATCAATGTATTTCTTCACCATCAAAACAATCAGCGAAATGACTGACGAAACGCGCATTCCCGATCCATCGAGTGCATCGTACACGCCTCGTGCCCTCAACTATGGCATGATCGGATCCGGCGTGCTGATCGTAGTTGGCCTCATCATGTACCTCGCCGGGCTTTCCGATCCTGCCGAGCAACAGGGTGCCGTAGGCTGGATTACCAACATCATCAACGCCGTGGTGATGATCTGGGCCATCCACATGGCCATGAAGACGCATCGCGACGAGGATCTGGGCGGCTACATGACCTATGGGCGCGCGCTGAGCGCAGGCACAGTGACCAGCCTCGTGATGGCCGCAGTGACATTCGTGTGGATGCTGGTGTTCTTCACGCTCATCGCTCCTGAAATGCTCGACCAGATCAAGGAGCTGCAGATCGCTCAAATGGAACAGCAAGGCATGACTGACGAGCAGATCGAGCAGGCCATGGAAATGGCCGGCATGCTCACCTCGCCCGTCGGCCTGGCCATCATGGGCGCCATCGGTACCTTTATCCTCGGTTTCATTTTGTCCCTTATTATTGCGGCCGTCGACAGAAACAACCCACCCGAAACGGCCTGATCATCGATGAACAAACCATTTGTCAAATACGGTCTGATGGCAGGAACGGCGACCTGTGCGCTGTTCCTGCTTTTGCTTGTAGTTCGCCCCATGGCCATGTTTCATCCCGTGGTGTGGTGGGGCTCGCTGCTTCTCTACCTCGTCATGATGTGGGTGGCCGGCCGCCGGGCACGCCGGCACAGCGCGATGCCCCTCGGCTTCCGCCAGATGATGCAGCAGGTGTTTCCCGTCTTCGTGGTGGCCAACACCCTGTTTTACCTGTTCTGGTACGCCTTGCTGCGCGCCCGACCCGAGCTGATTCAGATGCAATACGACATCCTGACCAGCCGCGGCTGGGAGGGCAGCATCGAAATGCTGCGCCCGACGCTTACCGGCACGCTGCTGATGTTGCTGCAGAGTTTCGTTGGCGGCGCCGTGCTCAGCGCATTGCTGGCCTTCGGCCTGAAGGAAGAATAATCACTCAACGGGGCGCGAAGCCCTGTGTGCAAAGAAAATCATGGCAACCCGGACACCTGACATAACTGTAGTCGTCCCCCTCTACAACGAAGAGGAATCGCTTCCCGAGCTCGTCGAGTGGATCGAACGGGTCATGCACGAGCACGGCTTCACCTACGAGATCATCCTCGTCGACGACGGCTCGAGTGATGGCTCGTGGCGGGTCATCCGGCGCCTTTCGGCAAATGACGCCCACATCCGGGCCATCCGCTTCCGGCGCAACTACGGCAAGTCGGCCGCGCTGAACGAGGGCTTCCGTGCCGCACGCGGCCGCGTGGTCATCACCATGGACGCCGACCTGCAGGACAGCCCCGACGAAATCCCCGAGCTGTACCGGATGATCACCGAAGAGGGCTACGACCTGGTATCGGGCTGGAAGAAGGTGCGCCACGACCCGTTGTCCAAGACCATCCCCTCGCGCTTCTTCAATGCCGTCACGCGCGCCATCAGCCACATCCCCCTGCACGACTTCAACTGCGGCCTCAAGGCCTACCACCACGACGTGGTCAAAAGCATCGAAGTCTATGGCGAGATGCACCGCTACATCCCCCTGCTGGCCAAGTGGGCCGGCTTCAAAAACATCGGCGAAAAGGTGGTGGAGCACCGCCCGCGCAGGTACGGCACCACCAAGTTCGGCCTGGAGCGCTTCATCAACGGCTTTCTCGACCTGCTCACCATCACCTTCGTGGGCAAATTCGGCAAGCGGCCCATGCACTTCTTCGGCACGCTCGGCATCCTGTTCTTCCTGCTGGGCTTCGCCATCCTGGCCTACCTGAGTATTGCCAAGCTGGTGTACGAGGAATACGGCATTGCCGAGCGGCCCCTGTTTTTCTTCGGCATCCTGACGCTGATCATCGGCACCCAACTGTTCGTCACCGGCTTCCTGGCCGAGCTGGTGAGCCGCAGCGCCTCCAACCGCAATCACTACCTCATCAGCGAACGCATTGAACCCGACGCCTGATGCGCATCGCCCTCATCAGTCCGGCCCATCCGCTGCGCGGCGGCATCGCCGCATCGAGCGAACGCCTGGCCCGCGAGCTGCAGGGCATGGGCCACGAAGTGACCATTTTTTCCTTCAGCCTGCAATATCCCGACCTCCTGTTTCCGGGCAAGACGCAGTACACCGACGACCCGGCCCCCGCCGACCTCCACATCCGCACCGAAATCAACTCCGTCAATCCGTACAACTGGCTGCGCACGGGCATGCGGCTGCGCCGCTACCGCCCCGACCTCATCGTCAGCCGCTTCTGGTTGCCCTTCATGGGCCCCGCCATCGGCACCATCCAGCGGCTTGCCGGCAAAAAGGCCGTCCGCATCGGCCTGATCGACAACGCCCTGCCCCACGAGCCGCGCCCCGGCGACCGGCCGCTCACGCGCTGGTACCTCGGCAGCCTGGATGCCGCACTCGTCATGTCGCAGGCCGTAGCCGACGACCTGCAGCGACTGGGCTTCCGCAAGCCGGTGGCCCGTGCCCCCCATCCCGTGTACGACAACTTCGGCGCAGCCGCCACCCGCGAAGAGGCACTCAATGCGCTTGGCCTTTCGGCAAATGCCACCTGGCTGCTGTTCTTCGGCTTCATCCGGGCCTACAAGGGCCTCGACCTGGCCATCGAGGCGCTGGCCTCGCCCCTTTTGCGAAAGCGCAATGACCTGCGCCTGCTCATTGCCGGCGAGAGCTACACCGATACGGCGCCCTGCCGCGCGCTGGCCGAACGGCTGGGCGTGGCCGACCGCATCGTCTGGCACGAGCAGTACATCCCCACCGAGCAGGTTCGGCATTACTTTGGTGCTGCCGACCTGGTGGTGCAGCCCTACAAATCGGCCACTCAGAGCGGTATCACCCAGATCGCCTACCACTTCGGCAAGCCAATGGTGGTCACCCGCGTAGGTGGCCTGCCCGAGATGGTGCCCCACGAGCGGGCCGGCCTCGTCGTGCCGCCCACCGCCGAAGCCATCGCCCAGGCCATCGCCCGCTTCCTCGACGACGCCACGCTCCGCCAGAAACTCGAAAGGGGCGTACGCGAGGTGGCCCGACAGTATTCCTGGGCACACCTCGCAGAAACGTTGCTCGCCCTTGCCGCCTCATCCCGCAACAAATCCTGATCTTTGCCCGCACCCGCAGACGTCATTTGCCGAAAGGCAGCATACCCGTCCAATGCAGTCCGGAATTCCGGGACGATGGCGATTTTTGAGATGGAGCGACGGAGTGAGTGAGTGATTGATTGATTGATTGAGTGAGTGAGTGAGGAGTGACGGAGTGAGGAGTGAGAAGTACCGATTCGACCGATTTCACCGATGGTAGTGTCCCCGATCAACTGATTTCAAACTGCGTTTGCTGCGGCCGAAGGCTGCGGTTTCAATGCCTGAGGAATCGAAGAACCGAGTATTTGATAACAAACTGACAATCAACAAGAAAAACTTTAAACTTTAAACTTTAAACCCTAAACTCTACACGCAATACCTTTT
>WFYJ01000077.1 GCA_015490175.1 Saprospiraceae bacterium | reverse complement strand
CCTGCACCCTGCGCACCCCCGCCCGACAGGCCGTGCGCAAAATGGTGGTGATGGGTAGATAAGCAGCTCATCGTTTGTTTGCATGCCGCGCGCGCCAGTATCCATATGCTGGCGCGCGTTTGCTTTTTGCGAAAGCGAAAAAACTTCAGAGCTCCCGCAACGAACGCTGCCACGGCAAGCCAATTCGATCGGTGCACTCTTGACTTCAACCCTGACAGTCAATAACTTTAGCACACACAACCCCGCTACCTTCCGTTTCTGCCCCGGTTATCTGTTCAGCCGAATAACCTGCAAAATTCTTGCAAATCAAAAACCCGGGCGTCATGAAAGCGCGATCACTCACCCCCAAAAGGAGTTCCGCATTCCGCTTTTCGACAAACATTCTGAATTTCTGTCTCATTACGCCTCTGACGTTTCTGTTTCTGTTTCTGTGGCGACCATGCACAGGGCAGGTTTTTCTACCACCTGTCATGGTCGAAGACGTTTTCCCCGGCCCTCTTTCTTCGTATGCCAACAATTTTGCGGCGCTTCCCGACGGCACGCTCGTCTTTTTTGCCAATGACGGGACCCATGGCCGCGAGCCCTGGATCCGGACGCCCGACGGGCAGGTCTTGCTCCTGCTCGACATTAACCCCGGCTCTGCCGACGGAATCCCCTCCGAATTCTATTTCGTGGCCCCTGCTGTACTGGGCAACAGGCTCATTTTTATCGCCGATGACGGCATGCACGGCGCCGAGCCGTGGGTTACGGACGGCACTCCGGCCGGCACGATGATGTTGGCCGATATCTATCCGGGAATGACAAGCTCCTACATCCTGGAACTGCGAAAAATGGGCGACAGGGTGTACTTCCCCGCCGACGACGGGGTGCATGGTATGGAGTTGTGGCGAACCGATGGCACCGGCCCGGGCACCGAACTGGCGGCGGACATTTTTCCGGGCAATCAGTCTTCCTGGCCTTCGGAACTGACCACTTTTGGCGACATGCTGTTCTTCGGGGCCGATGACGGCGCCGTGGGCTGGGAATTGTTTGTGTTTGATCCGACAAACGGGAATGTCTCGCTGGTCAAGGACATCAACCCGGGTCCGACCGGATCATATGCAAGCAATCTGGCGACAGCAAACGGCATGCTGTGGTTCTCGGCCTGGACACCAGACTATGGCTTTGAGCCCTGGCATACCGATGGCACCGAGAGCGGCACCACCATGGCGGGCGACCTGTGCCCGGGCGACTGCTCCTCCTACCCGCATTCCTTTACAGGTTTTGGCGGAAACGTGGCTTTCGTTGCAGACAATGGCACCCATGGCGAGGAACTCTGGTTGCAAAATGATCCAATGATGCCGCCCGTCGAAACAGACATTTATCCAGGCTCCAACCCGTCCATGCCCTTCGAACTGACGGAACTGAACGGCTTGCTGTTTTTCGCTGCAGAAGATGGCGCGCACGGGCGCGAGCTCTGGAAAAGCGACGGCACCGTATCGGGCACCATGCTGGTACAGGACATCCAGCCTGGGCCTGCCTCGTCCTGGCCCGGCGGGATAACCGTGCAGAGCGGGAAAGTGTTCTTCAGCGCCGACGACGGGAGTACGGGCTACGAGCTCTGGTACTCGGATGGCGATCCGGAAGGAACGATCCAGGTCGTTGATCTCAACCCGGGATCCAATTCCTCCTTTCCGGGCGATTTTGCCTCGATCGGAGGCAGTCTGTTCTTCAGTGCCGACGATGGGGCGAGCGGCACAGAGCCCTGGGAGCTGGTCGTGTGCCCCGAGTTCGGCCCCGAGGTGTGCGACGGCGAAGACAACGACTGCGACGGCCTGGTTGATTTTGACGATCCGGATCTGATTGACGAAGTGCCGCCGGCAGCGCTTTGCGTCAGCGAACCCGTGACCATCACACTGGATACGGGCGGTACGGCCTTGGTGGATCCCGCCTTGCTCGATGCCGGTTCCTTCGATTCGTGCGCCTTGTTTGCACTGGCTGCCTGGCCTGAATATGTGGACTGCTCGATGAAGGGCGACCTCATCCCCGTGGCACTCATCGCCATCGACTGGGCTGGCAATACGGACACCTGCACCGCCCATATAGTGGTAGTGGACGACCTGCCGCCCGTGGCCCTGTGCGAAGAGCAGATCGCAACCGTCTTTCTCGACCACACGGGAAAGGCATCCATTGCACCGGCCGACATTGACGCGGGTTCCCTGGACAACTGCGCCATTGCCTCGATGGAAGTTTTTCCGGACGAACTGGATTGCGCCGTCCAAGGCGATGCGGTACCCGTCTCACTCGTGGTCACCGACCCTTCAGGCAATGCAGATACCTGTGTGGCCCACGTCATGGCCATAGATAGCCTTCCTCCTGCCGCCCTCTGCCAGGACGCCACCATCTACCTCGACTCGATGGGTGTGGCAACACTTGCCCCGGCAGCAATAAATGCCGGCTCAACGGATAACTGTGGCATTGACGCTCTGGGCGTAAGCCCGACTCAATTAGACTGTGCAGTCAAGGGCGATGCCGTACCCGTACAACTGACGGTGGTGGACCTCAGCGGCAATCAGAGCAACTGTGTGGCCCACATAACCGCAGTGGACACCATACCGCCCGTAGCCCTGTGCCTCGATATTACCGTTTTTGCCGACACCGCCGGTCAGGCAACGATTACCCCTGCCGACGTGGATGGCGGATCGTGGGACAATTGCGCCATTGACTCGATGTCGCTGGGCATCCCGCCCTACCTTTTTTACTGCGGCGATGAAGACGAATTTGTCTTGCTTGAAGTGTTTGACGACAGCGGCAACCAGAGTTCCTGCATTGCCTATGTAACCGTGCAGGACACGCTGGCGCCCCGGGCCAAATGCAAAGACATCACAGTGCAACTCGACCCCATGTCGCTGAAAAAGAACATTGATCCATCGGATGTGGACGACGGCTCATCCGACAATTGCGGCACACCCGTCCTGACCGTCGTGCCGGATGCGTTCGACTGCTACACGCTGGGCCCTCAAGTGGTCACCCTGCAAGCCACCGATGCCGCCGGCAACACGAGCACCTGCGTGGCTATTGTCACGGTGGAAGATTCCGGGCTGCCCGAAGCCCACTGCATACCTGCCCTGCAGGTGGCGCTCGATGCCAACGGCATGGCTTCGATCAGCTTCGATGACGTCAACGCCGGCTCAAAGCTCAACTGCACCACGACGATCATGCTGGCACCCAACAAGTTCACCTGTGCCGATGTGGGGGTGAATGCCGTCATCCTCACCCTTGAAGATGCGGATGGCAACCTGGACTGGTGCCAAACCAACGTCACCGTACTCGACAACGTGCCGCCCACGGCGCTGTGCCGGCCCAATGTCGTGCTTCCGCTCAACGCCAACGGCGTGGCGGTGCTCCACCCCGCGCAGGTTGATTTGGGTTCCTTCGACAACTGCGGCATCGCCAGCATGCAGGTCATGCCCAACGCCTTCAATTGCGCTGCCACGGGCATTTTCCAGGTCACTCTGACCGTCACCGATGTGGGAGGCAATCAGGCCATGTGCGCCACGCAGGTCACGGTGTCCGACTTGCAGCCGCCCACGGCCGCCTGCGTGCCCAACCTGGTGTTGCCGCTCGATGCGGGTGGAAACGCCACCCTCACGCCCGCCATGATTGATGCGGGCTCCACCGACAACTGTGGCATCTCTCACCGCATGGTGGTCCCCAATCACCTGGACTGCACCGACACGGGGCTGCCGGTGCCGGTCAGCCTGAGGGTGACCGATCCTTCGGGCAATCAGGCCATGTGCGTCACACAGGTTGCCGTCATCGACAACACGGCGCCCACAGCCGTTTGCAAGCCGCAGCTCGACATATTCCTCGATGATGAAGGCACGGTCGCGCTATCGGTCAACCAGGTTGACGACGGCTCAACGGACAACTGCAGCATCGCCAGCCGCACCATCGCGCCCGACCAGTTCGACTGTCAGGATATCGGCACACGGCTCGTCACCCTGACCCTGACCGATCCTTCAGGCAACCAGTCCATGTGCACCAGTCAGGTTGTGCTCAGCGATACCATGCCTCCCGTGTTCCAATGCGACACCGTCCAGGTCGAACTGGACACTCCACATGATACGATCATGCTCCCCGTCGAACAGCTGAGTACGCCCCCCCTCATGCCGCCCATGGACAACTGCGGCATCGACACGCTCATGGCCAGCCAACTGGCATTCACCTGGTCTGACACGCTCATTCCGGTACAGGTAATCGCCATCGACTCGTCGGGCAATGCAGATACCTGCGTCTCCCATGTGCGTACCGTGCTGCCAACCGCCGCCAGCTCGCCAGTGCCGACTGAGGTATTTCGGCTTTCGCCAAATCCCACCCGCGGGCACATCACACTCGAATGGGCGCTTGCGCAAAAGGGAGAGTGGCACCTGCGGCTCTACGACCTTGCCGGACGCATGGTGCGGCAAGACCGCTTCGCCGCCCCGACAGCAGGTCAGCACACCCTCGATCTGACGGATTTGCCGAAAGGCGTCTATTTGCTCTGGCTGACGGACGGGAGCCGATCCTGGTCGTGGAAAATAGCGAGGCTGCCCTGAATGCGGACAGCCTCACCTTGCGGCCTGTTTTTTCGAAAAAATGGGCGCACAGACAGACGGCCTCAGGCCTTGCCCCCGTGCAATTGGTCCTGCAAGGCCTTGAGCTCGTCCCATTTGCCTTCGGCAGCGAGACGCGCCTGCTGCGGCCAGGTGGCAGGATCGTGCATTTTGTAGCGGTTGCCGGCTGCTTCGAGTATTTCGCGGATGCGGTCGGGCGAGGTGTTGGCCAGATCGGCAAAGGTGCGAATGCCCGCCTGCTGCAACAGATCGGCGATTTTGGGGCCGATACCTTCAATTTTTCTGAGGTCATCGGCAGGCGCCTCTTCGGCTGCGGAAGCCGCAGCGCCGGGTGCCTGTGGTTGTTCATCCTGTTTTGCCTGCGTCTGCCCCTCGGTAGCTTCCTCGAGTGCCTTTTGTGCCCTGCGCAGTTTGGTTTCCATTACCGCCAGGTCGGCTTCGAGCGAGCGCACGCGCGCCCGCAGGCCGTTGTTGTCCTTTTCCAACTCATCGTGCTGATACTTGAGACTCACATGGTCCTTTTCCAGTGTCAGGAATCGCTCCCTGAGGCTGGAATGTTCCTTGAGCAGGGCATCGTGCTTCTTTTTGAAGGCATACCACAGAATATACCCCAGCAATACGCCCAGCAGGAAGGCCACGACGACCATGATGAGGATTTCCATCGTATGGGTCCAGAATGCTTCGTTCATGACTTTCTGTTTTGTTTTCCAAAAAATTTATGAGGCCCCTGAAAAAAGGTGCCATACAGAAGTTCAGGGTTCAGGGTGTTGCACGGATATGAATCATGAGTCATTTGTTCAATTCCTCGGTTCGTTCCTCGGTTCCTCACTCAATGAAACCGCAGCTTTCAGCCGCAGATGGACGCAGTTTGTTCATTGTCTATCGTCCATAGATCATCGTCTGAACAATTTTTCGACTTTTTCAGCAGGCTCATTTATTGATCGCCGGACTCGAGAATGATTTCCGCCCTTCGGTTTTTTCGACGGCCCTGTTCGGTGTCGTTGGTGGCGATGGGCTCTGTTTCCCCTTTGGACAGCACCTTGATGCGGGCCGGATCGACGCCCTTGCGCACCAGCTCGTCGCGCATGGCCCGGGCCCGCTGCAGGCCGAGGCGGTAGTTGTCGTCTTCATCTCCCACGTTGTCGGTATGGCCCACGATGGTGACGGTCTCATCCGTTTGCTTGAGGCGTGCGGCCAGCTTTTCGAGGTAGTCCCGCACGCGCTGGTCGATCTCTGCCCGGGTTGAATTGAAGGGAAAGTGCACTTCGATGCGGTTTTCCACCTCGACGATCTCGACCTCTTCGGGCTTGTCGGGCGCGATAAAGTTAAAATCCAGTGCCTCGATCCATTGCTTCTCCGCGCCTTCGGGCGGGGTGAGCCTGCGCGAAGAGATCGTGACGCGCTCGTCGGGCAACGCATCGCCCAGCATTTCGCGAAAGCGCTGGGCACGGGCCAGGCCCGGGTTGGGTTGGCCCGGCGGCGCTTGTTCGCCTTCATACCAGATGCCGACGATCTCGAGGATGTTTTCCTCGCCCAGGGCTTGTAGCAAGGAGTCCTTCAGTTGCGCATAACCCGGCCCCGTACTCAGTTCCGGAGAAGACCACCGGGCGCCCAGTGGATATGGACACGGCTGGTCAATCGGGACGCCGGGGGGCGCTGTCTCCTCTTTTGGCGATTCGCTGGTGTTGGCTGCTGATGCCTGGGATCCCCATTGCGAACAAGATTGCTGGATACGGCATACATACCAGTACCAGCTTCCTCCTGCCCACAACACGAATGCCAGCACGGTGAGCCATGCTTTGCCATTCATAGCATGTCGTGTTTTGATGAAAAATCTCTTGCCTGGCCTTGTGGGGACGGATGTGTTCAGGGAAGTGGCGGGTGATGCACCAAATTTAATCAACTCTGGCAGATTGCCAATCATTTTGGACTCTACCCTTTTTCGATGCCTGATTTTTCCCGTTGTGCCGGCGCGAGGTGCACGTCACCACGGTTTGGCAGCATCGTGGAGGCAACCCGAGAGTGGGTCAGGTTCATCCGGGCAGGCTGGTTCATGTCACAAGGTTCATAGTGTATGGGCTACAAGTCTGGTGCTCCGAATAGATACTTGGCCTGTTCACCACTCATCCTACAATTTGTGAAAACGATTACACAAGTCAGGCAACCGCAACTTTCCGTACAGCGTAATGGGCATGCAAACCGATCAATCGAGCTTTGACTTTTGTTCTTCCGGAAAAGAGCCCCCGCAAAAGTATTGCACAACAGCCTGCTCCGGGTATCGGGAGAGCAAATACACGCTGCGAAAGTTTTTCAATGTCAATGTGCCATACACTTTTTTATCACCACACTGACGCAATACTTTTCAGTACACTCAAAAAACATTTCATCATGCATTCGAAACTGCGTCTTTCCGTTTTGGCGTCGCTGATCCTTTTGCTGGGCATGGCAAAAGCACCGGCCCAGGAACTGGGCACGGGTCTGAGGAGTTTTCACAACTTCAGCCTTGGTGCCCGGATAGCCGACGACTGGCAGGTACGTTACGGCCAACTCTACGCGATGGCTTATGACTTCCCAACCCGCCTGCAATTTCTGCAACAGAATATCGAGTTGGAATGGCGGGGCCTCCGGCGCTTTCGGGCAACGGCTTACTGGCGCCCCACGCGTTTCCAGTTCTCGAACGGCACCTGGAGCTGGATCCACATTACGGGTTTGCGCTTGCGCTACGGCAAAAAACGCCACGGCAAATGGACCAATTACGTACTGCGGGCGGAGCGCTTCAGCCCGCAGCAAGGCAAATACCGCTACCGCTTTATCGGGCAGGTACGCCGTTACCTGACACGTTACCGATTGCCGGGCAAAAGTGCGCTGTATGCCGAAGGGCGCCTGTACTACTACCTCGACGGCAAACCCGTGGACTATTTCGAAAATGGCGAGCTGATCATCAGCCAGCCGCCCAATGACTTCCATCGCACGCGGCTGACGCTCGGGCTGCGCTCAAAAGTCAGCAAACACCTTCGATTCAATCTGTATGGCACGTGGAACAAGGAGTTCAACAACCCGTTGACGCGCTATCGCGACATCAATGTGCCCAACCAGACCGGCACCGCCATTCAGCGCGACTTCAGCAACTACATCATCATCGGCACTTCGCTCTCGCTACGGCTCGACCTGAGAGAATAGACGCAATGGGTGTGTGTTCTTGAAAGGCAAGAACCGGCCTGTATAAAAAAACCTGCCCCAAAAGACTTTTTTCAAAAAATGCGACCATGGAAAACATCAAGAAAAGTCTCATCTGCCGGGAAGTGAAAGCTTTCCACCTGGATCCCACGATCATCCGGGACTACCAGCCCGTGGTTGGCGACGTGGCCGTCTTCAGCGTGCAGCGCATTGGCAAGCACAACGCCATTCAGGGCACGCGAGGCAGCAACAAGTACATCTTCCCCGGCGACCGCATCATGCTGGCTTTCGGCAACCGCTACGCCAGCGAACAGTTTGAAGGGTACATCCCCGAAGGCTGGCAACCCGTGTATCACATCCTCGGGAAAGGAGGCTGCGCCGGTGTCGTGGCCTCGATGCATCAGCGCATGAGCCTGCGCGGACCCACGGAGCTCGTACTCGAAGGGTATGCCACCGACAACGAGGGCAAGGTGATCAACACGCGCTATCTGAATCGCGAAAGGGTGCCATACGACACCTACGAAAAGAAAGATTACAAGCTGATCCTCAGCCTGGGCACCGGCATGGACAGCGGCAAGACCACCACGGCGGCTTACCTGGCACGCGGCCTGCACCGGGCCGGCAAGCGGGTGGCCTACGTCAAGCTCACGGGTACGGTGTTCTCGAAAGACCGGGCCTTCGTGCGCGACTGCGGCGCCGACCTTTCGACCGACTTTTCGCGCTTGGGCTACCCGTCCACCTATATGCTCGATGAGCCCGAGCTGCTCGATATTGTGGCGACCCTGCTGACCGAAGCCGAGACCGTTCAGCCCGACTACGTCATTGCAGAGATTGCCGACGGGCTGCTGCAGCGCGAGACGGCCATGCTGCTGCGCCACCAGGGCTTCCGCCAGATGGTTGATCACGTATTGCTCTCGTCGGGCGATTCGTTCGGAGCGCTGGCCGGTCTCGAAGAACTCAACCGGCTCGGCCTGCAGGCCTCGGCACTGTGTGGTGCGTTTACAGCCGCTCCGCTTTTGATCAATGAGGTTGCTTCACGCACCGATTTGCCGATACTGACGCTGGACCGCCTCTCGGATGCTTCTGTGCCCCGATTCCTCACGCCGGCGCACGGCCACAGGCACAATGGAGTACATCAGGCCGCAGCACCGAGCCCGGCCACCTTGAAATGAGCGCAGGCAACGGAATGGGGCCATGACGCGAAAGCAGTTGTTTTTCGGATTTCTGGGCAGGCATTGGCGCCAAGCCATTGCTGTGGTCGGTCTTGGCTTGGTGGCCAGCCTGCTCACGGTCCTCATTCCGGTGAGCATCGGCAAGTATTTCGACCTGCTTTTCGGATATCACTCGCATCGGGCGCAGGTATTGGATTTCCTGCTGCCGCCCTGGCTCTGGCAATCGCTGAAGGATTTCCAGATCTTTTTCATCTCTTCGGTATTGTTGCGGTTTGCGTTCAGCTACGGCTTCCGGCTGGGCACGGCGTTCATGGGCGAGCAGTTCAGCAAGTATCTGCGGGAGCTGCTCTTCGACCATCAGTTGCGCATCCCGCTGGGGGTGTACCGGCAGTCCGGCACCGGCAAATACCTGCTCCGCTACAGCGGCGACATGAAAAGCGCGCAGGATCTGTTTGCCAAGGGCATGTTGCGGCTGGGCAGCGATGTGATTGTGATGGGTCTGGCGCTGGCCTTCATGTGGTGGTTCGATGCCACGGTCTTCATTGTGGTCTTTTGTGGCCTGCTTTTTTCAGCCCTGATCATACGCGTGCTCAATACCCTATTGCGTCGCGTATCGGTCGTGCGCCGCAACCGGCGCAGCGGCATGCTGGCCTTCGTCAGTCAACGCCTGCAGGCCATCGCGACCATTGTCGCGTTCAATCGCTTCACGCCCGAGCGAACGCGTTTTCACAAAAAGTCGGACAGGCTCTACGCGGCGGGCAAGGACTTCCACCGCATCTACCAGCTCATTTACACCGTTGTCCCGACCTTGCTCTACCTCATCCTTGCACTGAGCCTGTTCGTGGCCGCCAGAGAAGAGGCGATCGCTCCCTCGCAGCATGGCAACCTGCTTGCCCTGGTGCTGGTTTTTCTGACCATCATGCCGGTTTTCCGCAGGCTGCTGCGCGCCGGGTTGATCTGGGAGATGGGCCTCATCTCCATCGACAAATTGCTGCGCATCCTCCAGCTCGCCGCCGACGACAGCCACCTGCCCGACTTTCACTTCGTCAAGGGCAAAATAGAAGTAGAAGACCTGAGCATCAACTACGAGGACACCTCCCTGTTCCGCCATTTGTTTTTCACCATCGGGCCGGGCGAAATGTGGCACATTCGCGGACGTTCCGGCAGCGGCAAATCAACCCTCATTCGCCTGCTCATGGGGCTGGAAGCCCCTCACAGCGGTCGTATCCGCATTGATGGTCAGGACATCAGCCAGGTCAATGGCTTCAGCTTGCGCAAACACCTCACCGCCATCTCACCAGAATTCCCCCTGCTGGGAAAAACCGTCTTCGAAGCCGTCAGCTACAACAAGAAAGAAAAAAACAGGAAACGGGCCGCACGCCTGCTCGAAAGGCTGCAACGGCAGCTACCCGAAAGCAAACGCCTCCACCTGGACACGCCCATCGGCGAGCTGGGCAGCAACCTCTCGACGGGAGAGCAAAAACTGCTGCAATACGTCCGGGCCATGATGACGCGCAAACCCGTGCTGCTCATCGAAGAGCCCCTGAAAGGATTGCATTCCGAGGTGCGCCCCGAGATCGTCAACTGGCTCAACCGACAGAAAGGCAAAAAAACCATTGTGCTCCTGAGTACTGCCCGCACCTTGCGCGGGCTCGAAACAGACAGCTTCATGGAGCTGGGCAAAGACCCCCTCGCTGCAGAAACCCTCAAAAAATGAGGCATCGGACCCATACGCCGGGCAACGCGCAGGTACGACTGACCGACGCAAAAGAGCGGCAGGCCCTCTTTCCCGTTTTCACCAACGGTGAGGGGGTCAGCCAACCCCGGCGCCTCGTGCTGGCCATTCACGGCAAGGACCGCAATGCCCGGGGCCTCTATCAGCTCTTGCACAAACGCCTCCTCAAACTCGAAAAGGAACGCTCCTCCCTGCTCCTCTGTCCCCATTTCCTCATCGAGGCCGACCTGAAGGCCTTTGGCCTGGATGAGTCCTGGGCCTGTTGGAGCCCGGCATGGAACGGCTGGAAATACGGGTACAAAAACCTGCGCCCGCCCACCAACCGGAAGATTGCCCGCATCAGCTCATTTGCGGTGCTCGACTTGTTGGTGGGTCGCATTTTGCGAAAGCACAGTACCATTGAAGAAGTGGTGCTTGTGGGCCACTCGTCAGGCGGCCAGATGGTGCATCGCTACGCCGCAGCCTGCCCCCTGCCCGAAAGGCATCCGCACTGCCGTTTCCGGTTCGTGCCCATCAACGCGGGCACCTATCTCTACTTCTCGCCCGAGCGCCCCGACCCCGAGCGGCCGGGGCTGTGGTTCGTACCTGCCGACTGCCCGGGCTACGACCGGTACAAGTACGGCCTTTCGGACCTGCACAACTGCGGGTATATCAAGCAGGTGGGCGCCGAGCGCCTGCGGGCACAGTATCCCCACCGTCACGTGCACATCCTGGTGGGCGCCCTCGACGACGACCCCCACGCACCCGGCATCGACAACACCAATTGCCGCGAGCGTCTGCAGGGACTGACCCGTCTGCAGCGCGCCCGCAACTTTTTTGCTCATGCCCAACGCACCTTCGGCCGCCACATCAACGAACGCCACCTTTTGTCCGAGGTGGCGGGCTGTGGACACAACATCCGACACTTCATCGGCCTCGGCGCACTGGACGCCTTGCTCTGAGGCAACCTGCGCTTCGGCATCATGCGTACCCAATTCCTGCACCAACCTCAAAACCGACCGACCATGAAAACAATTTTTACCCTTTTTTCCATCAGTCTGGCATCTTGCCTTTCGGCAAATACCACCCTGGCATGGGCTGAAACCCTCGAGTCCGAAAGTGCCGAACTGGAATGGCTGCCCCCCGTGCAGTGCACCGGAAAAGACGTGTACCTCCTCGACTCGACGACCAACTACGTGTGGTCGGGCACCCAATGGGTTTTCGACATCCACGACGTGTTCACCTACAACGCTTCTGGCCAGTTGACCAGCTACATCGAATACGCCTGGAACGGCAATTCGTGGATCAATGACCGCCTGTACACCCTGACCTACGATGCCAGTGGCAACCTCATCACGCGCCTGCGCCAGGACTGGAACGGAACCGCATGGGTCAACAAGTACCTCTACGACAACACTTACAACGCCCAGAACCTGCGCACGCAGAGCATTCGAAGCGACTGGAACGCCGCCACGGGCACCTGGAACCAGGCGGTGAAATACACCTACACTTACGACGCCAATGGCTTCCTCATTCAACGCATCCGATGGGTGTGGAACGGCACCGCCTGGGTCTTCGATACCAAATACGACTACACCAACGATGCGATGGGGTTCCGCATCCAGACCATCGTGTCCACCTGGAACGGCACCACCTGGGTCTATGCCCGAAAATATTCCTATACCAACAATGCCAACGGAGATCCCGTACAGCGCATTCGCTACCTGTGGAACGGCACCACCTGGGTGCTGGACCAGAAAACGGACTATACCTATGACGCCAACGGCAACCGCACCGGATGGACGCGCTATGACTACCTGAACGGCGCATGGGTGTTACTGTCCAAAAAGGACTACTACTGGTCCCTTTTCAACTACGCGCCCACCGACATCATCCTGTCGAATACACTTTTTTACCAGACCGATCCGGTCGGTACCGCCATTGGCACCTTCAGCACCATAGATCCCGACGACACCAACCACACATACGCGCTTGTGGCCGGCCCCGGCAATACGAGCCAGCACAACAGCTACTTCTCCATTTCCGGCAATCAGTTGATCCTGGCACAGAGCGTGGCCAACGTATCCTTTCAGGACTTCTACATTTTCGTGCAAACGGATGACGGACGCGGCGGCACCTATTGCAAGGCTTTCGTGCTGCACCTGTGCATGGATTTTCAACCCGACGTCCAGCTCAGCAATGTGCAATGCGCCGGCGCATGCGACGGTGCGATACAAATCACCGGTGTGGCCAACGCCGCCGCACCCGTTTCCTACAACTGGAGTACGGGCAGCCAGGCACCTTCAGTGTCGGGGCTTTGTCCGGGCAATTACGGATTAACCATCTCTGATGGCTATGGCTGTGTGTTCAACTACACCTTCACCATCACTCAGCCGCCCGCCCTCGCCCTGAGCCTCACCGCCACCGACGAGTCCTGCTACAACTGCAACGACGGTTCCGCTTCCGCAAATGCCAGCGGAGGCACCCAGCCCTACGCCTTCCTCTGGTCCACCGGCGACACCACGCAGTCCATCGCCGGACTCGCGCCCGGAACCTACACCCTCACCCTCACCGATGCCAATGGATGCTCCCTGACCGATTCGGTCATCGTGCAGGCCTCCGCATGTCCGCCGGCCCCCACGCTCAACGCCACCGTCCACGACGCCTCTTGCTTCGGGCTGTGCGACGGCAGTATCGCACTCAACCCGCAAGGCACCTTCAGCTTCAACTGGAGCTCCGGCGACACCACGCAGAATCTCAGCGCCCTGTG